>CAZCSD010000030.1:4706-30471 GCA_964501235.1 uncultured Polaromonas sp. | reverse complement strand
CCGGTGTAGCCGGTGCCGCCGCCGCGCGGCACGATGGTCAAGCCCAGCTCGATGCAGCCCTGAACCAGCCCGGCCATCTCGGCCTCGGTGTCAGGCGTGAGCACCACAAAGGGATACTCCACCCGCCAGTCGGTGGCATCGGTGACGTGGGAGACACGCGAGAGCCCGTCGAACTTGATGTTGTCCTTGTCGGTGTACTTGCGCAGCTTCCTCTCGGTTTGACGCCTCAGTTGCGCGATCTCCTCGAAGGCCTGGGCAAAACGTTCCACCGCCGCGCGGGCCAGATCCATCAGCTGCCCGACGATGCGGTCGCGCTCAGCATCCTGCTCGGGGGTGCGGCGCTTTTGCACCTCGCCCAGACGGTGCTCCAACGCCTCGACCAGCAGGCGTCGGCGGTCGGGGTTGTCGAGCAGGTCGTCCTGCAGATAAGGGTTACGCTGCACCACCCAGATATCGCCCAGGACCTCATAAAGCATGCGAGCCGAGCGGCCGGTGCGGCGCTCGTCGCGCAATCGGTTGAGCAAGTCCCAGGCACCCGGGCCGAGCACGCGGATGACCACCTCACGGTCAGAAAACGAGGTGTAGTTGTAGGGGATCTCGCGGATTCTTGAGCCCTGCTCGCCTACCGCAGCGCCCACAGAGGCGGCGGGCGGGCTGAGGAGATGGGTCGAGGCGGGGGCATTCATGGGCGGGACGGCGAGCTTTCGCGCCCGGCGGGACAGGCGGTTTTTTCAGGCAACTCTAAGGTTTTCAGATGTTACCGCAGGGGCTCGTTTGGGCCCCGCCCACTCCAACAGAGACCCGCCAGACTTCGTGGCAAAAACCCAGAAGCTACGTCCGCCATCCCCGCAGCATCAGAAACTGCGCCAGGCCCGAGGCCATGAGCATCGCGACATAGGTTTGTATCTTGCCGGGCGAGCCCATCAGCAAGCCGCCGACGATCACCAGCAGATTGATCAGCAGGCCCCAAGCGAAGCGGGCCTGCCAGGACAGCACCGCGGGCCGCACGCCTGTCCAGCCGGGCAAGCGCGGGGCCAGCACAGCCATGAGCGCCGCCAGCACCACGGCTGGCGCCAGCAAGTTGAGAACGTGGACGCAGAGCAGATAAGCCGTCATAAACCGGACGAAGGCGATCGCCACAGGGCGACGAAGACCCCATTAGAACGCAACCGGTAGACCCGGCCCTCGGGGCTCGAAACCCGGCCTAAGCCGCCGAATCAAGGGTATACCCGTATTTTTCTTTGACGATGTCAATTTAAATTGACATATCTGATCGCGCAATTTGCTGAAAGTTGCGCCAAATTTATAATTAAGACATGCCTGTCTGGGCCCTCGGGCTGAATCATCAAACGGCACCGCTCGACCTGCGGGGTCGCTTCGCCTTCGCCCTCGATCAAATTGCGCCCACCTTGCAGGGACTGAGATCGACCCTGCAGCGTCAGCCCGAAGCGACCCTGCTGTCTACCTGCAACCGTACCGAAATCTACTGCGCCAGCGAGCAGGCGGAAGTCCAACCCACGCTGGACTGGCTGGCCCGCAGCGGCGGCGTCTCGGCCGAGGCCCTGCACCAGCACACCTATACCCTGCACGACGGGGATGCGGCCCGACACGCCTTCCGGGTGGCCAGCGGCCTGGACTCGATGGTGCTGGGCGAGCCGCAGATTCTCGGACAGATGAAGGAAGCGGTGCGCGCGGCCGACGAGGCTGGCGCCATGGGCACCACCTTGCATCAGCTCTTTCAACGCTCCTTCGCGGTGGCCAAGGAAGTGCGCAGCAGCACCGAGGTGGGGTCGCACAGCATCAGCATGGCCGCCGCGGCCGTGCGGCTGGCCGGACAAATCTTTGAGGACGTGGGCAAGATCCGCGTGCTGTTCGTCGGCGCCGGCGAGATGATCGATCTGGCGGTCACCCACTTTGCCGCCAAGGGCCCCAAATCCATGGCGATCGCCAACCGGACGCTCGAGCGCGGCGAAAAGCTGGCCGGGCGCTTTGGCGCGGAGGTGATGGCGCTGGCCGAGCTGCCCAGCCGCCTGGGGCAGTTCGATGCGGTTATCAGTTGCACCGCCAGCACCCTGCCCATCATCGGGCTGGGGGCCGTTGAGCGCGCGCTCAAGGAGCGGCGACGCCGGCCCATGTTCATGGTTGATCTGGCCGTGCCCCGCGACATCGAGCCCGAGGTGAAAAAGCTTCAGGATGTCTACCTCTACACCGTCGATGACTTGGCCCGCGTAGTGCAAGTGGGCAAGGACAACCGTCAAGCGGCGGTGGCCCAGGCCGAGGTCATCATCGATGCAGGCGTGCAAAACTTCCTGCACTGGATGCAGCAGCGCGCCGCTGTGCCCCTGATCCAGCAACTCAACGCCCAGGCCGATCAGTGGCGCGCTCTTGAGCTGGCCCGGGCCCGCAAGATGCTCGCCAAAGGCGAGTCGGTCGAAGCGGTGCTGGAGTCCTTGTCCAAAGGACTGACACAAAAAATGCTGCATGGGGCGATGGCCGAGTTGCACGGCAGCCAAGGCGAGCATCTGGAAAATACCGCCCAGACGGTCAGTCGCCTCTTCCTGCGCGGGCAACGCGATCCCAACGGGCTTTAGCGACGTTGGCCGACCGCCCCTGGCGACCCAACGGTCCGCCCCGGGCTCCACCCGTCCGGGAGCCGCGCTCCCTCCCCCGCCCTCTGTCACGCCATGAAAGATTTCCTTCGCGCCCGCCTCGATCGCCAGCTGCTGCGACTGCAAGAGCTCGACGCGTTGCTGGCCGCCCCGGATGTGGTGAACGATCTCGAACGTTATCGCAAGCTCTCGCGTGAGCACGCCGAGGCCGCAGCGGTGGTGACGCAATACCAGCGGCTCCAGCGACGCGAGGACGATTTGGCACAGGCCCAGGCGATGCTGGAGGAGCCCGACATGCGCGATCTGGCGGCCGAAGAGGTCAGCGCCGCGCGGGCCGATATCGCCGATCTTGATGCGCAGCTGCAGCTCATGCTCATTCCACGCGACCCGGACGATGCGCGTGCCGCCTTCCTCGAAATCCGCGCCGGCACAGGCGGAGATGAATCGGCACTGTTTGCCGGCGATTTGCTGCGTATGTACAGCCGGTATGCCGAGCGCTGCGGCTGGCGCTGCGAGCTCATCAGCCAGTCCCCGGCCGAGCTCGGTGGTGTCAAGGAGGCCGTGCTGCGCATCGAGGCCCAGCCGGACGAGCGGGGCACGGGGGCTTACGGCAAGCTGAGGTTCGAATCGGGCGGTCATCGGGTGCAGCGTGTCCCGGTGACCGAGGCACAAGGCCGCATACACACCAGCGCCTGTACCGTGGCGGTGTTGCCCGAGCCCGATGAGACCGCTGCAGTCGCTCTCAACCCGGCCGATTTGCGCATCGATACCTTCCGCGCCTCGGGCGCCGGCGGTCAGCATGTGAACAAAACCGACTCGGCGGTGCGTGTGACCCACCTGCCCACCGGTATCGTGGCCGAGTGTCAGGACGACCGCAGCCAACACCGCAACAAGGCCAAGGCGCTGCAGGTGCTCACCGCCCGCATCCAAGAGCGCGAGCGCAGCGAACGTGCCGCCAAGGATGCGGCCTTGCGCAAAGGTCTGGTGGGCAGCGGCGACCGCAGTGACCGCATTCGCACCTACAACTTTCCGCAGGGACGGTTGACCGATCACCGCATCGGCTTGACCCTCTACAAACTCCAGCTGATCCTCGAAGGCCAGCTCGACGAAGTGATCGCCGCGCTGCAGGTGGCGCGCGGGGCAGAGCGGCTGGCCGAACTCGAAGAGGCCAGCGCATGAAGGTGGCCCAGGCCCTGGCCTGGGCCGCGGGCGCAGGTGTGGACCGGCGCGAGGCGGCCGTACTGCTCCTGCATGCGCTGGGTCGCGAGCACGACCGGGCCTGGCTCATCGCCCATGATGAGGACACCGTGGCCACCGACTCGCTGCATCGCTACCACCGCTTGTGCCGCCGGCGCGGCCGGGGCGAGCCGCTGGCCTATCTGACCGGGCAGCAGGCGTTTTACGGGCTCGAACTCCATGTCGACCGGCGGGTGCTGATCCCCCGGCCGGACACCGAAACCCTGGTCGACTGGGCCCTGGATTTGGAGCTGCCTTCACGGTCCCGGGTGATCGATGTGGGCACCGGTAGCGGGGCACTGGCCCTGGCCCTCAAGCATCAAAGGCCCGGCTGGACTGTGGGCGGTCTCGATGCCAGCAGCGCCGCCCTGACCGTGGCACGGGCCAATGCCGCGCGCCTGAAACTGGCCATCACCTGGCGGCAAGGCTATTGGCTGGAGGGCATCGCCGGACCTTTCGAGCTGATCGTGAGCAACCCGCCCTACATCGCCGAAGGCGACCCGCACCTGCCCGCCTTGCGTCACGAGCCTGCCGAGGCCTTGACCGCCGGGGCAAGCGGTCTCGATGCCCTGTCGGCACTGATCAGCCAGGCGCCCTCACGCTTGGTGCCGGGCGGCTGGCTGCTGCTCGAGCACGGCCACGACCAGGCCGCGGCGGTGAGCAGACTGCTGGCCCGAGCCGGCTTTCAAAAAGTGCAGTCGCGCGCCGATTTGGCCGGCATCGAGCGCTGTAGCGGCGGCCAGCGAGGCTGACCCAGGCCCTTTGCGCAGCCGCACAAAGACCCCACGCTCTGGCCGACTGTGCCGGGTCGGGCCGCAGGGCTGATAATCTGGCCTTCTTTTGGAGGTATGACCGTGAGCGACACCCAGCAACGCATCGACCAGCTTGTCAAAGGAAACGAAGTGGTCCTGTTCATGAAGGGGACGGCCCAGTTTCCGATGTGCGGTTTTTCCGGCCGGGCCATACAAATTTTGCGCGCCTGTGGCGTCAACAAGCCGCTGACGGTCAATGTCCTCGAAGATGATGCTATCCGCCAGGGCGTCAAAGACTACAGCCAGTGGCCCACCATCCCCCAGCTCTATGTGAAGGGCGAATTCGTCGGCGGCTCTGACATCATGATGGAGATGTACGAAAGCGGCGAACTGCAGCAACTGCTCACACCCTCAGGCAGTTGAGTCTGAACAGACCCTGCCAACCAGCCGCGCGGCGCCAAGCCCCGCGGTTTTTTTGTGTCCGAGCAGCGGTCAGCCCAAGGCTACTGCAGGGGCGGCTCTGCGGACTCGTCGGTCGGCACCCGGGCTGACAGGCGGAACTGCTCGCTCGCCCAGGCACCCAGATCGACGCCCTTGCAACGCGCCGAACAGAAAGGACGATGTGGGTTGTCGGGGCTGAACAGGCTGGGCCCTGCGCAGGCCGGACACCTGACTTTGCGTACCGAGGGGTCAGCGTCTGGAGCAGAACTCATGGCCAAGCGCAGGATCGAGGCGCTGACGCTCAGGAACAGAGCGTGATTTCCAAGGGAGCGTCCTCGCTGGAGGATTGCACCCGCTGACCGTCAACGATTGTCATAAGACGCACAGAGACAACAAGCCGGTTCCCACTCACCTCAGGAAACAGCCCCAGGGCCGGGTCGATACGCAGTCGCATCAGCTGGAAGGTGCGGCCCTGGGGAAGGTTTTGCTGGTAGTGCCCACCCGCGCACAGGACCTTCTGCGGCACGCCCGAGTCACGCAAGAGCTTGAGCAGCAGCCCGACCGACTCGGCCAGCGGCAGCAAAGCTTCGATCCATCGTTTCAGGTCGGCTCGCCGATCAGCCGCTTCCCTGTGTCGCCAGGCATGGTAGGCCGGCAGGTCAAACTCGCAGGTACCGCCCGGAATATTGGCCCGGCTGCGCAAGCTCATGAGCCAGTCCACCTCGGTCAGGGACTGACCGAGCTTGCCCGATTGATCGCGCAAGGCGCTCAGGCAGGTGTCGAGGTGAGTGAGCACCTGCTCGAGTGCCTTCTCGGAAATGGCCGGGTTGCCTCGATAGCCGGCCACCAGGGACTTTTGCTTGTCCAGGTCCTTGAGCACGTCGGTGCGCAAGTCAGAGCGGGCACCCACCTCCAGAATCTCGAACAAGGTGGTGATGGCGAAATGATGATCGGTGGCCGAGTTGCGGCCCATCAGGTCACCGAGCCTGAAAAAGAGGTGCTCCAGCCGCAGGTAGGTCCGGATGCGCTCGTTGAAGGGAAATTCGTACTGGATCACGGCAAGACGCCCCGAAACCGATCGAGTCAATCTCGGGATGATAGCCCGAAGTGTCGCCAGACCTGCGCCACCTGCTGTTGCAGTGCGTCGAGCGTGATGCCTTCGTTGAACAAGCAGGCGTCGGCCGCCGCAAGCCGCCGCTCGCGGGAGGCCTGCTGCGCCATCACACGCTCAACCGCTTCGCGGGTCCAGCCGCTTCGAGCCACGACTCGCTCGATCTGGGTCTGCACGCTGCAATCGATCACCAGCACCGCATCAACCTGACTGCGCCAGCGCCGACCCGATTCCACCAGCAACGGCACATCAAAAACCAGACAGGCCGCACCGGCCGCCAAAGCCTCCAGGGCCTGTCGCTCGGTCTCCTGCGACACCAGAGGATGGACGATGGCCTCAAGCCGTTCGCGGGCCTGCGGATCGCCGAAAGCCAGCTCGCGCATGGCCTGCCTGTCCAGAGCACCGTCCGCGCCGACATAGCGCGCCCCGAAGACCTGGGAGATCGCCGGCATGGCCGCCCCACCGGGGGCAGTGAGGCGGCGGGCTATGGCATCGGCATCGATCCCCACAGCCCCGAGGCTGATCAACCCAGCCGCCACTGTGCTCTTGCCACTGCCGATGCCGCCCGTCAGTCCGATACGAAACGCCTTGGCTTGCTGCATGCCCTCATCCTTCAAAACCACAGCCACGCGCGATCGCGCTCAGGCCAGAACATCAGAACGCCGCCGGCCAGGGCCAGCGCCGGCCCGAAAGGCAAGGGTTCGCCCGGCTGCAAGCGCCCGGCTGCTCTGAGGGACAGGCCCAGCACCAAGCCCCCAACCGAGGCGATCAGCATCAAGGGCGTGAGCGCTGGCCATCCCAGCCAGGCTCCCAGAGCGGCCAAGAGCTTGAAATCGCCCTCTCCCATGCCCTGCCGGCCGGTGACGCCCAGGAATATGTGGTGCACCGCCCAGAGCAGAAGATACCCCACCACGGCACCCCAGAGCGAAGTCTGCAGATCCAGCCCGGTCCAACCCAGGGCCGTGGTGATCAGACCGGCCCAGATCAAGGGCAGCGTCAGGCTATCGGGCAGGAGCTGGGTGTCCCAATCTATACAAGCGAGAACCAACAGGACAAAACCAAACCCGGCCCACGCCAGGGCCTGCACTTGCAACCCCCAGCGCCAGACACAGGCCGCGCACAAGCCAGCCACCGCCAACTCCAGCACGGGCGAGCGCCAGCCTATCGGCTGCGCACAGGCACTGCAGCGGCCGCGCAAGAGAAAGTAGCTCAGCAGCGGAATCAATTCGTACCAAGGCAGTCGGTGCCCACAGGCCGGGCAATGCGAACCCGGTCGAGCCAGGTTGTATGGCGCATGCTCCCGCGCCTCAGGCTCAACCCATGCCCGGTCTCGCTCGGTCAGCCAGTCTCTGGCCTCGCGGTCCCACTGCCGCTCCATCATGCGCGGCAGACGATGCACCAACACCAGACCAAAGCTGCCCAAGATCAGGCCCAGCAGCGCGGCCCCCAAGAGCACCCAAGCCTGGCTCATACGATCTGCCCCATCTGGAACACCGGCAGGTACAAAGAGAGAACCAAAGCGCCTACGATCAGTCCGAGCAACAAGACCGTGACCGGCTCGATCAGGCTGGCCAGTCGCTCCAAGCGTTCGTCGAGGGCGGCCTCCTGAAAATCTGCAACCTTCTCGAGCAAGTGATCGAGCGTTCCCGACTCCTCCCCCACGGCGCACATCTGCTGCAGCAGCGGCGGGAACCAAGGCTCGCGCGCCAGTGCCGCATGCAAGCTGCTGCCGCGCTCGATTTCCTCGCGCAGCCGGTCAGTGGCCTGTGCATGGGCGCGGTGCCCGCAAGCACCGCGCACCGATTGCAGCGCCTGGGCCAGCGGCAATCCGGCCGCCAGCAGGGTCGCCAGAGTACGACTCCAGCGCGCCAGCGCAGCTTCCTGCAAGAGCCGCCCCCAGACCGGTAACCCCAAGAAAAAGGTATCGACCGCCTGCACAAAAGCCGGACTGCGCCGCCAAGCTCCCATCAGCAAGATGACCAAGACCAGGGCTGCACCCAACAGGAATGGGCCCTGATACACCAAGGCGCGGCTCAAGCCGATGACCATTTGGGTGGCCCAAGGCAGTTCGGCCCCGAAGGCGGCAAATACATTCTCGAAAGCGGGCACCACAAACACCATGATCACCACCAGTACAGCCACCGCCACCGTGAGCACCACGGCCGGATAGGCCAGGGCCGAGCGAACGCGGCGCGCCAGTGCCTGGGTTTTCTCTTGATGACTGGCCAGGCGCTCGAGCATCAGGTCGAGCCGGCCGCTGGTCTCCCCAGCCTGCACCAAGGCGATGAACAAGTGGCCAAACACAGGCTCGTGGCGCTGCAGTGCCGAGGAAAGGGGCTGGCCATCTCGCAGGTCCGTGCAGATAGACTCCCCCACCGACGACAGGCCGGCCTGGTCCTGGGTGCGCGCCATCATCTGTAGCGCATCGATCAGGGGCAGACCGGCGCGCAGCAATGCAGCCAACTGCCGGGTCCATCGCGCGACATCAGCCGCCGAGGGCTTGCGCTGGCGCGGCCGAGGCACCGCTTGCACTTCAATGGCTTGCAGACCGCGCCGCCTCAGCAAGGCGCGCAACTGGTTGTCGCCTCCGGCCTGGCTGCGGCCGCGCTGCAGCCGGCCTTGCGCATCACGGCCCGACCAATCGAAAGACAGGAGCTGCGAAGCGCTCACGCCTGGCCCCCGCCCGGCGCGGGGCCGCAAGCAAAGGCAGAGATGGGGCTAGGCATGGGTGTGGGCCAGAACTTCATCAAGACTGGTCAACCCCAGTTTAACTTTGCGCCATGCCGCCTGACGCAAGCTCATCACCGACTCGGCAGCCGCCTGCCGTGCCATATCGGCGGCACTGGCCTCGCGCAGAACCATCTCGCCCATGGCCGCGCTGACCGGCATGACCTGGAACACACCAATGCGGCCCAGGTAGCCGCCGTGACAGAAATCGCAGCCCCGGGGGCGAAAGATCGGTCCATCGGCCTCAATCACCTCTTGAGGGCAAGCCGCTTGACGCTGCCAAGTCTCCGATACGGTCACCGGCTGGCGGCAATGCACGCACAGCCGACGCAGCAGGCGCTGCGCTGTCACCAGCACCACGCTGGCGGCGATGTTGTGAGGAGCCACACCAATCTGCCTCAACCGCAGCAAAGTCGAAGGGGCGTCATTGGTGTGCAAGGTGGAAAACACCAGATGCCCGGTCTGCGCCGCCTTGAGCGCCATGTCGGCGGTTTCCAGATCGCGAATTTCGCCGATCATGATGACATCGGGGTCCTGACGCAAAAAGGCGCGCAGAGCCGAGGCGAACGTCAAGCCCGCTTTTTCGTGGATGCTGACCTGATTGATGCCCATCAAATTGATTTCGCAAGGGTCCTCAGCGGTGCAAATATTGATACCGGGCCGGTTGAGTTGTTGCAGGCAGCTGTACATGGACAGCGTCTTGCCCGCCCCGGTCGGCCCGGTGACAAGCACCATGCCGTGCGGTCGGGCCAAAGCCTGCGTGAGCGCCTGCAACTGCTCGGCCTCGTAACCCAGAGCCTCAAGCTCCAGACGCTCCGGCGCGGCATCAATAAAGCGCACCACCACCTTCTCGCCATGGACCGTGGGCAGGGTGCTGATGCGCAAATCGGCCGATCGGCCTGAAGGCAAGGCCAAGCGCAAGCGGCCGTCCTGCGGCAAACGCTTCTCTGCAATGTCGAGTCGGGCGAGCACCTTGATACGCGAGGACAAGCGGTCGCGCAGCACCGGCGGGGGCTGCAACCACTCCTGCAGCTGACCGTCGATGCGGACACGGATGCGGTAGACCCCGTCATAGGGCTCAAGATGCAAATCCGAGGCCTTGAGCGCGTGCGCCAGTTGCAACAAACTGTCGAGCAGCCGTACCACCGCACCGTCGTCACTGAAGCCGGCCTTGAGCAAGGTGTGCATCTGCGCCTGCGCAGCAGACAAGCTGATCAACGAAGCCTCGGCCATGCGCCATGATGGCGCAAAGCCTTCGCAGAGGCAGCAGACCTTACAAAAAATAAAGACTCGGGTGCGCCCCGGCTGCGCACGGGGCCAACACCCGCGCAAGCCAAACTCTCTTTGTACGGCACACAGGCGCAGCTCGCAATAGCGGCAAACACCGAGCCCGGCGAACTCGACAAACCGGCCAGGTGGGTTTAACTTGCCTGGCAAGGCTAAGAGGAGCGCATATGGATTGGCAACCCTATATCAAGGCCAGTTGGGAGATGGTGATGGCCGCCGAGGGCAAGACCCTCCTGATGCTTGATGAAGAGCTCGAGTCCTATCTTGTGCACATGATGGCACGCAACTTCCGCAATGCCCAAAAAATGCCGCCAGAAATCATCTGCCTGGAACTCGGACGCGCTCGCAGTGCCACCGACTACCGCGACATCGGCGACAGCTGCCTCTTCGTTGACGCCTGGAATGTCAAGCGGGCCCGGTTGGTCTCGCGCGACTACTACCAACGCATGGGCCAGATCGCCTACACGCACGCCGCGGTGGCCTCACGGCCCTTCGATGCCTTCCTCGAGCGCGTGGCCCGCGAATTCAAGTCCCTCAGCCACGTGCTGGCCGGGGTGCGTCAACTCAGTCAGGCCTGATGCCAAGGGTGCCGACGCAAGCGCTCTGAGCGCTCAAGCCGGGTTACTGCGGGCGAGCTGCGCTTGGAGGGCCGGCTTTTGCACCTTGCCCAAGGCGCTCTTGGGCAGGCTGTCCAAAAAAACCACCCGGCGCGGCAGCTTGAATCGGGCGATGCGTTCGGCCAGATAGGCCAAGACCGCCTCGGCCTGCAAATCTTCCCCCTCGGCCCCAGGCGATCGCACCAGCACCAGAACCGGCACCTCGCCCCAGCGCGCATCGGGCAAGCCCACCACAGCGCACTCGGCAAGACCGCGCATCGACACCAACAGGTTTTCGATCTCAGCCGGATAGATGTTCTCGCCCCCGGAGATGATCATGTCCTTGGAACGGCCCACGATAGTGATGCAACCATCGGCAGCGCGGCTGCCCAGATCGCCGCAATGAAACCACCCGTCCTGCAGACCCAAACCCTCACACCCTTGGTTGTTCCAATACCCTGCCATCAGGTTGTCAGCACGAATGCACACTTCCCCAGTCTGACCATCGGCCACCTCGCGCCCCTGCGCATCCACGATCCTGACCTCGGCCCGCGGGTGCGGCCAGCCTACGCTGCCCTCGCGCGCCACTGCTTCAGCCAGAGGCAGGACTACAGAGACCGGCCCGGTCTCCGTGGTGCCGTAGACCTGCCCGACCGGAACGCCGCGCGCATGAAGGGTCTGCAAATACTCCAGCGGCACGATAGACGAGCCCGTCATGATGCCGCGCAAACCCTGCAGCGAAGTCTGCAACCAGCGCGGGTGCTCGAACAAGGCGCGAAGGGTGGCCGGAACCAGCAAAGACAGGGTCGGCCGACTCAGGGCCAGTTCATCGAGCCAGGCCCCCGGGTCAAAGCGCGGGTGCAGAACCACCTCCACCCCCGCCATGAGGGCCGGCAAGGTTTGAATACACAAACCCCCGACATGAAAGAGCGGCAGACAAGACAGCACCCTGTCCTCCGAGGTGAACTCGTGGGCCCACGCACTGGCGCGCGCGTTGGCCATCAACGCCGCCTGCGTGTGTACCGCACCCTTGGGCCGTCCGGTGGTCCCCGAGGTATAGACCACCAGCACGGGCTCTTGACCCCTCAAAAGGGGCAGCGTCGCAGGGCCGTTTCTTGCGCCGGTTCCCAGAGTTTGAAGCGGCAGGGTCTTCAGACTTTTACATCGCAAAGCCTGCGCCATCGAAGTGTGCATGGCATCGTGAATCAACAACACCGGCCGGGCATCGTCCAGAATCTGCTGAACTTCCGGCAACGCCAGACGGACATTGAGCGGCAAGAAGACGGCGCCCAGCCGGGCGCAGGCGATCAAAGTGATCAGTTGCAATTCATGGTTGAGGCCCAGCCAGGCCAAACGGTCCCCGGGCTGCAGGCCCCAGAGCGATTGCAACTCGGTCGTGATGGCCTCGACGCGTTGCCACAGTTCGGCATAGCGATAAGACGATCGGCCGGCCGAGGCATCATCACCCCGGAAAACCAGGGCCAGACGATCGGGCTGGGACAAGGCCAGTTCTGCCAGGCGCGCGGCCAGCGGGCTCGATTCCCGATGCGTCATCACGCGTCGGCTTCACCGGGCTCGTAAAGGGCTTCGCGCCCAATGCGATCCATGCACAGTTCAGCGGTCCAGGGCAACATCAGCGAGCCGCAACGGGCATCGCGATACAGGCGTTCGAGCGGCAGGCTCTTGAGCATGGACTGGCCACCACAGGTGCGTATAGCCAAGCGCGCAAGGTCTTGCGCGTTCTCCATGATGGTGTACTGCGCCGCATAAGCCCGCAGGCGTGAAGATTTGCTCGGATCGACCTTGGCGTCTTCAATTGCCCGCAGGAACAGATTGCGCGTCTGCTCGAGCTTGATAAACATCTCGGCCACGGCAATCTGCTTGGTGGCGAACTGTCGGCGCTTGACCGGACCGGTGCCCGCGATCTCGCCGCGCAGATAAGCCACGGTGAAGTCGTAGGCCGCCTGCGCAATGCCCATGTAGGTGGGTGACAAGGTCATGAACATGTGCGGCCAGCGCGTGGCCGCCTGGAAATACAAGCCTTGCGGCATCAGCGCGGCCTCGTCGGGCACAAATACATCCTCGAACACCAAGTTGCGCGAGACGGTGGCTCGCATGCCCAGAGGATCCCATGACCCCTCGACAGTCAGCCCCGGGGCCTGGCGAGGGATCGCCAAGTAAAGAGTATCGCGCCGCGACAACGGGGCATCGGGCTTCTTCTCGGTGCACAAGACCCCGAAGTAATCGGCGGCATCGGAGAGCGATGCGAAGATTTTTTTACCGCTGATGCGCCAGCCGCCGTCGACCCGCACGGCCGTGGTGCCAAATGGCGCAGCGCCAGATGCAGCAGCACCTCCCTCGGAAAAAGGCTGCGCGTAAATCGCGCCCTCACCGACCACCCGGGTAAAGTGAATTTGCTGGCAGGCACGGTGGGCCGCCCGCTGCTCGTCACTCATGTCCAAATCCTCAGACAGCAAGCCACTCCACAGCGTGGTGCAGACATGCATGTTGAAGGTCAGGGCGGTGGCACCGCAATAACGGCCTATTTCGGCCGACACCAGTGCGTAGGTCGCGTAATCGGCCCCGTGCCCTCCGTGACCCTCGGGAACGCAAAGGCCAAGCAGGCCCGCCCGGCGCATGTCGGCGTAGTTTTCGAAGGGAAATTGCGCATCGCGATCGAGTTGGGCCGCCCTGGGCGCGAAACTCTCGCGACCAAGACGGCGAGCCAGCGTCATCAAAGCCTTCTGCTTGACGGTCAGCGGGTAGTCGTCACCGCAAATGGGCATTGGGTTGTCAGTCACAAATCTCCCCTTCAAACCATAAGCGCCGACTGCGCACGGCGCTGCCGATGTCCGGCGCCTGAGGTACCTGCAATAGAAGCTGCGCTGCGGCCGTTCTCATGATCAGGCCGACAGGATGGGTACGCCATCTTGAACGATCGCCAGGCCATCGAGCGCGATGGTGCAACCACGCATGGGCAAGTCGAAGTGTCCCAGCGTGTGCCGCCCGGCCACCTCATTAGCGCCGGTCGAGTACAAAAAATTGCCAGCAAAGGCACGCAACTCAGTGCCATTGCAATCGCGCTTGTCGTAGAAAGTCAGGGCATCCCAACGGGCGGCCCGATTGAGACCAAATCCCACATGTGAAACCGCATAGCAAGCCCTGTGGCCCTCAGCGTCTTCCCAGGCTTTCCAGTAGCTGCGCATCATGTCGGCATCCACGCCCTGCCCCTCGATGGCCACCACGCTGTCGTTTTCGACGGTCAGGATGATCCGGTCGCGCAGATATCGCTTGAACGTCAGATTCACATCGCCCGGGGCGAGCACCAAACGGCCGTGCACACTGCCGGCGGCCGGGAAGGCCAGGGCCAAGCCCCCGGGCCAATGCGAGACCATGCCGGGTTTGTCGCAAAAGCCCCAGACCCCACCGATCACGGCGCGGTCCAGGCTCACCTGCAGCGCTGTCCCGGCCGCGGAGGTGACGGTCATCTGACGCGCAGACTTGAGCCTTTTCATGGCTGCGCGAACCACAGACTCAAGCGCCGGGTCAGGGGCGGTGCGCTCGAGAATTTCGGGATGCTCGTTGGAAATCATCAAGAGCCGCGGCCGTCGACCGTCGACCCCCTGCAAAATGGCCGGCAACTCCGGCGCATGGAGCAGGCCCTCGACGGTACAGTCGACCACAAAGTCAGCGCGGGCCAGAGCGGCCACCACCGGCGCGAGTTGCCCCATCGCATCGCTGGCTCCGGTCGAGCGCACGGGTGCGGGCGCGCTCAGGGGGGGCGAGGTCAGCGTGATTTCGAAAACCCGGGCTCCCAACTGTTCAAGCGCCAGGCGGGCCAGATCGGCCAGAACCCGCCGCGACTGCGTCTCCACCAAAATCGCTGCGGTTTGGCCCGCCTCAACCCGGCAGAGCTCGAAGGTGCGGACGAAGGCAGACACCCACTTGTGTTCGATGCGCTCCACTAGCATGAATGCGTCTCCCTGTGGGTCCAGTTTACCCGTAGGTACACCCCTGATGGCAAGCCGAAGCGCTACCCATCAGGGAAACTCAGGGGCCACAAATTCCCCAGCGTAGACTAAGCTCGCCCGACGGGCCTGTTGCGGCCCACCCCTTTTTGCGAACCGACAACACGTCCACGGAGAGCCTCATGACACTGCGATCTCTAGCCCTTGCCGCCACCTTGCTGAGCGCCAGCCAGGTGTTTGCCCAGACCGTCTTCACCGCCTCGAGCTGGCTCCCGCCGGGCCACACCCTGAGCCAGTCGCAAGCGAATTGGTGCTCGCTGCTCGAGAAGGAGAGCAGCGGCCGTATGAAATGCAATATCCTGCCCAAAGCAGTCACAGCCCCGCCGGGTACCTTTGACGCCGTGCGCGACGGCCTGGCCGACATTTCCTTCACCGTCGATGGCTACACGCCCGGCCGCTTTATCAATACGCAGGTCGCCGAGTTCCCGTTCCTGGGTGACAGCTCGGTGCTGACCTCCGTGGCCTACCAGCGCATCTACAACAAATACTTTGCGCCCTTGGGCGAACACCGGGGCGTCAAGGTACTCGGCGTCTTCACCCACGGACCTGGAATCATCTTCAACAGCAAGAAGCCGGTACTCTCGGCCGCTGATGCAGCCTCACTGAAGTTCCGTGTGGGTGGCGGCAATATCAACGAGCTGTCCAAGGCCATGGGGTGGAACACCACCCTCAAGCCCGCCCCAGAGTCTTTTGAGCTTTTGTCCACCGGCGTCATGGATGGGACCTTCTTTCCCGATGAATCCATCTCGTCCTTCAAGCTCAGCATGATCAAACACGCCACCACGTTTCCCGGTGGCTTGTACAACACCAGCTTCGTCTTCATGATGAATCCGGCCAAGTACAACAGTCTGTCGGCGCAAGACAAGGCGGTCGTGGACAAAATCTCGGGTGAAACGGCCGCCCGCATTTTTGCCGAAGGCTGGGATCGGGTCGATGCCGCCGCGCGCGAGGCGCAGAGGGCCCAAGGCGTTCAGCGGGTGTCCGCAAACGATGCGTTTGTGGGCGAAATTCGCTCCAAACAAGCGGCCCTGGAAGACCGCTGGGTGGCTGCAGCCGAAGGCAAAGGCCTGAAAAACGCCAAGGGTGTACTGGCCGAACTGCGGGCGGAAATCGCCAAGCTCAAGTAGAGCCCTGTAGGGCCTGTTGAGGCGCCTCCTCCAGGCAACCGGCGGGACAGTAAGAACCCCGCCGGTTTTTTCAGCTCGAATAGGCTGGAGCCGCATGCTAAAGAACCTCGAAAAAATCTTGCACTGGACCACGGGGCTGACTGCGGCCAGCGCCCTTTTCAGCATCATGTGGCTGACGCTGTTCGATGTGACAGGGCGCAAGTTTCTCAACAACTCGATCCCCGGCAGTCTGGAGATCACCGAGATCCTGATGGTGGTGGTGATCTTTGGCGCCCTGCCGCTGGTGTCTTGGCGTGGAGAGCATGTGGTCTTTGACACCCTCGACCCCTACCTTCCGGCCTGGATTAAAGGCGTGCAGGGACGACTGGTGCACCTGGTATGCGCCGGTACCCTGGGCATGATGGCTTACCTGCTGAGTCTTCGCGCCCGTCGCTTCGCTGAATACGGCGATGTCACCATCCACCTGCAACTGTCCTTGGCGCCCGTGGCCTGGCTGATGGCGGCCCTGCTGCTGACCACGGCACTGGTCCATCTTCTTTTTGCGGTGACGCCCCCCCCGTCCGGCCAAGGCGATGCCCAGGAGGCCCCATGATCGAGGCGGCACTGGGCTTTGCAGCTGTCTTCTTGCTGGCCTTCATGCGCGTGCCGCTGGCCCTGGCCATGGCTATTGCCGGCTTTGCCGGGCTGGGTCTGATGCGCGGCTGGCCCGCCTCTTTCGCCAGCACCAGCCAGGTGATTTTCGAAACCGGCTTCCACTATGTGCTCTCGGTCATACCGCTGTTTGTTCTGATGGGTAATTTGGTGGCTCGGGCCGGAATGGCGCGCGAACTGTTCACCGCTGCGAACGCTTTTGTCGGCCACCGCCGTGGCGGTCTGGCCATGGCCACGGTGATCGCTTCGGGCGGATTCGGCTCGATCTGTGGCTCTTCCATTGCGACCGCCGCCACCATGTCCCGGGTCGCCTACCCGGAAATGAAGCGACACGGTTACAAAGACACGCTGGCCACAGGTGCGATTGCATCGGGCGGCACCCTGGGCATCCTGATCCCGCCGTCCACGGTGTTGGTGATCTACGGCATCATCACCGAGACCGATATCGGCAAACTTTTTGTCGCCGGCATCCTTCCGGGTCTGGTCGCCATGGCCTGCTTGTGCATGGCGGTGGTCTGGGTCACATGGCGCGATCCGCAGGCAGGCCCGCCAGCCGATCGCTTCAGCTGGGGCGAGCGGCTGAGGGCAATCCGGGGCATCTGGGGGGTTGCCCTGCTGTTCGGGTTGGTCATTGGCGGCATCTACGGCGGCGTGTTCACCGCCACCGAGGGGGCAGGGGTGGGGGCGGCCGGGGCCTTTATCTTTGCGCTGGCACGCCGCACCCTGAGCGTATCGGTGTTGATCGATATTCTGGTCGAGAGCGCGCGCACCACCGCCATGCTGTTTAGCATCTTGATCGGCGCCATGGTCTTCACCAGCTTCGTCAATTTCACCAGCATGCCGGCCGACCTGCGCGACTTCGTGGTGCAGTTCAGCCCCACGCCCATCCTGGTGGTGGTGGTGATGATGGGCATCTACCTGCTGCTGGGCATGATCATGGAAGAACTGGCCATCGTTCTGCTGACCATCCCGGTTTTCTTTCCGGTGATCGTTGGCCTGGGCTTTGATCCGGTGTGGTTCGGCATTCTGATTGTGACCATCGTGGAGATCGGCATGATTTCGCCGCCCGTTGGACTCAACCTCTTCGTCCTCAACTCCTTGTTGCCCAACATCAATCTGGCCATCCTGTACCGGGGTATCTGGCCCTTTGTCTGGGCCGATGTGGTGCGGCTGGCCATTTTGATTGCTTTCCCCATCATCTCGCTGTGGCTGCCGGGCATGATGCGTTGAGCCCTAAGCGCCAAAAAACCCAGTCCGAGCACCCGCCGGCGCAATCTTGCACAATCGTCGCAGTTCAATCATCTTTCATCAGTCGGTCACAAGGAGTTGTGCATGAGTGCGGTCAAATGGTCCGGGGGGCACGAGCATTGGGTCCATAAGGGCGATGTCAAATTGTTTATGTGGGAAAAAAAGGCATCGCCCCGCGTGCCGCATGCCGGAACGATCTTTTTTGTGCACGGCTCCTCCATGGCCTCCCAGCCCACCTTCGACCTTTCGGTACCGGGCCGGCCCCACTCCTCGGTGATGGACTGGTTCGCCGAGCGAGGCTTTGACACGTGGACCATGGACAACGAAGGCTACGGCCGATCGAGCAAACACCGGGATATCAATTGCGATATCAGCAACGGGGCAGACGATCTGGCAGTGGGCACCGCTTATGTGCTGGAGAAAACCGGCGGCAAACCTTTGCTGATGTATGGCATTTCCTCCGGTGCGCTCAAGGCAGGTCTTTTCGCTGAGCGCCATCCCGAGCGGGTGGCCCGAATCGCTCTGGATGCCTTCGTCTGGAAAGGCACCGACAGCCCCACCCTGGAGCAGCGCCGAAAAAAATTGCCCGAATTCATCAGCCGCAATCGTCGCCCGATCGACCGTGCGTTTGTACACAGCATCTTCAACCGGGATCACCCAGGCACCGCTGACGATGCCACCATCGAAGCTTTTGCCGATGCCATCCTGACCCTCGACGATTCGATGCCAACCGGTACCTACGTGGATATGTGCTCCAAGCTACCGCTGCTCGATCCGGGCAAACTCAAAGTTGCGACGCTGGTCATGCGGGGCGAGTTTGACGGGATCGCCAGCTTTGACGATTTGATCGAGTACTACAAGCGACTGCCGCACTCTAACAAGCAGTTCGTGATGATGCAGGGTATCTCGCACGCGAGTTTTCAGCAAAAAAACTATCTCATGGTCTATAACATCCTGCACAACTTCTTCACTATGCCCGAACCCAGTTACAAGGGGTAAGCCATGTTCCTAAAAATCCGATTTTTCCTGGTTGGCCTCAGCGGCGCGCTGCTGACCTCCGTGGCGCTGGCGCAAGCGAACTATCCCAACCGGCCGGTGCGGCTGATCGTGCCTTTTGCACCGGGCGGCTTTACGGACGTGGTCGCGCGGGTGCTTGGACAAAAGCTGTCGGTCAGCATGGGGCAGTCCTTCGTCATCGAGAACAAAGCCGGTGCGGGTTCGACCATCGGAACTGCCGAAGTGGCCAAGGCTGCGCCTGATGGTTACACCCTGGTGATGATTTCCACCACGCACACCATCAGCCCATCGATCTACAAAACCTTGCCCTACGACCCGATCAAGTCTTTTACCCCAATCACCCGCCTGGTGGACTCGGCCTACGTTCTGCTCGCACATCCCAAGGTTGCCGCCAACAATGTGCGAGAGCTCATTGCGCTGGCCAAAGCGCAGCCCGACAAGTTGCACTATGCCTCCTCGGGCAATGGCAGCTCACAACACCTGATGGGCGGCATGTTCGAAGCCATGGCCGCGGTCAATATGAAACACGTCCCCTACCGCGGTAGCGCCGGCGCAGCCAACGACCTGGTAGCTGGGGTGGTGGAAACCAGCTTCGCCGGCGTGCCCAATGCGCTGGCCCATGTGCCCAGCGGACGACTCAAGGCCCTGGCCGTCACCACCAGCAAACGGATCCCGCAGTTGCCCAACGTACCCACGATGCAGGAAGCGGGCGTACCCGGGTATGAAGCCTCGGTATGGCTGGCGCTGCTGGCGCCAGCCAATACTCCGCGCGACATCGTCAACCGCCTGAATGCTGAAATCGCCAAATTGATGGCGCAACCGGACACCCAGAAAGCCTTGTTTGACGCCGGCGTCGAGCCTTCCCTGTCAACACCCGAGGCCCTTCAAAGCTACATGATCTCCGAAATGGAGCGCTGGCAGAAAGTGGTTCGGGCCGCCAAGATCGAAATGGAGTAAGGCGTTCAAGTGGCCGGTGCACGGCCCGACTGGCTCGCAGCGCCCTCGTGTGCGGCCGACACTCAGATGCCGTATGAGGTTTATTCCACCCGGGGCCAGGGACGAGGTCTAACCGCCCTCGCTCTGCCGTGAAGGGGGCCTGTATGCGAGGACTCAGTGACTTCAATCTGGGCGACCAATTCGAGTCGCCCACAGTGAGCCTGGACGAGGCCGAGGCTTTGGCTTTTGCACGGCGGTTTGATCCCCAACCGTTTCACCTCGATGCAGCTGCGGCCCGGCAATCGCCCTTCAAAGAGCTGGCCGTCAGCGGTTGGTTTACGGCCTCCGTTTGCTTTCGGCTGATTCACGATTCGGGAATCGGGTTGCGCGGCGGGATCATTGGCCAACAAATCGAAGTCATGCAGTGGCTGCGGTCAGTACGGCCCAACGATCAGCTGCGCGTGCTGACCAAGGTGGTGCAGATCAACCGCTCGGCTAAAAATCCGCACCGCGGTACGATTGTTTTTGAGCATGAGGCCTTCAACCAGCATAACGATCTGGTCCTGCTCATGCGCGCGCATGTGCTGGCCAGCGACCCCGCGGCGCCAGAGCCTCAGCAAACCCGATAAAAACTTAAAAACACGCGGTCGGGCGAGCGCTGTCCGGTACCTATAAATTGGCTGCGGGCCAGCCACGCCCAGTCTTGGCCGGCCGCCTCCAGCCGAGGCTGACACCGGAAATACACGGCTGCTGGATCAACGGGCTCGCCTCGAATCAATCGTTGGGCATCCTCTTGTCCGGCGACCCGCAGCGCGACGTTATGCACATAAACATGGGTGGCATCTTCAAGCTCCAGTACGTAGCGGGCATCCAGATGCGCCAGAGTGGCACCCTCATGAATCAACTGAAAATCCGCCCCCGCAGGTAAAACGCGCCCCCGAAGCAGCGGGCCACTGACCAGGCCACCGGTGATGGGGATCACTCGCCTCAGACCCGAGGCGGTTGGTCCCACCTCGATCGGCGGGCCGATCTCGACCGCAAGATCGCAGACATGGCTAAGCAGGGGCGGTGGCAATGTCTTGTGCATCTCAAACCTCTTTCTTTCTCATTATGCGGCTGCCCCATCGTCCCAGATGGCCTCGACTCGATCGCAGCACCTGTCCTACCCGCGCTGCCCAGATTCAGTGCAAGGCCATTGCATTGATGCAGGGAAAACCACGACCGGCAACCCTGCGAATTTGGGTATCCTGCCTCAGCGGTTGCCGACCCCACAGCAAGAATCCGAAGGAAAAAACCTGCGCGGCAGCCGAGCGCCTAAAAAACTGCCCTGACTGACATGCCCCGCCGTATCATCGACGCCCACCACCATTTCTGGGACCTGTCGCTGGGCCGGCAGCCGTGGCTATGCGCAGACCCGCCCATCGCCTTCCGCTATGGCAACTACCAAGCCATTCGACGCAACTATCTGCAGGACGATTACCTGCGTGATGTGCAGTCGGCAGGCCTCGAAGTGCAGGGCTCGGTCTATGTCGAAACCGAATGGACACCACAAGATCCGCTGGGCGAGGTGGCTTATCTGCGGCAATGCATGGATCAGCAGCGACTGCCCACTGTCATGGTGGCGCATGTCCGACTGGACAGCCCGCAAGCGGCCGAGCATATTGAGCATCACGCGGCGCACACCTTTGTGCGGAGCATCCGGCATAAGCCGCGTGGGCGTACCGAGCCCAGTGGATCCGAGCCAGGCAGCATGGTCGAACCGGCCTGGCGAGCGGGCTACGCCCACCTGGCTCGCCACGGGCTGCGCTTTGACCTACAAACCCCCTGGTGGCATATGCCCGAAGCTGCGGCTTTGGCCCGCGCCTTCCCTGATACGCCCATCATCATCAACCACGCGGGGCTGCCGGCCGATCGGAGCGCCGAAGGCCTGGCCCAATGGGCGCACGCCATGACACTCGTCTCCCAATGTGCAAACGTCTTTGTCAAGATCTCGGGGATCGGGATTCCTGGTCAGCCATGGACGGCGCAAGCCAATCAATCAGTCGTCCTGCATCTGATCGAGACTTTTGGCGTGTCCCGATGCATGTTTGCCAGCAACTTTCCAGTTGACAGCCTGTGTGGGCGCTTCGACGAGATTTTTGGGGGCTTTGCTGAGATCGTGGCTGACTTCAGCGACGACGAGCAAGACGCACTGTTTAGACGCAATGCGATTGCGATTTACAACATGGGGCTGGACGATTGACGCGCGCGCCCGATCGCACCGTGGCCTACATCGGCCTGGGCCTGATGGGCGGTCCCATGAGCGGCCGTCTGGTCTCCCGTGGATGGCGCGTTCGCGGCTTCGATATTGCAGCCGATCGGATGGCAGCGGCGGCCAAACAAGGCGTCGAGTTGTTCGACACCGCACAAAAAGCCGCACAGGGCGCTGCATGCGTGATACTCAATTTGCCAACCACCCAGGCCGTTGAGACCGTCATGTTTGGTCCCCAGGGCCTCAGTCCTCATCTGCGGCCCCCGCAAACGGTCGTTGATTTTTCGACGATCAGCGTTGAGCAGGGCCGCGCTTTTATCGCGCGTCTGCACCGTGAAAGCGGCTGCCATTGGATCGATGCCCCCGTCTCCGGTGGACCGGCTGCCGCGGCCACGGGCACACTGACCGTGATGGCTGGCGCTACCGACGACGGTCGGGCCGCCGTTGAAAGCTTGATGGCCGATGTGGCCCAACGATTTACCGTGCTCGGTCCCCCAGGCAGCGGACTGGTGGCCAAGATGCTCAACCAGTTGATGGTGGGCTGCCTCCATGCCACGGTGGCCGAGCTTGCCAACGTGGCCGAAAAAGCGGGCATCCAGGCCGATTTGGTGCCACAGGCCCTGGCCGGAGGCCATGCTGACGGCATTTTGTTCCAGCAGATTTATCCCCGAATGCGCGCCCGTGACTTCACACCCCGCGGCTATATCCGGCAATTGCTCAAGGATCTGGATATGGTGATCGCATTTTCACAAAGCCTACAGGCGGCCACTCCAATGACCCAACAGGCTCATGCGCTCTACCAGGCGCTTGCCGATCAGGGCCACAGCGAGCTCGATACCTCGGCAGTCATCAAAATCTACGAAGGCGCCAACGAGCGGCCGTCGGCGATGGCTCAAAGCCTATCGACCTCCCCCAGATAGGCCCCGGTACGGCTGTCTTGCCTTTCAACCCACTCACCACAACGACCCACCAAGGAGACTCTCATGAAACTGCTTAGAACTCTGACCCTGATCAGCGCCGCCGCGCTCGTGATGGCCGGCTCGGTGCACGCGCAAATCAAATTGCGCTATGCCCACGTCGGTGTGGCCAACGCCCCCCAGACCCTTTATGCCGACGAAATTGCCAAACTGGTCAAAGAACGCACGCAGGGACGCGTGGAAATACAGGTCTTTGCCAACTCGCAGCTTGGTGGTGTCGGCGAGATGGTCGACGGCATCAAGGCCGGCGCCATTGCCATGGGCCACCACGACTTCGCATCGCTGGGCAAGATTCTCCCGAACACGGCCGTCTTCAATGCCCCCTTCATTTACCGGGACGCGGCGCACTCCCTGCGCGCCACCGATTCGCGTAGCTCCGATGCCCTCAAAGCCATCAACGCAGAGCTGGTTCAAAAAGGGGGGATGCGAATCGTTGGCAGCTTCTTCCAGGGCACGCGGCATCTGACATCCAAAGAAAGAGTTCTGACCCCCGCTGACATGAAGGGTAAAAAATACCGAGGAGTGCCCGTCAAGCTCTGGTCGTCCATGCTCACCGGTATGGGTGCCGTCGCCACGCCCGTAGAGGTGGCCGAGTTGGCCACCGCGCTGGCCACCGGCCTGGTTGTGGGACAAGAAAATCCCCTGCCCAACATCTTTAACCTCAAGCTCTACGAGGTGCAGAAATTCGTGATGCTCACCGGTCACATGCAATCGGTGCTGTCGGTCTTTGTTAACGAGCGGATCTGGCAATCGATCCCCGCCGGGGACCGAAAAATTATTGAAGACACGATGTATGAGGTAGGCCAGAAAACGCTGGATTGGGATCGCCAGACCTTCGACCGCTACCGCAAAGATCTGGAAGCCAAGGGCATGACCTTCGTTTCTGACCGGGAGGGACTGAACCTGGAGGCCTTCCGGCAGGCGGTTACCGCCCAGGTGATCAAGGACTTTCCCGAGTGGACACAGCTGATCCAGCAGATCCAGGCGGTGAAGTAAACATGAAGTTCGTGCGCCGCGCTCTCGTGGCTCTTTGCCTGGCCTTGCTGGCCGCGCTGATTGCCACGCCCAGTCTGCAGATCATTATGCGAGGGGTCTTCAACGTCCCGATGGCAGGGGCAGAAGAGCTGGCGCGCTACTTCCTGATCGCTCTCACCCTGATGGGTGCAGCGTATGTCACGCATGGCGGAGGACAAATCCGTATGGAAGAGTTCCAAGCCATGCTGCCTCCCCGCGGCCGGTTTGCCTTGCAAGTGTTGATCGATGTTTGTGCCGTGGGGATGTTTGGACTCATGACCCTGGCCTCAGTCGACTCCATCGGACAAAACCTCAATAACCAAACCGCCACCCTGGAAATGCCTTACTGGTTGTTCATGGCTCCCCTGACTGTAGGTATGGCACTTCTGACCCTGGAATACTTTCTGCAATTGCTGCGGACGCTGCGCCAAGGTCGCGCCGACGAAAAAAATACCACCCTCGCGTGATACAAGAAAGCGTTCTATGAGCGGATTCCTGGTCGTCCTGGCCTTTTTGGCGCTGTTCATGCTGGGCTTTCCAGTGGTGCTGGCCATTGGCCTGCCCAGCATTGCCTACCTCATGATCAACGATCTGCCGCTACAGATGGTGGCGCAGCGCACCTTGTATGCGCTCGATTCGTTTCCCCTGGTCGCGGTGCCCGTATTTATCTTCGTGGGCAGCCTGATGAACGGGGCGGGTATCTCAAAGGTGATTTATCGTTTTGCGGATACAGCCGTGGGCCGGTTGCCTGGCGGCTTGGCGCAGGTCAATATTTTTGGCAGCTTGGTGTTTGCCGGTATGTCTGGCTCGGCACTGGCCGATATTGGCGGTATCGGGCGCATCGAGATCGATGCCATGAAGGCAAAAGGCTTCAAGCCCGCCTTTGCCAGCGCCATTACTTCTGCTTCGGCCGTGGTGGGTCCCATCTTCCCGCCCAGCATTCCGCTCATTCTCTACGGCACCGTCACCGGTGTATCGGTGATCCAGCTGCTGCTCGGCGGCATCTTGCCCGGGCTCCTCTGCGTGGCCGCCTTGATGGTCATGACCGCCTGGCTGTCGGTCAAACGGGGCTACCCCCGCGCTGACGCCTGGCCCAGTTGGGCTCGGCTGTGGGCCGATTTTCTGCCGGCCCTGCCTGCCCTGATGGCCCCAGTCATACTCATTGCAGGCATGCTCGCTGGCTGGTTTACCCCGACCGAGATTGCAGCGGTCACCGTTGCCTACGCGCTGCTGGTCAGCGCTTTGTTCTACCGTGAACTGACCTGGCAGCGCCTTCTTGACGCGGCGCTGGAGACTTTGCGCGCCTCCTCCGCCATTTTGCTCATCGTCGCCGTGGCCGCCCTGTTCGGATGGGTGTTGTCGGTCGAGCAGGTTCCCCAAGCCATGACTAAGGTCATGCTCTCCATTTCTACCGACCCCCTGATGCTGCTCTTGCTGGTCAACGTGCTGCTGCTGGTGGTGGGCATGTTCCTCGACAGTGCCACGGCTATCCTTGTGATCGCACCCATCATTGCCAAGCCGCTCGTGGCTGCCGGTGTGGACCCGGTGCATCTGGGAATGGTGGTGGTCTTTAACCTGATGATTGGTCTGGTCACCCCGCCCATGGGGCTGGCGCTTTTTTTGGTCGCCGATATCGCGCAAGTCAAGATGAAGGACGTGTTACGCGAAATGATGCCGTTCTACATCCCGCTGCTGGCCACGCTGGCGCTCATAACCTTTTTCCCGGCCCTGACATTGTGGATTCCGCGTCTGGCCGT
>CAZCSD010000030.1:0-4606 GCA_964501235.1 uncultured Polaromonas sp. | reverse complement strand
TTGGATGCAACCGTCATTTGTGTGCGAACCGAACTCTTAAAGCAACCGAAATGAAACCGACCATTGCCCTGTTTTCCGGAGACCCCGCGGGAATCGGTCCCGAACTTGTCGAAAAGCTTTTGGCAGACCCCGCCACATTGAACCGTGCCCATGTGCTGTTGATCGGGCAGCGCGGACAGTTACGGGTACCCGAGGGTGTGCAATGGCAGGACTGGGTCGGCGTCGATGCACCGGCCTTTGAAAGAGCCCAGGCGAGGGCCGATAACGGCCGCTTCATGCTGCAGGGGCTGGAGTTTGGAGCCAAGCTGGCCGCCTCGGGACAAGCCGATGCCTTTTGCTTCGCACCGCTGAACAAAGGGGCACTGCGCGCGGGCGGTATGCACCAGGAGGATGAGTTGCGCTGGTTCGCCGAATTGCTCGCCTTCAAGGGCATCTGCGGCGAACTCAATGTTTTAGACACGCTCTGGACAGCGCGTGTGACCTCGCACGTCGCGCTCAGCGAAGTCAGCCAACTGCTCTCGGCCGAGGGCGTGGCCGATGCCATCGGCATGATTCATCGAGCCTTGAGCGCCGCTGGCAAGGCCAATCCCCGCATTGCGGTGTGTGGCCTGAACCCGCACAACGGCGACAACGGAAATTACGGCGACGAAGAGAGCCGGATCATCGAGCCGGGCGTCCAACTGGCAGCCGCGCGCGGTTATAAGGCTGATGGCCCTTTCCCGGCCGACACCGCCTTTGTGCGTGCCCTGCGGGCCGATCAGGGCTACGACGGGGTGGTGACCATGTACCACGACCAAGGCCAGATCGCCATGAAACTCTTGGGCTTTGAGCGCGGCGTCACCGTCCACGGCGGATTGCCCATTGCCATTACCACGCCCGCCCACGGCACGGCCTACGACATCGCCGGCGCCGGCAAGGCCAACCCCGGCGCCATGGTCAATGCCTTTGACCTGGCTTGCCGTATGGGAGCAAACCGGCCCCGGACCTGAAGTCTCGGCAGAGATCGATAGGCTCGCCCACTGTTTTTTCTCTTGATGTTGTACAAGGAGTTCACATGATGCAGCGCAAAACCTTCACCGCCGCCCTGATCGCCACGGCAGCCGCTCTCGCACTGCCTGCCCTTGCGCAGAGCAGTTACCCGTCCAAACCCGTGCGCCTGATGGTCGGTGCCGGCCCCGGCGGGGGCACGGACATCATTGCACGCATGCTGGCCGAGAAATTTGCCGAGGGACTCAAAGGCAGCTTCGTGGTTGAAAACCGGCCGGGCGCCTCCAACACCATTGCTGCCGACATGACGGCCAAAGCCCCTGCGGACGGTCATACCTTGCTGGTGGCCACCAACACCGGGCAGGCCATAGCCCCTCATCTGATCAAGCTGGCCTTCGATCCGCTGAAAGACCTGGTGCCCATTGGACTCATCGTCACCGTACCCAACGTCTTGGTGGTGGGGTCGCAAGTGCCGGTCAATAATGTGGCCGACTTGGTCAAGGCCATGAAGGCCAGGCCGGGGCACTTCAAGTACGCCTCCTCTGGCGTAGGCAGCACTCAGCACATTGCCGGCGAGGCCTTTGATGTGGCTGCGGGCACCAAGAGCGAGCATATTCCCTACAAAGGCAGCAGCCAGGCGCATCTGGACATCATTGGAGGCAGCGTGCAGATGATGTTCGACACCACCTCGTCGGCCATGGCACAGATCAAGGCAGGTAAATTCAAACCTCTGGCTGTAACCACCCCGGCGCGGTCGCCGCAACTGCCTGACGTGCCCACGCTGGCCGAAGCCGGTGTTCGCGGTGCAGACATGAGCACCTGGTACGCGTTGTATGTCACCGCAGGCACCCCGGCCGATGTGGTCAGCCGGCTGCAAAATGAGCTTGCGCGCGTGCTCAAGCTCTCTGACGTCGAGGCCAGACTCAAGGGTCTCGGCGGCGAGGTGTCCACCATGAGCCCGGCTCAGTTCGCCGACCTCAACCGGCAGGAGTTCGAGCGCTTTGGCAAGCTGATCCGCGATGCGGGTATCAAGCTGCAGTAAGGCGCTCCACGGCTTGCAGGCCTTGCCTGTTTGGAAGGGCCTGCAGCGCTCGGGGTGCAACACGAGCGCATGCGAAGTTTGAGCTGAGTGATTGACCATGAGCCAACAACACAGAATCGTCATCGTTGGCGGGGGGGCCGGGGGGCTGGAACTGGCCACCCGGCTCGGTCGCACCTATGGCCGGCGCAAACGCGCGCTGGTAACGCTTGTCGACAAGAACCGAACCCATATCTGGAAGCCCAAGCTCCACGAAATCGCCTCGGGGAGCATGGATCTGGGCGATCACGAAGTCGACTACATGGCCCAGGCCCATTGGCACCATTTCACTTTTCGGATCGGTGAACTCCAGGGACTGGACCGCCAGAACAAATATATTGAACTCGGCCCCTATGTGGATGAGGACGGCCGGGCTGTCACGCCCAGCCAAAGGATTGACTACGATACCCTGGTCATCTGCATTGGCAGTCTGAGCAATGACTTCGGCACGCGCGGCGTCAGGCAACACGCCCTGAGACTGGAGACGCAGCACGATGCCAAGTCCTTCCATTCGAGGATGGTCAATGCCTGCATTCGTGCCCACCATCAGGCCAGCGCGATCCATAAAAGGCAACTGCATGTGGCCATCATCGGCGCGGGTGCCACGGGCGTAGAACTGGCGGCCGAACTGCACCGCACCACCCGCGAGGTGGTGGCCTTTGGGCTGAGCCGCATCGATGCAGACAAGGATATCAAGGTCAGCCTGATCGAGGCGGCCGACCGCATCCTGCCGGCCCTGACACCGCGGCTGTCGGAGGCCACCGAGAAACTTATCACCCATCTGGGCGTTCAAGTTCTCACCGGCTCACGGGTGATGGAAGTCATGCCCACCGGTATCCGGCTGGCCGATGGCCGCGAAATCGAATCCGAACTGGTGGTTTGGGCCGCAGGCGTGAAGGCGCCGGACTTCCTCAAAGACTTCGGAGGCTTGCAGACCAACCACATCAACCAGCTGGTGGTTCTGGATACGCTGCAAACCACGCGCGACCCTAACATCTTCGCGCTGGGCGACTGCGCGGCCTGCCCTTGCTCGGACGCCGACGGGGGACGGGCGGGCATTGTGCCGCCGCGCGCGCAGGCAGCACACCAGCAAGCCACCCACATGCTCGGGCAAATCAAACGCCGCTTGGCCCAGCAGCCGCTCAAGCCCTACCGCTATCGCGACTTCGGCTCACTGGTGTCTCTGGGCAAGTTCAGCACCGTCGGCAACATGATGGGCTTCTTGATTGGCAAGAACCTCATGATCGAAGGCTACTTTGCCAAGCTCATGTACCTGTCGCTCTACAAGATGCATGAGCTGGCCATCCACGGCGCCCTCAAGACCACGCTCTACACCCTGGCGCGGATGATCACCAAGCAGACCAACCCCACCGTCAAACTGCACTGAGACGGATCGGGGAAGACGGGCCCCAAAAACACCGCCCGTCATCGCGGCGCCGCCTCAAGCGCCGCCGGAGCGGACGCTCAGGAATCGGCCTTGAAGCCCAAAGCGCTGACAAGTCGGCGGGCCATCTCCGAGTCAGCGGCCAGACGGCGGTTGTGGTCAACGGTGGTACTGGCCTCAAGGTAGGCCGCCAGGGGCGTGAGGAATTCGCGAATGTCGGGCTGATTCATCGCAGAGCGCAGGGCAGAGTTCAGCGCCTCCCGGTTCGCCTCGCTGACAGCCGCTGGCGCAAAAAAGCCAAACCATTCGCGCACCATCAGCTCACCAAAGCCCTGCTCTCTGTAAGTAGCCACATCGGGGGTGTAGGGCGAACGATCGGGGCCAGAGGTTGCCAGGATACGGGCCTTGCCGCCTTTGTGGTGTTGCACCCAGTCGCCCAAGGGCGAGGACATGCCCGCGAGTTGGCCGCCCAGCACCTGCGGGATGGCCGGCCCCGAGCCAGCGAAGGGCACATTGGTAATCTGAAAGCTGCCCAGCATGGCCAGCCGGCCGGCCAGCAGGTGAGGCATGGAGCCCGCAGCCGGGTTACCGATGCTCGCTTTGCCCGGATTGGCCTTGGCCCATTCAACAAAGTCACGCACATTCTTCACCGAATCGGGCACCGCCGGACCCACAACAAAAGCGTGGTCGGTGGAGTGGCCAATGCCGATGGGCGCCACATCGGAGACGGCGTACCCCAGGCGCGAGTAGGAGTGCGGGTAGATCGTCATCATCGAAGCGGGCGAGTACAGAATATGGGCGCCATCCGAGGCGGCCGACTTCAGCGTCATCACGCCAAGTTGGCCACCCGCCCCCGGCTTGTTGTCGATGAGGACAGTGTTGGCGTAGGTACCGCGCATTTTTTCGCCCACGCGCCGCGCAAACGCATCGGTCGTGCCCCCAGGCGGAAAACCCACAATGATGCGCAGGGTCTCGACTCGCGTCTGGGCCCGGGCAAACATGGGGCTGAGGCTGAGGACGCTGGCGGCAGCAACGCCCTGGATCAATTGGCGGCGGGTTTTCATGGGTGGGATCTCCTGGATCGTCAAAAGAGTGACTAACGGCCAAATTTGACCACGCCCGGTAAGGCCTCAGACCACAGGATTCCCCTTAGTCGG
>CAZCSD010000029.1:0-30656 GCA_964501235.1 uncultured Polaromonas sp. | reverse complement strand
GGATGCCCTCGAGGTTGAATTCGCCCAGGCCCTTGTTGGCCGAGGCAATCTCGCGTTCGCCCTGGAAGACCTTGATCGTCACTGCCGGCTGGTTGTCCTCGGCCGTGGAGAAGGTCTGCGCGAATTTGGTTGGGATGGTGGTGTTCTTCTTGATCATCTTGGTCATCACGCCGCCCATGGTTTCGATACCCAGGGACAGCGGCGTGACGTCCAGCAGCAGCACGTCGGTGCGGTCGCCCGAGAGCACCTGACCCTGGATGGCGGCACCCACGGCCACCGCCTCGTCGGGGTTAACGTCCTTGCGTGGCTCCTTGCCAAAGAACTCCTTGACTTTCTCTTGCACCTTGGGCATCCGGGTCATACCGCCGACCAAGATGACGTCTTGGATATCACCGGTGCTCACACCGGCGTCCTTGATCGCCACACGGCAGGGCTCGATGGTGCGCGCAATCAGTTCGTCCACCAGACTCTCGAGCTTGGCCCGGGTCATTTTGATGTTCAGGTGTTTGGGGCCGGTGGCATCGGCGGTGATGTAGGGCAGGTTGACATCGGTGGCGGTCGAGCTCGAGAGTTCGATCTTGGCCTTTTCTGCCGCTTCCTTCAGGCGCTGCAGCGCCAATACATCCTTGGACAGGTCGACCCCCTGTTCCTTCTTGAACTCGGCAATGATGAAGTCGATGATGCGCTGATCGAAGTCTTCGCCGCCGAGGAAGGTGTCGCCGTTGGTGGAGAGGACTTCGAATTGCTTTTCGCCGTCGACGTCGGCAATCTCGATGATGGAGATGTCAAAGGTGCCGCCGCCGAGGTCGTAGACGGCAATCTTGCGATCGCCCTTGGACTGTTTGTCCAAGCCGAAGGCCAGCGCCGCGGCGGTAGGCTCGTTGATGATGCGTTTGACGTCCAGGCCCGCAATACGGCCGGCGTCCTTGGTGGCCTGGCGCTGGGCATCGTTGAAGTAAGCCGGCACGGTGATTACCGCCTCGGTAACCGTCTCGCCCAGGTAGTCCTCGGCGGTTTTCTTCATCTTACGCAGCACTTCGGCGCTGATCTGTGGCGGGGCCAGTTTCTTGCTGCGCACTTCGACCCAGGCATCGCCGTTGTCCGCCTTGGCGATGGTGTAGGGCATGAGGTCGATGTCTTTCTGGACCTCTTTTTCCTCGAACTTGCGCCCAATCAACCGTTTGACCGCATACAGCGTGTTTTTGGGGTTGGTCACGGCCTGGCGCTTGGCCGAGGCGCCAACCAAAATTTCCCCGTCTTCCTGGTAGGCAATGATCGAGGGGGTGGTGCGAGCGCCTTCGGCGTTTTCGATCACCTTGGTGTTGTTGCCTTCCATGATGGCCACGCAGCTATTGGTGGTGCCCAGGTCAATACCGATGATTTTTCCCATGATGTGTTTCTCCGAAATACTTGTGAGGTTCTAGGTCGTGCAGACCGTGTGGATGTTGTTGTGGGGAATGTGTGGATAAGTGTCTGTTTTTCAAGCCGTGCAGGCCCTATTTAGGGGCGCTTACCGTCACCAGGGCCGGTCTGAGCACGCGATCGGCGATGAGGTAGCCCTTTTGAAGTACAGAAACCACGGTGTTGGCCTCCTGGTCGGCTGGCACCATGCTGATGGCCTGATGTTGATGAGGGTCGAACTTGCTTCCCGCCGCCGGCGCAATTTCAAGCACCCGGTTGCGTTCGAGAGCGCTCTTGAGTTGCTTGAGTGTGGCCTGGCTGCCTTCCCGGATCTGTTCGGGGCTGGCATCCTTGATTTGCAGGGCGGCCTCCAGGCTGTCGGCCACTGGCAGCAGACTTTCGGCAAAGGCCTCCACCGCAAACTTGCGCGCTTTGGCAATTTCTTCCTCGGCACGCCTCCTGGCGTTCTCGCTATCGGCCTTGGCGCGCAAAAAATGGTCCGCCAGTTCGGCGTTCTTGGCCTTGAGTGCGTTCAGTTCGGCCTGCGGGTCGGCCTCGGCGGGAGGCTGTTCCGCCGGGGCCTCAGTTGTTGCGGGGTCTGAGCCTTGATTTGATTGATCTTTTTCGTTTTCTGACATGCTGGGTCGGATCCGGATACCAAAGACTGTAGGGAGATGAGGGCGACCCCCCTGATTTCAAGGAAAGCCCGTACCCGTCCGACCGCCCGCTTTGAGGCTCCCTCGGCGCCAGCGCCGGCCGCGGCGGGGCGCGGGGCCGATCGCCTGCTAGAGGTAGATCTTCTGCAGCAAGCGCATCAAATGCTGCTGCTCGGCCGGGCTCAGACTGTGTGTCGCCTTGCGCTCGAGTTCGCTCGCCGTGCGCTCGGCCTGCCGTACCAGCCGCTTGCCCTGCTGCGTCAGGTGCAGGCCCTGGGCCCGACCGTCGAGGGGATGGGGCTTGCGCAGCAGCAGGTCGCCTTTTTCGAACTGGTTGAGCGTGCCCACCATGTTTGAGGCCTTTAGGCCCAGGGCCCGACACAGCTGGCGGGCGGTGCAGCCGGGGTTGTGGTGGATCAGCGAGAGCACGGAGAACTCGACGGGGCGCAGCCCATACGGCTTCATGCCTTCGAGGAAGACCGCAATCACCGTCAGCGCGGCGCGGCGTGCGTTGTAGCCCACCAGGCTTTCGAGGTAGCGGGTGTCGAGGCGTTCGGATACGTCCAGGAGGCGACCCTCGGACAGGCTCGTTGAAACAGAACGGTTCTCAGGGTTCATGGGCCAAGGCGCTTGAGCCAAGCCGGGTCGGGGCTGCGGTTGATGTGCGCTACAGGCACAGGGCTTTGATGTCTGCGGGCACTGCGATCGCCTTGATGCGGTCCGGATCCTCGGGGTGTCTGATGCAAAAGGCCCGTGTTTCGGTGCCCTCGCACAGCAGCGTGGCACCTCGCTGGACTCTGTGCTTATGCACGAACACCTTCTCGCGCCATTCCTGGACACTGGTGTAAATTTGCAAACGCTCGCCATAGGTGGCCGGACTGACAAAGCGCGTATGGATTTCCAGGAGCGGGGTACCGATGATGCCGTGCGTCTTGACCAACTCGCGCCAGGGCGGCACACCGCATTGCCTGAAGAAATTCAGCGATGCGGCATCCATCCACTTGTTGAAATTGGCAAAGAACACAATCCCGGCCGGGTCGCAGTCGCCGAACATGATCTCGACTTCGTAGCTGACGGTTTTGCTCATGGTGCGTCCTGTTTCAGCGTGGCGCCATCCGCAGCGCCCCGTCGAGGCGTATGGTTTCGCCGTTGAGGTGATCGTTGCGTACGATGTGCGCGGCCAGCTCGGCAAACTCCTCGGGCTTGCCCAACCGGTTGGGGAAGGGGATGCTGGCCGCCAGTGACGCTTGCACCGTCTCGGGCAGCGTGCTGAGCAGGGGCGTGGCGAACAGGCCGGGGGCGATGGTGCAGACGCGAATGCCGTGCTGCGCCAGATCGCGCGCCATCGGCAGGGTCATGCCCACCACGCCAGCCTTGGAGGCGCTGTAGGCTTGTTGGCCCACCTGGCCGTCGAAGGCCGCCACCGACGCGGTAAAGACCATCACGCCGCGGCCGCCGCCCTCGCCCAGGGGCTCGAGACGGGCGCATTGTGCGGCAAACAGCCTCGCGGCGTTGTAGGTTCCGATGAGGTTGACCTGCACAACCCGGGCAAAATCAGCCAAGGGCGCGGCCTGCCCATCCTTGCCCACCACCCGCTTGGCCGTACCTATGCCGGCGATCTGCATCAGGATGCGCGCCGAACCGTGCACGCGGGCTGCCGTTTCCATGGCCTGACTCAGACTGCTTTCGTCGCTCACATCGCAGGCCAAGCCCAGACCCCCGATGTCTGCGGCCACCCGCTCGGCCTGCGCTGCGTTGAGGTCGAGCACCGCCACTTTGGCGCCCAAGCGGGCGAGTTCGCGGGCCGTGGCTTCTCCCAGCCCGGACCCGCCTCCGGTGACCAGAGCCGCTATACCTTCAATCCTCATCGTTCATCCTGTTGCTAGAGCGGGTGTTTATGGCGCTGCTTTCGCCTGTGAGCGATTCAGGCCGCCGCCTCGGTGTTTTCGATCAGCAGGGCAATACCCTGTCCGCCGCCGACGCAGGCGCTGGCAATACCCCAGCGCAGGCGCTCGCGCCTGAGTTCGCGCGCGAGCGTGAGGGTCAGGCGCACGCCGGTGCATGCCAGCGGGTGGCCCAGCGCAATCGCCCCACCATTGACATTGAGCTTGGCCCGCACCAAACCGAGTTCGCGGCAAACAGCCAGTATTTGAGCCCCTTGGGCCTCGTTGATCTCGAAGCGACCGATCTGATCGAGCCCGAGCCCGGTCCTGTGCAGCAGCAAGCGTATGGCCGGGGCCGGACCTATGCCCATGATCTCTGGCGGCACACCGGCAACGGCTGCGGCCACCACCCGTGCGAGCGGCTTGCGGCCATGGCTTTTCGCGTAGGTTCCTGCGCTGACGACGCAGGCGGCTGCCGCATCGACCAGGGCCGAACTGTTACCGCCGGTTTGCACGCCGCCCTCGTAGACCGGCTTGAGTCGGGCGAGTACTTCGACAGGCGAGAGCCGGGGATGGGTGTCCTGCGCTACTTCGCTCACCTTGCCCGCCAGCCGTATGCCCCGGGGTTTGCAGCCCTCAGCTTCGAAGGATTCGCTGATGACCGGCACGATTTCGCCGGCATGAAAACCACTCTCCTGCGCCGCCACTGCCCGGGCGAAAGACTCGCTGGCGAATTGGTCCACTTCCTCCCGGGTGATCCCGTACTGGCGGGCGAGGTTTTCGGCGGTCTGGATCATATTGACGCCCGCCGCCGGATCCTTCAGGGCCTCCCACATGAAATCCTTGAACCCCACCGGAGCCCCAAGCTTGAAGCCGCTTCGATGATCGAAGGCGGCGATCGGGTTGCGCGTCATGCTTTCGGTGCCCACCACCAGCGCAGCTTCGCACGCGCCGGCCTCGATCTGCTCGCCGGCTTGTCGAAACAGTTCGAAGCCGGTGCCACAGATACGCTGCGCCATGAGGGCGGGAACCTGCCGGGGAACTCCGGCATACAGGCCGATGTGTCGCGGCAGTACGAACTGATCGAAGTCGCCAGGGGCCATATTGCCGGTGATGACCGAGCCGATGTCGGAGGCCGGTACGTCAGCGCGTTTGAGAGCCTCCCGCGCGGCCTTGATGCCCAGATCGGTGGGCGAAATATGGCCGAGCGCGCCGCAGTAGTCGACCATCGGCGTACGCACCCCCTCGTGCATCCACACATCTTCGAAGGCGTTGAAGAAACCTTGGGCCGCCATGTCAGTCCTTCCGGCTTTCACAGTCGTGGTTTGAGAACGGGTTGCAGCGTGTCATCGTGCAAGCCAGCCACAATGGTGGCGCGGTGGGTCAAGACCGCCCGCTGGTTGATCGATCCCTTGTCCGTGACCTCGCCTTTGTCGAGGCTGGGCGGGTCGGACAAGAGGCACAGGCGGGCAATGCGTGTCGCGCTGCCGGTGGCGCTGCGGTTGAGCTCGTCGATCAGATACTGAAAATGTTCGAGCACCGGCCCGCTGGCCAACACCTGAGTCAGCGGCGCATCGGCGGGTAATGAGCTCAGGCTGCGCACGGCCGCAGTGGGAAACACCATGGCGCCGACCTCCTTGAGATTCAGTCCGGTGATCACGGCATCCTGAACGTAAGGGGCTCCGGCGGCGATGATCCGCGCCCGCAGCGGACCGACGCTGACAAAGGTGCCGGTGGCCAGCTTGAAGTCTTCGGCGATACGCCCGTCGAATCTCAGGCCCAGATGGGGGTTGTTTTCGTCGATCCAGGCCACTGCATCACCGGTCTTGAAGAAGCCTTCTTCATCGAACGCTGCGACAGTTTCAGCGGGAGCGCGCCAGTAGCCCGGGGTGATATTGGGGCCGCGGTAGCGCACCTCGGTCTTGCCGTCGACAGGCACCAGCTTGAGCTCCAGGCCCGGCGTGGGCACGCCCAGGTCGCCGGCGCGCACATGGGGGTTGGTGATAAAGATGCCAAAGGGGCTCGACTCGGTCATGCCCAAACCGGTGCCCATGACAATGCGCTCACCGATTTCGCGTTCCTGGCTCTCGTACAGGCTGTCCCAGATGGGCTGGGCCAGAGCCGCGCCGGCATAGAAAAACATCTGCACCCGGGCCAGCAAGGTCTTGCGCAGCATCGCATCACCCTTCATCGCATGGGCGATGGCCTCGAATCCGGTGGGTACGTTGAAATACACCGTGGGCGAGATTTCGCGCAGATTGCGCAGGGTTTCGTGCATCAGGGCGGGGGTCGGCTTTCCGTCGTCGATGTAGAGCGTGCCGCCGTGGAAGACCACCATGCCGAAGTTGTGATTGCCGCCGAAGGTGTGGTTCCAGGGCAGCCAGTCGACCAGAACCAGCTCTCGCTCAGCCAGCACCGGCATGGATTGGCTCATTTGCTGCTGGTTGGCACACCACATCCGGTGGGTGTTGATCACTGCCTTGGGTAGTTTGGTTGAACCGCTCGTAAAGAGAAACTTGACGATGGTGTCCGGGCCGGTGGCAGCCTGGGCCCGATCGACGGCCTCGGTGGCTGGCGTCTGGCACAACTGTTCAAAGCTCAGGCCATGACGGTCGGGGATCTGACCTTCGGCCAGCACCAGGGTCATGTCCGGGCTGGCGGTGGCGGCAATGGCCCGGATGTAGCGTGTATCTTGAGCAAACAGCAACCCGGGCGTGATGGTGCGCAACACGTGCCCGAGCTTGTCGTAGTCCACACTGACCAGGCTGTAGGCCGGCGAGATCGGGGCGTAGGGGATTCCGGCCACCATGCAGCCCAGGGCCAGCAACGCGTGCTCCAGGCTGTTTTCGCTGAGGATGGCCACCGGCCTTTGGGCACTCAGGCCCAGGTCGATCAGCCCCTGGGCGATGTTGCGCGCCTTTTGCCAGGCCTGTGCGTAGCTCAGGCACTGCCAATCACCCAGGCTGCCGTCGGCGGTCTTGAGGCGCCGAGCCATGAAAATCTGCTCGGGCTTGCGCTGGGCCCAGTGCGCCATCCTGTCGCTCAGCCGGGCCGGATAGGGTTGCAGGTCTTGGTCGGCCTGCATGTAGCGAACCCCTTGGCCGGCCTCTTGCAGCCTGACGCGCGTCACCCCAAAGCGCAGGGGGCGAAATTTCGCGGCAGCCATGGGACTTTCCTGCGGGCCTGTTTATGAGCGCTGGCCGACCTTGGCTGCCTTGCCGTCGAGGAAGGCCCGTACCCGGGCCTTGGCCTCCGGCGCTGCCTGTGCGATGGACGAGATCAGGGCTTCGGTGAGATAGCCGTGATCAGCCGGCTGCTCCGCGATGCGTGGCAAAGCATGCATCAGGGCGTAATTGGTCAAAGGGGCGTTGGCGGCAATGGTCTGGGCCAGTTCGATGGCCTTGGCCCGGGCCTGGCCTGCGGGTACCAGATACTGGGCAAAGCCCAGACGTTCGCCGTCCTCGGCGTTGTAGACCCGTCCGGTCAGCATCATGTCGGTCATGCGGGCCACGCCGATGAGTTTGGGTATGCGCACCGACCCGCCACCACCGACGAAGATGCCGCGAGTGCCCTCGGGCAGGGCATAGAAGGTGCTGTCGTCGGCGACACGGATATGGCAGGCGCTGGCCAGCTCCAGGCCGCCACCCACCACAGCGCCGTGCAGGGCCGCAACGACAGGCACTGAGCCGTACTGTATGCGTTCGAGAGCCTGGTGCCACATGCGCGAGTGGGCGATACCCTGGCCGGCATCTCGTTCGCGCAGCTCCGAAAGGTCGAGCCCGGCGCAGAAATGTTGGCCATGCCCATCGAGCACCGCAGCGCGTACCGTGGAGGGTAGCTGATCGAAGCACGCTCGCAGCGCCAGGACCAGGCCGTCGTTGAGCGCGTTGCGCTTGGCCGGACGGTTCAGGGCAATCAGGGCCAGCTCTTGCTGCTCGCCCATCAGCTCGATGTGCAGGTCTGGGTGATCCATGAGGCTGTAGCGTGAAGACGTTGATGCGATTTTAGTTATGGAGAATAACTAAATCAAGGGATTTTTGACGCCCCGTCGATGGAAATGAAAAAAGCCGGGCGGGACCCGGCTTGAGGATGCGCGCGATCGCTGGCTCAGAGCGAGTCGATGAAGCTGCGCAGCTTGTCGCTTCGACTGGGGTGTTTGAGCTTGCGCAGGGCCTTGGCCTCAATCTGGCGGATGCGCTCACGCGTCACATCGAACTGCTTGCCCACCTCCTCGAGGGTGTGATCGGTGGACATTTCAATGCCAAAACGCATGCGCAGCACTTTGGCCTCGCGTGGGGTGAGGCTGTCGAGGATGTCCTTGACCACATCGCGCAAGCCGGCCTGCATCGCCGCATCCAGCGGCGCGGTGTTGGTGCTGTCCTCGATAAAGTCACCCAAGTGGCTGTCATCGTCATCGCCGATGGGCGTTTCCATTGAGATCGGCTCTTTGGCGATCTTCATGATTTTGCGGATTTTGTCTTCCGGGATCTCCATCTTGGCCGCCAGGATGCTCGCATCGGGCTCAAAACCAAACTCCTGCAAGTGCTGACGCGAGAGCCGGTTCATCTTGTTGATGGTCTCGATCATGTGCACCGGAATACGGATGGTGCGCGCCTGATCGGCGATCGAGCGCGTGATCGCCTGCCGAATCCACCAGGTGGCATAGGTGGAGAACTTGTAGCCGCGGCGGTACTCAAACTTGTCAACGGCCTTCATCAAGCCGATGTTGCCTTCCTGGATCAGGTCGAGGAATTGCAGGCCGCGGTTGGTGTACTTCTTGGCAATGGAGATCACCAGCCGCAGGTTGGCCTCGATCATCTCCTTCTTGGCATCGCGCGAGGAACGCTCGCCCTCGTTCATGCGCTTGTTGATGTCCTTGAGCTGGTCCAGCGGCACCACCACGCTGGCTTGCAGGTGAACCAGTTTGGCCTGCAGTTCCTGCACCGCGGGGATATTGCGGCCCAGCACAGCCGACCAAGGTTTGCCCCCGGCCGCCTGCTTTTCGACCCACTTGGGATTGAGCAGATTGGGGGGGAAATCCTTGATGAAATGCTCCTGAGGCATGCCGCATTTGTCGACAATGATGCGCCGCAGGTCGCGTTCGACCTTGCGCACCGTGCCCACTTGTTCGCGCAGCATGTCGCACAGCCGCTCGATGGTCTTGGCGGTAAAGCGCACCGTCATGAGTTCGTCGCTCAGAGCGCGCTGGGCCTTCATGTAGGCCGGACTGCCGTAGCCCTCCTTGCTGTAGATGCGGCGCACCGTGTCGAAGTGCCCGGCGATGCGTTCGAAGCGCAGCAGGGCCTCGTTTTTCATCTCCTCGAGCTTTTTGGTCAGCGCTTTCGAGCCACCCTTGCCGTCATCGTCGTCCTCGTCATCGAACTCGTCAAAGTCCTCCTCGGCCACATAGTCGTCGGCCTCGTTGGGATCGGTAAATCCGTCGACCACATTGGAGATGACGATCTTGTCTTCGCGTATCTCCTGCGCCATCTTGAGGATCTCGGCGATCGTGGCCGGACTCTCGGAGATGGCTTCCATCATGCGCTGCAGGCCGCCCTCGATGCGCTTGGCAATTTCGATCTCGCCCTCACGCGTGAGCAGTTCGACCGTGCCCATTTCGCGCATGTACATGCGCACCGGATCGGTGGTGCGGCCGAACTCGCTGTCCACGGTGGACAGCGCCGCCTCGGCTTCTTCCTCGGCCTCTTCTTCGGTGGCCACGGTGGGCCCGGTGTTGTTGAGCAGCAGGGTCTCGGCATCGGGGGCCTGTTCATACACGGCCACGCCCATGTCGTTGAGCATGTTGACCACCACCTCCAGGGTCTCGGCGTCGACCAGCTTGTCGGGCAGGTGATCGGAGATTTCGCCGTGGGTCAGGTAGCCGCGGGTCTTGCCGAGCTTGATCAACGTCTTCAGGCGCTGGCGGCGCTTGAGCATGTCCTCCTCGGACAGGATGGCCTCATCCAGACCGAATTCCTTCATCAAGGCCCGCTCTTTGGCCTTGCTGATCTTCATGCGCAGGGGCTTGGCCTTTTCGGCCGCTTCGGCAGCCGGCTCTTCGGCGAACTCGGCCTCGATATCGCTCAGATCTTCCTCAAGTCCGGGCTTGGCCGCCTCCTTGCCTTTGCGACCTCGCTTGTCGGCGGCGGCTTCCTTGCCGTTGGAGGGCCGGGCTGGCGCCGCAGGAGCCGCTTTTTTGCCGGACGGTGCAGCCACTGCCGTCTTGCCCGTCTTGAGGGCTTGCAAGTCGGCCGATTTCTTGGCCGCCGGCTTGCCGCCGCTGGCAGGCGCTGCTTTGGCTTTGACGGCCGATTTCGAGGCCGCCTTGGCAGGGGCCGGCGTTTTGGAGCCGGCCTTGGCCACGGGTTTGGCCGCAGCCTTCACGGCGGGCTTGGCCGGGCTTGCCGCCTTCGCGGCCGCCTTGGGGCTGGGCTTGGGGGAGGCTTTGGCTGCGGCCTTGGGCACCGGCTTTGCAGCAGCCTTGCTCGGCTTGGCGGCTGCAGTTTTGGATCCGGATTTGCTGGCCGTTTTGGCGGCGGGTCGGGTCGACTTGGCAGAAGGCATGGTCGGTCTCTTGGGCGGTAAGAAAAAACCCCGGGCAAAGCCCGGAGCGGTCGGGGGGGGTGGGTCAGTCGTCAATCAAGGCAGGGCGGCCCCGTTCAGGTCGGTCCTGGCGTGGGACGGGAGGCTCCCCAATTGCGGCTGCCCGGGCAAGGGGTGAGGGGGCGAACATTTGGAGTGCAGTCCTTGCGGGGGATTGGGCTCTTCGATCCGAGGGGACCCTGCGTTCAGGGGAGCCGGGGCCGGAGGTGCTGCTGTCGCGCTTGCCGTAGCAGGCTGGATTATACCAAGGCGCGGTCTCAATCAGGGCGAGCGCATGGCCGCTGCCAGCTCGCGCAGACGCGCCAAAGCCTGTGGGTCGGTAGCCGCCGTTTCAGCCAGGGCCTGCATTTCCTTTTGTTGGGCCTTTTTCAGCAGGTCCCTGAGCATGGTCCGTGCCTCGTCCCAATCGGCCTCGATACCCGGAGGCATTTGCTCGATCTGACGCAGCACGTAGACCTCCTGCTCGTGGCCGCGAAGCCCCTCTCGCAGAGCTGCCCAGGGTTGAGCACCCCGATCGTGGATTTGCGATTCGAGCCACGCGAACACTGGACCGTGGGGAGCGGGCAGACCGCACAGCAGGGCATGTTCACGGTCGCTGAGCTGGTCCCACCAGCGCGGTTCGGTCAGCAGGATGCGCAGCAGGCGGTCCTCGCGGCTGGCCGGTTCGCTGCGGCCCCACCGTTTGCGAGCCGGCTCGGGCCGCGCACCGGCACTGGCCGGATACGCGGGCGGGCGCGCTGGAATGGGGGAGTCGGGGGGCGCAGCGCTCTTGCGGCGGTCGCTGCGCGGTTCTTGACGGCGACCCGGTAGCCAGATCTGCTCAAGCTCGCGGCTGTCAATCTGCACCTTTTCGGCGATGTCAGCCAAGAGCTGGCGCTTGAGTGCGCCCTCGGGCAAGGCGCTCCACAAGTCGCGGGCCTGGCTGGCCAAGCGGGCCCGGCCTTCAGCACTGTCGAGTTCGCAGCCCTCGCCGGCTGACTCGATCAGGAATCGGCTCAGGGGCATGGCCTTGGCCACCGCCTGTGCGAAGGCCTGAGTTCCTAAAGCCCGGATGAAACTGTCGGGATCGTGCTCTTCAGGCAGAAACAAAAACTTCACCGATCGGGTGTCGGTGGCAAAGGGCAGGGCCGCCTCCAGGGCCTTGCGCGCGGCGCGCCGACCCGCCGCATCGCCGTCGAAGCTAAAGACCACTGCATCGGTGAAGCGAAAGAGTTTCTGGACATGCTCGGCGGTGCAGGCGGTGCCCAGGGTGGCCACCGCATTGGCAAAGCCCAGCTGGGCCAGTGCCACCACATCCATGTAGCCCTCGGTGACCAGCGCGTAGCCGGTCTCGCGCAGCGCCGACCGTGCCTCGAACAGACCGTACAGTTCACGGCCCTTGCTGAACACCGGGGTCTCGGGTGAATTGAGGTATTTGGGCTTTTCGTCACCGAGTACCCGTCCACCAAAACCGATGCACTGGCCCTTGATATTGCGGATGGGGAACATGATGCGGTCGCGAAAGCGGTCGTAGCGCTTGCCCTCCCGGTTGTCACCGTCTTCGGCGGCAATCACCATCCCCGATTCGACCAGCGAGGCGGCGGCATAGTCGGGAAAAATGCCAGCAAGGAAACGCCAGCCCTCAGGCGCATAACCCAGACCAAAATCGCGCGCCACCTGGCCCGACAGGCCCCGGCCCTTGAGGTAGTCCACCGCGCGCGATGTTTTCTTCAACTGCCCGGTGTAGGCCTGGGCCGCCCTTTCCAACAGGTCACTCAAGCCGGCCTGATGCTGGCGTTGCTGGTTTTGTCGGGCACGCTCGGCGGCAGACAGGTCTTCTTCGGGCACCTGCAGACCGTTTTGCTGGGCCAGGTCCTTGACCGCCTCGGGAAAACTCATGCCCAAGTGGTCCATCAGGAAGCCAATGGCGTTGCCGTTTTTGCCGCAGCCAAAGCAGTGATAAAACTGCTTGCTGGGGCTGACGGTGAAGGAGGGCGATTTCTCGCTGTGAAATGGGCACAGGCCCGAGAAATTGGCGCCCCCCTTTTTCAGTTGCACATGACGTCCCACCACCTCCACGATGTCGGTACGAGCCAACAGCTCCTGCAGAAAAGGGGTGGGAATGGCCATGGCGTTGGGCCATTGTAGGCAGGGCGCAGGCCAAGGGCTCCTCTCAGCGTGGCGCCATGCGGATGGCCCCGTCGATCCGTATCACCTCGCCATTGAGCATTTCGTTTTCGATGATTTGGCGTACCAGCTTGGCATAGTCGGCCGGCTGTCCGAGGCGTGCGGGGAAGGGGACCGAAGCTGCCAGCGAGGCCTGCACATCGGGGGGCATGCCAGCGACCATGGGCGTAGCAAAGATGCCCGGTGCGATGGTCATGACCCGTATCCCATTGCGTGAAAGATCGCGTGCGATCGGCAAGGTCATGCCGACCACGCCGGACTTCGAGGCACTATAGGCAGCCTGGCCGATTTGACCATCGTAGGCGGCCACTGAGGCGGTGTTGATGATCACACCGCGCTCGCCGCTGGACAGGGCCGGGTTTTGGCTCATGGCCTGCGCCGCCAGACGGATCATGTTGAAGGTGCCGATCAGATTGACCTGCACCACCTTGCTGAAGACGGCCAGCGAGTGAGGTCCATGTTTGCCCACGGTTTTTTCCGCGGGCGCGATACCGGCGCAGTTGACCAATCCCATCAGCGTGCCGAGCTCGCAGGCGCGATCGACCACCGCCTGGCCATCGGCCTCCTGACTGACGTCGCATCGCATGAAGACCGCGCCGATCTCCCCAGCCACCGCCTCGCCCTTGTCTTGCTGCATGTCGGCAATCAGCACCTGCCCCCCAGCTTGGCGCAGCATGCGCGCCGTCCCTTCACCCAGGCCCGAGGCTCCGCCGGTGACGATAAAAACAGATCCCTCGATATTCATAAAGACTTCCTTTCGCGCTCTTTAGGGCATGGCCGCGCTGCAGGGAGCGGGCTTCATTGACGCTTACGTAACGTCAAGGCGGCATTATGAATGAGCCGTATCGCGCAAAATCGGAGCTGGGCCATCGCTGCGGGTGAGCCTGGCCGGGGCTCAGGTGTCGGCCCACTTTTTATCGGAGGACAGAGTGGGGAAAGCGCAATCGCATCGCACAAAGCCGGGCCGGGGGATGTGGCCGATGATGGTCGGCTTGCTTGTCCTGTTCATGGTCGGATGCAGCACGCCGCCGCCGAGCCCGCAGGGCGGCGCCGCGCCAGCCCCAGCGGCCGAGCCGGTTCGCCCGCCCAAGATCGGCTTGGCCTTAGGTGGAGGGGCGGCCAAGGGTTTTGCCCATGTGGGCGTGATTGCGGTGCTGGAGGAGGCCGGCATCAAGCCCGATCTGGTGGTGGGCACCTCAGCCGGCAGTTTGGTGGCCGCCCTCTATGCCAGTGGCATGAATGCAGATCAGCTACGGCAAACCGCGTTGCGACTGGAGGAGGTGGCCATCGCCGACTGGATGGTGCCGCTGATCAACCGCGGGCTGTTTCGTGGCGAGGCCTTGGCCCGCTACGTCAACGACGCGGTATCGGGCCGCTTGATCGAGGATATGCGTATCGATCTGGGCGTGGTTGCAGTTGACCTGTCCGATGGCCGGCCTATCCTTTTCAGGCGTGGCGATACCGGCACTGCTGTGCGGGCTTCGAGCGCCGTGCCTGCGGTGTTCCAGCCGGTACGGATCGGCGGGCGCGACTATGTCGATGGCGGTCTGGTCTCGCCGGTGCCGGTGCAATTCGCCCGCCAGATGGGGGCCGATGTGGTGATCGCTGTGGACATTTCGCAAGTGCCCGATGGCCAACCGGCCGCCGACACTCTGCAGATCCTGATGCAGACCTTCAACATCATGGGCCAGGTCATCAAGCAGCAGGAAGTCCAGCATGCCGATGTGGTGGTGCGCCCCTCGCTGGTCGGACTGCGCACGGCCGATTTTTCGGCGCGTTTGCGGGCTATCGAGGCAGGCCGAGCGGCCATGAAGGCGGCTTTGCCGCAACTTCGAGAGCGGTTGGTCCGCCCGTTATCCCCGGCGGCGCGCCCCTAAAAAAAGCCCGGCTTGCGCCGGGCTTTGAACGGGTCCTTGAAACCGATTCCACGCGGACCCGAGGAGACAAGCTGTACGAAGACGTACCCCGCTCTCTCGGGGGATGGCGGGGCGGCGAACTGTCAACGCTTTTTGCTGGCTTTGGTGGCAGCAGCGGCGGTGTTGGTGACGGCAGCGAAGTTGGCTTCAGCCAGATCGCTGGCCTGTTTGACGGCCTTCTGCACGGACTCAAAAGCGTTGGTGGCGGCCGACACGGCGCTCTTCATAACGGCCACTGCGGTCTCGGAGCCGGCCGGGGCGTTCTTGGCTGCGCTGTCGACCAGGCTGACGAACTTGGCCTGGGCTTCGGCGGTGCTCCCCTCGACGGCCTTGGAGAACTCGGTGGCGGTGCTGCTGGCAATGTCGTAGAGGTGGCGGCTGTAGGCAGCGGCTTTCTCGGCCAGGGGCTGCATCAGGCTGGCTTGCAGGGCCAGCAGTTCCTGGGCGTCTTTGACGCTCAAGACGGCCTTGGCGTGGGTGGCGGACTCCGCCAGAGCGGCTTTGGACGCCTGGACATTGAGTTCGACCACCTTCTCCATGCCCTCGAAGGCTTTGTGGGTCAGGCCGAACATGGTTTCGATGGAGGCTTTTTGGGAGGCAACGATTTGGTCAGCGGTCAACATGAAAAACTCCTGGATAGGGTTGTTAAAGATTCGGGGCAGGGCGAACAAGCTTTTTGAGGTTTTTGCTGCACTGCAACACGGACTGAAGTATAGGGGTCGGACGGTCAAATACAAGGACTTATGCTGCATTGCACCATTTTTAGACTGCCTCCCCTAGATCCTGGGCCCCCGTCACAATCGGGCCCTCCGTCTATCTCGCCCCAGGGGCCGGTAGCCCCTGCCAATCTCTTGTACGCCTTCTACGCCGATCAGTATGTCCTGCCGCTGCCCAGCGGTCACCGCTTTCCCATGGGGAAGTACGCGCTGCTGCGACAGCGACTGGCCCAGCATTTGCCCCAACTGCGGTTTGTGTCCGCTCCTGCCGCCAGCGATGGACAGCTCGCCCTGGTGCACAGTCCCTCGTATGTCCAGGCAGTCGCGCAGGGCAGTCTGCCGGCGGCTGCGCAGCGCGAAATCGGTTTTCCCTGGTCGCCCCAGATGGTCGAGCGCTCCCGGCGCTCCACCGGTGCCACCGTTGAGGCCGCGCGAGCGGCCCTGGGCCTGCCAGGCAGCCTTGGCCCGCGGGTCGAAGGCCTGGCTGGCAATCTGGCCGGCGGCACGCACCACGCCAGCAGCGACAAGGGCGGGGGATTTTGTGTTTTCAACGATATTGCTGTCGCGGCCCGGCTGATGCAGGCGGAGTGGGCACGGCTGCATGCGCCTGAGGTACTGCGGGTGGCCATCGTCGACCTCGATGTGCATCAGGGCAATGGCACGGCAGCCATCTTTTCCGGCGACGACACGGTGTTCACCCTGTCCATGCACGGCGAGAAAAATTTTCCCTTCCGTAAAGTCGCCAGCGATCTGGATGTTGACTTGCCCGACGGCTGCGGCGACCAGACCTACCTGGACGCTCTGGACCAAGCCTTGGCCGAGCTTGAGCGGCGCTTTGACCCGGCCCTGGTGTTCTATCTGGCCGGCGCCGACCCGCATGAAGGGGATCGTCTGGGTCGTCTGCGCCTGAGCTACGATGGACTGCAGGCCCGCGATCGCAGGGTTTTCGACTGGGCCTGGCGCAAACGCATCCCGCTGGCCCTGGCCATGGGCGGCGGCTACGGTCACGACATGGAGTCCACGGTGCGGGTGCAGGTCAACACCTGGACGATTGCCCACGAGTATTGGCAGCGATGGTCGGGCATGCAACGGGCTCAGCGCGCATAGTCGCCCGCAGCGCTGGCAAAATTGGGGTCCTTTGCTGTGCTCGAGCCCCTTGCCACTGCTCGCGCCACGCCACGCAACGCACGACCGCGCGCCCTGACCATGCCTGACACCCGCCGAGCCGAACCCGAGTTGCGCACCGACTACCGTGTCCTGCGCCCGATCAGTACCCGGTGGTCGGACAACGACATCTATGGTCATGTCAACAATGTCGTCTACTACAGCTGGTTCGACACGGCCGTTAACGGATATCTGATCGAGCAAGGCGTGCTCGACATACACCGGGGCCCCTTTATCGGATTGGTGGTGCAGACCCAATGTCACTACTTTGCCCCCTTGGCCTATCCACAGCCGGTGCTCTCCGGGTTGCGCGTGGGTCATCGGGGCCGATCCAGCGTTCGCTATGAGGTGGCGCTGTTCGCCGCCGACGGGCCTGACCAGGCGCCTTGTGCAGCCCGCGGCCATTTTGTACATGTGTATGTTGACCGGCAGACCCGCCGGCCTTGCCCCTTGCCGCCCGACTTTGTAGCGGCCCTGGAGAAACTCAAGTGAGCCTCAATCCCTTGGCCCTGGACAGCGCTGCTGTCAGCGTCGACGACGCTATCCTCAGCCGCATGTCGGTGCGTGCTTTTCTGCCGCGACCGGTCGAGCGCGAGAAGATAGAGCATATTCTCGAGCTGGCCAGCCGGGCCCCTTCGGGTACCAACTGCCAGCCCTGGCAGGTGTACGTGCTGCAGGGTGAGCCGCTGAAGGAGCTGATCGGCAAGGTTTGCGCGGCTCACGATGCCATTCGCGCCGACCCTGCGCTGGCCCAGCAGTACAAAGAGGAGTACGACTACTATCCCAGCCAGTGGGTCGAGCCCTACCTTGGGCGCCGGCGCGAAAACGGTTGGGGTCTTTATGGTCTGCTGGGGATCGAGCGCGGCCAGAAAGACAAGATGCATGCTCAGCATCAGGGTAATTTCCGTTTTTTTGACGCGCCGGTCGGCCTGATTTTCACCATCGACCGAGTTCTCGGCCGCGGCAGCCTGCTCGACTACGGCATGTTTTTGCAAAACGTCATGCTCGCCGCGCGGGGGCAGGGGCTGCACACCTGTCCGCAGGCGGCCTGGAACGACTACCACCGCATCATCCTGCCGCACATCGGCGCGCCGGCCGAGCGCATGATGGTCTGCGGCATGTCGCTGGGCTATGCCGATCCGCAGGCCCTGGTCAATCGCTTCTACACCCCTCGTGACCCCGTTTCGCAGTTCACCACCTGGGTGGGCTGAGGCGGCTTTGCGCCCGGCCTGGCCGCGCAAGGGGGGCAAACCGTGACCATCGTGCAATTGCTCGGCGGTTTGTCGTATGCCTCCACGCTGTTCTTGATGGCCGCTGGGCTGACGCTGATCTTCGGCGTTACCCGTATCGTCAACTTTGCGCACGGCAGTTTCTTCATGCTGGGCGCGCTTTTCTCTGCCCACTGGCTCACGCACTGGTTCCCTGAGGCGTCAGACAGTGCCGTCCTGTATGCCCTGGCCCTTTTGCTGGGTGCCGCAGTGGCCGCCGCCGTCGGTGCCCTGGCCGAGGTGCTTCTGTTGCGCCGAATGGCCCATGCCCCAGAGCTCTACCAACTGGTGGCCACCTTCGGACTCACGCTGGCCCTTCACGATGCCATGCGCTGGATCTTTGGAAACGAGGAAGTTTTTGCGCCACGCTTTCCCGGCCTCAAAGGGTCGGTGCAGATCGGGCAGGATCTGTTCCCCACTTACCAACTCGTTCTCATGATCATCGGTCCTCTGGTATGGCTGGGCCTGCACCTGATGCTCACACGAACCGCCTACGGCCGACGCCTGCGGGCGGCCACCGAGGATCGCGAAATTCTGGGCGCCCTGGGCGTCAACCCGCGACCCCTGATGCTCGGTGCGGTGGTCATCGGCTGCGCCCTGGCGGGGCTCGCAGGGGCCTTGCAACTGCCCCGCGAACCGGCGCACCTGCAGATGGACATGGTCATGATCGTCGAGACCTTTGTCGTGGTGGTCACCGGCGGGTTGGGCAGCATAGGGGGCGCTTTTTTTGCGGCGGTTCTCATCGGATTGGTCCATGCCGTGGGCATCCACTGGTTTCCCCAGGCGACGCTGGTACTGGTTTTCCTGACCATGGCCGTGGTACTGGTGCTCAGGCCTCAAGGGCTGGCCGGCCGGCGTCTGACCCCGGTGCACGGACCGCGCGAGGTGCCCCAGGTTTTTCGGGGCGTGCATTTGTCTGCCGGCAGCCAAGCGGCCGTCGTGGCGGTGCTTGTGGCGCTGGCCGGTGCGGCCTGGTGGGGAGGTGCGTATTGGCAGACTCTGGCGCTCGATGCGATGGTTTTCGTTATTTTTGGAGTCAGCCTGCAGGCCATGATGGGCCTGGCCGGGCTGGTCAGCTTCGGACATGCCGCTTACTTCGCCTTGGGCGCTTACGGCGCAGCCCTGTCCCACCTGCACTGGGGCGCTCCTTTGTGGCTGGCTTCGACCATCGGGGTGGGCAGTGCCCTGGCCCTGGCGGCTCTCTTTGCTGCGGCGCTGATTCGCAGCAGCGGCGTCTACCTGGCCATGCTGTCCCTGGCGCTGGCCCAGGTGGTCTGGGCCACAGCCACGCAGGCCGTGCCCCTGACTGGCGGTGACAACGGTCTGATTGGCCTGCATCTGATTGAGAACAGGGCGGTTTTTTATGCCGGCATGGTGTTACTGACCTTGGCCACGATCGCCGCCTTGCGGCGGCTGGTTTTGTCGGGGCAGGGGGCGGCCTTGCAGGCTTTGCGCGATGCGCCGATGCGGGCCGAGGCCAGCGGCCTGCCCCTGAACACGCTCAAGATCCGGGTGTTTCTGCAAAGTGCCGCCTTGGCTGGTTTGGCAGGCGCCCTGTTTGCGGCGCATAAAGGGTCGGTGTTTCCCTCCGTGGCCGGTGTGGCGACCTCGGTCGATGCCCTGTTGGTGGTCTTGCTCGGCGGTGTGCATCAGCTGTGGGGGGCCGTGGCCGGCGCGATGTTGCTCATTGGCGTATCGGCCGAGTTGGGCCGCGAACTCGCTTACTGGCGAGGTCTTCTCGGGGTGGTCATCATGGCGGTGATGGTGAGCTCGCCTTCGGGATTGTTGTCGCTGGCGGGTTGGGGTTTGCACCGGTCTCGGGCAGGGGGCGTGCGATGAAATCGGTGGCCCATCTTCAAGTGCGCGATTTGGTGCGGCATTTTTCCGGTGTGCGGGCGGTGGACGGCGTGAGCCTGGAGCTTGCAGCAGGCCAGTGCGTGGCGCTGATTGGTCCCAACGGCGCCGGCAAGTCCACCACTTTTGCCTGCATCGCCGGGCAACAGAAGCCCGATGCCGGCCAAGTGAGCTGGAGGGGCCAGTCCTTGCTGGATTTGAGCCCTGCGCAGCGCCTGGCCCGCGGGGTCGCGCGCAGCTTTCAGGTGGCCCAGGTTTTCGAGGCCTTGAGCGTTAGGGCCAATGTGCAACTGGCCTTGCAGGCGCGGCAGCAGGCGCTGTCTTTCTTGCGTCCGCTCTCGCTTTGGCAGCGCGAACGGGCCCAGGCCCTGCTGGAGCAGGCTGGTTTGTCCTCCTGGGCCGATCACCCGGCTGCGGTGCTGCCCTATGGCGCGCGCAAACGTCTCGAACTGGCCCTGGTTCTGGCCGGCGAACCGGCCTTGTTGCTGCTCGATGAGCCGGCGGCGGGCCTGGCCGAATCGGAGCGAGGGCGCTTGATGCGCTGGATACGCTCTTTGGCGCAGTCGGGCCTGGCGGTGCTCTATACCGAGCACAACATGGATGCGGTGTCCGCAGTGGCCGATCGGGTGCTTGTGCTGATCGAGGGTCGGATCGCTGCCGAGGGCAGCTTCGAGCAGGTGGCGGCGGACCCAACGGTGCAGGCCCGCTACCTCGGGCGCTCACCGCCGATTGCAGGTTCCGGGGAGGCGTTGCATGCTTGAGGTGCGGCAATTGCAGGCCTTTTACGGTCCGGCCCAGGCCCTCTTTGGCGTGGACCTGCATTTGCAGGCCGGGCAGATGCTGGTGTTGCAGGGCCTCAATGGCGCTGGCAAGTCCACGCTGCTCAAATCGATCTTGGGCCTGGAAGTGCAGACTCAGGGCGAGATTCGCATGCACCTCCACGCGCGAGCCGAGACGGCCGATATCGCCCACTGGCCGGCGTACCAACGGGTGCGGGCCGGCCTGGGCTATGTCGCAGAAGACCGGCGGCTGTTCGCCGGGCTGACGGTGCGGGAGAACTTGACGCTCACGAGCGCTTCGGCCGAGCAGCTCGACTGGGTGTTGGAGCGGTTTGCCCTGCTCAAACCCATGCTGGACCGCCCGGCCGCGCAGATGAGCGGTGGTGAGCAGCAGATGCTTGCCACCGCCCGCGCCCTCATGGGGCGGCCCCGTCTCTTGCTTCTCGATGAGCCTTGCGAGGGCATTGCGCCGGTGTTGGTCGAGACCATGGTGCAGACCTTGATCGACCTTCGCAGCCAGGGCCTGGGCTTGCTGGTGGCCGAACAGAACCGGCAACTGGTTCGGGTGGCCGACCAGGTGCTGGAACTGGTTGCGGGTAAAGTGCGGGATTCTTCCACCCGCTGAAAGTTCAGGTTTGACCATGACCCTTATGACCACCGACTCTGGCCTGCAATACGAAGACACGGTGCTGGGCACCGGGCCGCTGGCCAAGGCCGGGCAGTATGTGCGGGTGCACTACACCGGCTGGCTTTACGACAATGGGAAAGCGGGGGCGCGTTTTGATTCGAGCAAGGATCGTGGCGAACCCTTCGAGTTCGCACTCGGCGCCGGGCAGGTCATTCGCGGCTGGGACGAGGGTGTGCAAGGCATGTCGGCGGGGGGGACGCGCCGCCTGATCATTCCAGCCGAATTGGGCTACGGTGCGCGGGGGGCCGGCGGGGTGATACCGCCGAATGCGACCTTGCTGTTCGAGGTCGAATTCCTTGGCCCGGCCTGAGCCGCGACATCCTCAAGCTGTACTGCCCCGCCATGATCATCCACAGCCTGCTCGATACCGATCTGTACAAGTTCACCATGATGCAGGCGGTGCTGCATCAGTTCCCGGGGGCGCAGGTCGAGTACCGCTTTAAGTGCCGTAACGCCGGCGCACCGGGGATCGAGCCGCTGGCGCCCTATGTGGATCAGATCAGGGAGGAAATCCGAGGTCTGTGCAAGCTCAAGTTCAGTGAGACCGAGCTGTCCTACCTTCGGGCCATGCGCTTCATCAAGAGCGATTTTGTGGACTTTCTGGGTCTTTTCAGCCTGAACGAAAAGTACATCAATGTACGACCCCTGGCCGACGGACAGATCGACATCACGATACGCGGACCTTGGTTGCACACCATTCTGTTCGAAATACCGGTTCTCTCCATCGTCAACGAGGTGTACTTCCGCAACACCTGTCCGGTACCCGACCTGCCGGCGGGTCGAAAACGTCTGGAGCACAAGATCGGGCAGTTGCAGGAGCCGGGCCTGCATGCGCTGCGTATCGCCGACTACGGTACGCGGCGTCGTTTCTCGCGCAGCTGGCACGAGGAAGTGCTGCGCACCCTGACCTCGCGTTTGGGTGCGGGGCCACAAGGGCAGTTTGCCGGTACCAGTAATGTGCTGTTTGCCATGCAACTGGGCCTGACGCCCCTGGGCACCATGGCTCACGAGTACCTGCAGGCCTGCCAGGCCCTTGGGCCCCGCTTGCGCGACAGCCAGGTGTTTGCGTTTGAATCCTGGGCGCGCGAATATCGGGGCGACCTGGGCATCGCCCTGTCGGATGTCTACGGCATGGACGCGTTCCTGCGCGACTTCGATATGTACTTTTGCAAGCTGTTCGATGGCGCCCGTCACGACAGCGGCGATCCGTTTTCGTGGGGCGAGCGACTGCTCGAGCACTATCGCGACAACCGGGTAGACCCCCGCACCAAGACGCTGATCTTCAGCGATGCGCTCACCGTACCTCGCACCATTGAGCTCTACCGGCGCTTCAGTGGTCGATGCCAGCTGGCTTTTGGGATTGGAACCAATCTGACCAATGACCTGGGTTACGAGCCTCTGCAGATCGTGATCAAGATGGTTCGATGCAACGGACAGCCTGTGGCCAAGTTGTCCGACACCCCGGCCAAGAACATGTGCGAGGACGAGAAGTACATGGCTTATTTGCGACAGGTTTTTGAGATCAGCCCCGAAGCCTGAGGGCCATCGGGTGGCGCGGCGCCGTAACCATCGCCGGTTTTGTCACAATGCGGCGGTTTCCTTTTTTGGATCAGCTCATGACCCCCTCTGCTCGAGCCTTGAGACTCCTTCCCCCGGCCGCCTTGGCCTTGCTGCCTGGCCTGGGTCATGCCGCAGCCATTGACGGAAGCGCCCTGGTGGCCTGGTGGGGCCTGCCCTTTGCGGGCATCCTGCTGTCGATTGCGCTGCTGCCTCTGCTGACCCCCAGCTTCTGGCACCATCACTATGGCAAGGTGGCGGCATTTTGGGCGCTGTCGTTCCTGCTGCCCTTTGCAGCGATGTTCGGGCCGGCGCTGGCCGCATCCAATTTTGTGCATGCTTTGGTGGGCGAGTACATCCCCTTCATCCTTTTACTCACCGCCTTGTTCACGGTCTCTGGCGGTATCTACATCCGGGGCAATCTGCGCGGCAGCCCCGCTCTCAACACCGCGATCCTGGCCATCGGCGCGGTACTGGCCAGTTTCATGGGTACCACCGGCGCCTCGATGCTGCTTATTCGTCCCCTCATACGCGCCAATGACAATCGCGCGTACAAGGCGCACGTGGTCATCTTTTTCATCTTTATCGTTTCCAACGCGGGCGGCTCTCTTACCCCTCTGGGCGATCCGCCCTTGTTCCTGGGCTTTCTCAAGGGGGTCGATTTTTTCTGGACCCTCAAAACCCTGTTTCCTGAAACCCTGTTTCTGGTGGGCAGCCTGTTGATCATCTTTTTCCTGATGGACAGCTGGTTCTTCCGGCGCGAGGGCGTGCAGTTGGTTGATCCCACGCCGACTACCCGGGCCATCGGTTTTGACGGTCCCGTCAACTTTGTCTTGCTGGCCGTCGTGGTCAGCTTGGTGCTGATGAGCGGGGCTTGGAAGCCAGGCATCGTTTTCGATGTCTGGGGTACTGAAGTGGGCTTGCCGGGCTTGTTGCGCGATATAGGCCTTATTGCGGTGACCCTGATCTCGCTGCGCCTGACGCCTGCCCAGGTCCATGCCGACAACCAATTTAGCTGGGCGCCGATGCAAGAGGTCGCCAAATTGTTTGCCGGCATTTTTCTGACCATCATCCCGGTGATCGCCATGCTCAAAGCCGGCGTCGACGGGCCTTTTGGTCCAGTGGTGGGGGCTGTGACCCAACCAGACGGCAGCCCTGATGACCTGATGTATTTCTGGATTGCTGGTGCCCTGAGTTCCTTTCTGGACAATGCGCCCACCTATCTGGTGTTCTTCAATACCGCCGGTGGCGATCCGCAGGTGCTGATGACCACGCTGGCCTCCACCCTGGCGGCGATTTCGGCAGGTGCGGTGTTCATGGGGGCCAACAGCTATATTGGTAATGCTCCCAATCTGATGGTCAAGGCCATCGCTGAAGATCGCGGCGTGAAGATGCCCAGCTTTTTTGGCTACATGCTGTGGTCGGGCTGTATTTTGCTGCCCTTGTTCTTCATCATGGGCCTGATCTGGTTCCGTTGACCTCCGGAGTTTTTCGTGAGCAAGCCCCACATCCTGATGGCCCGGGCCGTTTTCCCCGAGGTGGTTGACAAGCTGAGCGAGGTGGCCGAGGTCCAGACCAATCCGGACGACGCGGTCTGGACTTCGGCGCAATTGATCGAGCGTTTACAGGGTAAGCAGGGTGTCTTTACCACCGGCGGCGACCGGATTGATGCAGCGGTCCTCCAGGCTTGTCCCGAGCTGCGCATCTGCGCCAATATGGCGGTGGGTTACAACAACTTTGATATCCCGGCCATGACGGCCGCGGGCGTGGTGGCCACCAATGCGCCCGATGTGCTGACCGAGACCACAGCAGACCTGGGCTTTGCCTTGCTCATGGCCACCGCCCGCCGGGTGGCCGAGAGCGAACATTACCTGCGCGCCGGACGGTGGACCAAGTGGAGCTACGACATGTTTGCCGGCTCTGATGTGCACGGCTCGACGCTGGGCATTCTCGGTATGGGCCGCATTGGGCAGGCGATTGCCAGGCGCGGGGCCCTAGGCTTCGGCATGAAGGTGATCTATCACAACCGCTCGCCACTGAGTCCAGAGCTTGAGGCCGGACTCGGCGCCCGCTATGTCAGTAAGACCGAGCTGCTGGAGCAGGCAGACCACCTGATTTTGGTGCTTCCTTACACGCCCGAGTCGCACCATGCGATCGGCCAGGCCGAACTGAGCCGCATGAAGCCCACCGCCACGCTGGTCAACATCGCACGCGGCGGTATTGTGGACGATGCCGCCTTGGCGCGTGCCCTGAAGCTGCGCACCATTGCTGCGGCCGGACTCGATGTATTCGAGCAAGAGCCCAAGGTCCACCCTGACTTGCTTGAGGTGCCCAATGTGGTTCTCACGCCGCACATCGGCAGCGCCAGTATTCCCACTCGCAAGGCCATGGCCCATTTAGCGGCGGATAACCTGGTGGCCTTTTTCACGGGCCGGCCCTTGCTTACCCCTCTCAATCCGGATCCGCGTCCGCACTAGGGCGGCAGTCGGTCGCGGGCGGCTTCTCGCCTGTGGGGCGGTCCGGTGGCGATTTCACCCCGACAATACGCCTTTATGACTGAAATCCTGCTGAGCCTGCTGGTGGTTCTGGTATGCGCCAATGGGGCGATGCTGGCCCTGCTGTGGCGCAGGGCGGGGGGCCGGGACCAGGGACCGGCCGAGTTGGCCCAGGTGCGTCAGGACATCGAGCGGCTTGAGCGCGAGCTGCGCGCGCAGATTCAGGACAGCGCCCGTGAAAACCGCGCTGACCTGCAGCAGTCGCTTTCGCTCTTTCAGCAGGCTCTGCTGGCCCAGTCCGGCGATGTGGCCCGTACGCAAAACGAGCAGATCGATTCCTTTCGGGTACAACTGGCCAGCTTGCAGCAGCAACTGGTCCAGAGTTTGCAGAGCTCCAGCCAGAGCTTGGCGCAGGCCATGGCGCAATCGCGTGAAGCCCAGGATGTGGCGCTGCGGCGTTTTGCCCAGGACCTGGCGGCCCAGTTGCTGCAGATGGCCCAGCGTCAGGAGCAGTTGCTCTCCGATATTCGCAAGGCGGTGGAAGATCGCCTGACCTTGCTGCAGCAGGGCAACGAGCACAAGCTCGAGCAGATGCGCGCCACCGTCGACGAGAAGCTGCAGAGCACCCTGGAGTCCCGTCTCAACCAGAGCTTCAAGCAGGTGGCCGACCGGCTCGAGCAGGTCTACAAAGGATTGGGCGAGATGCAAACCCTGGCCCAGGGCGTGGGCGATCTCAAGCATTTGCTCAGCAACGTCAAGACACGCGGCATCTTCGGAGAGACCCAACTGGCCGCCCTGCTCGAGCAGGTGCTGACGGTTGAACAGTATCAGGCCCAGGTCTGCGTGGTTCCTGGCAGCCGCAATGCGGTTGATTTTGCGGTGCGTCTGCCGGGTCGGTCCGACGACGGCGAGCCGGTCTGGCTGCCGCTCGATGCCAAGTTTCCAACCGAAGACTACGAGAGGCTTTTGGCGGCCCAGCAGCAGGCCGACGCGGTGGCTGCAGAGACCGCCGGCCGAGCCCTGGAGTCCGCGGTGCGACAACAGGCCCGTTCGGTCAGCGAAAAATACATCCAGCCGCCGTACACCACCGACTTTGCGCTGATTTTTCTGCCCAGCGAGGGCTTGTATGCCGAGGTGCTGCGCCGGCCCGGCTTGGTGGAGTCCTTGCAGCGCGATCACCGCATCGTGGTGGCTGGCCCCACCACCTTGCTGGCCATGCTCAACTCGTTGCAGATGGGCTTTCGCACGCTGGCCCTGGAAAAGCGCTCCAGTGAGGTCTGGCAGGTACTCGGTGCGGTCAAGACCGAGTTTTCCAAGTTTGGAGATGTGCTCTCCCGCGTCAAGTCGCAGACCGAGACGGTGCTCAGAACTCTGGACAGTGCCGAGCAGCGAAGCCGGGCGATGGGACGGGCCCTCAAGCAGGTGCAGGCCCTGCCGGAGTCCCAGGCGCGCGGGCTGTTGCCGGGCTCGGGCGGGTCGGTGGATGAGGAGAGCCGTCAAGCGTGAGCCCGGGCAGCCTGATTCCGACGGGGAGCGTGCGTGCGACCTGAGTTGCTGCGTCTGATCCTGGCGCAGATTTTTCTGCACTCGACCTTGGCGGGCAACCGAATGGCCGCGCCTTTGCTGGCCCTGCATCTGGGCTACAGTGCTGCGGCCGTAGGCTTGCTTCTGGCCCTGTTTGGCTTGAGTCAGCTGCTGCTGGCCGTCCCGATCGGCCGCTACATCGATCGGCGGGGTTCGCGGCCGGTCCTGCTGGCCTCGGTCGGTGTGGCCTCGCTGGCTGGCCTGATAGCGGCTATCTGGCCGATCTTTGGTGTGTTGTGTCTCACGGCGCTGCTGACGGGCGGAGCGGCGGGAGCCACCGTGATTGCCGTGCAGAGACAAGTGGGACGTCTCAGCGAAGAACCGTCTGAACTGCGCCGGTCTTTCAGCTGGTTGGCCATAGGCCCGGCCCTGTCCAATGTAATCGGCCCCCTGGCGGTGGGCTTTTTGATCGACCATGCCGGACCCGCGCCGGCCAGTTTGCCGGGTTATCAGGCCGCCTTCGTTTGCATGGCCCTGGTCCCACTGGTCACCTGGGGGTTGCTCAGGCGTCTGCGTGAGGTGGCTCCCGAGCTCGGCGATGGGGCGTCGCAGGGCCCCGTGTGGCACGCGTGGCAGCTGCTGCGTCTGCCGGGCATCGGCCGGATCATGCTGGTCAACTGGTTTGTGGCTGCCAGCTGGGATGTCCACGGGCTGGTCATTCCTTTGCTGGGGGTCGAGCGGGGCCTGAGCGCCTCTGAGATCGGCATGGTGCTCGGATCTTTTGCCCTGGCGACGGGTTTGGTGCGGGTGGTCTTGCCTCTGGTCGTGGAGCGCTTGCGCGAATGGATCGTGCTGGTCTCGGCCATGCTGGTCACCGCCGTGATGTTTGGCCTCTATCCCTTCACCGATTCGGCCTGGACGATGGCGATTTGCTCCTTCCTCATCGGCCTGGCCCTGGGCACGGTGCAGCCCATGGTGATGAGCCTGCTGCACCAGATCACGCCGAGTCAGCGTCAGGGCGAGGTGCTGGGCCTGCGGCTGATGTCAGTGACGGCCTCGGGCGTTTTTGTACCGCTGCTGCTCGGCTCCGTCAGCGCCCTGATCGGGCTCCACGGTCTTTTCTGGCTGGTGGCTGCCTGGGTGGGGTTGGGCTCGCGCTCGGCCTTGGGCTTGCGCCGGCTCTAAGCGCCTGACCGGGGCGCGATGCCCCTTACAGCTGGTAGAAGTCTCGGATCAGATCCCACGCCTGCTGTGGCGTATCGACATACTGGAAGAGGTCGAGGTCTTCCGGCGAAATCGCGCCTTCTTCGAGCAGGAGCTCCAGGTTCATCAGACGCTTCCAGTAGTCGCTGCCGTAGAGCAGGATGGGTACCGGTTTGGCTTTGCCGGTTTGTACCAGGGTCAGCACTTCAAACAACTCGTCGAGTGTGCCGTAGCCGCCGGGAAAGGCCACCAACGCCTTGGCTCGCATCATGAAGTGCATCTTGCGCAAGGCAAAGTAGTGGAATTTGAAGTTCAGCGCCGGCGTGATGTAGGGGTTGGCGCCTTGCTCGTGCGGCAGGGCAATGTTGAGCCCCACATTGGGCATGCCGGCCTCCTGGGCCCCCCGGTTGGCTGCCTCCATGATGCCGGGACCACCTCCGGTACAAATAAAGATTTGTTCCGCGGCGGCGCAGGCTTTGCTGTGGCGTGACACCAATTGGGCGAACTCGCGCGCCTGTTCATAGTAGATCGAGTTCCTGACCTGACGCTCAGCGGTCTTCAGGGCCTTGGCATCGCCCGAGGTCCGGGCTTGCTCCAACAAGCGTTGGGCCTGCTCGCCAGAGACAAAGCGCGCACTGCCGAAGACCACGATGGTGCTCTCTATCCCCAATCGCTGCTGCTCGAGATCGGGTTTGAGCATCTCCAGTTGCATGCGCAGCCCCCGCGTTTCTCGCCGCAGCAGGAACTCGGGGTCGGCAAAGGCCAGTCGATACGCGTCAGCTTGCAGCGCCGTACCGCTTTCGGCATGGGCTCGCAGCTCGGCCCAGGCATCGGCCAGTCGGCTGGCCGAAAGATTTTGCGTGTTTTCCATGGGAACGATTGTGGCTCAAGGGCGGCTGCCCAACGTCGTTCCCATGCCCAGCGTCAGGGCAAGCGGCACAAAAAGAAGAGCTAGCACATTGCCCAGCATCACCATGACCGCCACCTTCCCCGGCTCTTGGTGGAACCGTTCTGCCAGCATGAATTGAAGGACTGCCGGGGGCAGGGCCGCAAACAGCAACAAATGGGCGCGGGCGATGCCCTCAAGCCCCATCCAGTGCACCAAAGGCCAAGCCAGGGCCATGCCCATAAGCGGGCGGGCCATGGCTCCGATCAGGCCGCTGCCCAGGCCTCGCCACTCCACGCTGCACAGCCTGGCGCCCAGGGCGAACAACATCATCGGCAGCGATGCATCGCCGAGCATTCTCATGCCGGTCAGCAGCATCTGGGGGGGACGTACATCGCTCAGGGCACTGGCAAAGCCGAGCACCGCGGCCAGCATCATCGGGCTGAGCAGCAAGTCGCGGGTGCGGGCACCGGTGCTGGTGATGCGAGAACCGATGGAAAAGTGGATCAGGTTACTGATAGAAAACAGCGCCACCGCCGCCCCTATTTGTTGCGGACCAAAGGCCAGCACGGCCAACGGAATGCCCATATTGCCGCAGTTGTTGAACATCACCACCGGCACCAAAGTGCGGGGCGATTGCCGCAACGCAAGAGCCAGGGGCCAGGCCAGCAGACCGCCGCCCAGGATGAGCACCGTCCCCCCGACCAGCAAAGGGATGTGCGCGGTGACGTCGAATTGCTGTGAAGCCAGGGCCGAGTAGGTCAGCAAGGGCGTACAGACCTCCAGCGCGATGCGGTTGAACAGCGTCATATCTGGCCGATAGCGTCTGGCATAGCCGTATCCGACGACCACGATCAGAAAAACCGGAACGATGATCTCCAGCAGCCTGGCGATGACGTCCATGCCTGCGCTCCCTTCAGCGTCCGCGCTCGGCCAGCCAGAGCAGCAGCCGGGACCTTACTTCGGCCAGCCCCTTGTACTGCGCCACGGCCTCGCTCATGCTGGCCAGCCACTCCTGCAACCGGGCTGCCCGCTCGGGCCGGCTCGCGCTCAGATCCAGACGCTCGATTTGGAGCCGAATGCTGAACACGGCCTGTCCCGGTCGGCCGCGCACAGGAAAAAAGCTCTGACGCTCCACGCGCAGCCAGGCTTGCTGGGCCAGATCCGGGCCATGGAGTGCAGGCCAGGGCTTGCGGGTGGCCCGCAGCGGATGTTGGTCGTAGCGGGGGCTCGATGCCAGGGTGTAGACCGATCGCTCCCAGCACTGTCCGTTGGTGCACAAGGCCACCAGTTGGCGCTGGGCAGCCATCAGAGCCTGGTTGTCGGCCACGGGTGCGTGGGCTGCGCCCCAATCGAGACCGAGCTTTTCTTCAGGGGCCCAGTGCGAGGGCGTGCAGACGCTCAGCCAGGGCAGGGTGGCGCTGGGTCCGTCCAGCACCGCCAGATCTTCCTCGAGGGCCAGGGCCAAGGGGCAGGGATCTTCGGGACTCAGGCCAGCGATCTCGCGCACGGTCTCGATCACAGGCGCCGCATCAAAGCCGGCGACGGCCAGCGGCTGCCAGCCCGATGCGATCAGTGCCTGCTTCTCCGCGTGCAGCGCGCTACCGGGCTGCAGACGGTGCAGTTGCACCCGCTCGCAGCGCCTGAGCCCGGGTTGCATGCGCATGGGCACAGGCAGCGAGTCCAGATCCAGCAGGGCGTCGGAGGGGGCGGGCATGGGTGAAATGGAGCCAGAAAAAAAGGCTCCGAAAAGCGGAGCCTTCATCGACGGCCGCAGGCCTCAGACCCGCTTGCGGTATTCGCCGGTGCGGGTGTCGATTTCGATGCGGTCACCCTGATTGACGAAGATCGGCACGCCCACCTCGAAACCGGTGGCGATCTTGGCCGGTTTGAGCAC
>CAZCSD010000028.1:0-31542 GCA_964501235.1 uncultured Polaromonas sp. | reverse complement strand
ATGCCGCGTGCCGGCCATGCCGGCGTTTTGACCGAGGCTCAAGTGCGCCACGTGGTGGCGCTCCTGCTGGACCCCAACTCCCCGGTCAACAAGTAAGCTCTTGGCACCCGGCCCCTGGCCGGGTTTTTTACAAGCTCATATATTAGCAACAGGTCATATATGAACCTCAGCAAGCGCGATTTCCTGCAAGTCCTGGGTGCGGCCTCGGTGGCCGGGATGGCCCTGGGCCGGCACGGTCAGGCCGATGCCGCCAAGGCCGGGGAGGTGCTCTACGACCTGCCTCGTTTCGGGCAGGTCTCGTTTTTGCACATGACCGACTGCCACGCCCAGCTCAAGCCGATCTATTTCCGCGAACCCAGTATCAATCTGGGCATAGGCAGCATGCGCGGACAGTTGCCGCACCTGGTCGGCGAGCATCTCCTCAAAGTCGCTGGCGTACCCCCGGGAACGGCTCAGGCGCACGCCCTGAGTTACCTCGACTTCGAAAATGCTGCCCGTCGTTATGGCAAGGTAGGCGGTTTTGCGCACTTGGCCACGCTGGTCAAGCGGATGAAGGCCAGCCGGCCTGGGTCTGTGCTGCTCGATGGGGGCGACACCTGGCAGGGATCGGGCACCTCTTTGTGGACCCAGGGCCAAGACATGGTCGACGCCTGCAAGTTGCTGGGCGTTGATGTGATGACCGGCCACTGGGAGTTCACCTTGGGTATGGAGCGGGTCAAGGAGATCGTCGAGAAAGACTTTGCGGGCAAGGTTGATTTCGTAGCCCAGAACATCAAGACCACGGACTTTGGCGACCCGGTGTTCAAGCCCTACGTGGTGCGCGAGATCAACGGGGTGCCCTGCGCCATCATCGGTCAGGCCTTCCCATACACGCCCATCGCCAACCCACGCTATATGGTGGCCGATTGGGAGTTCGGCATCCAGGACCAGAACATGCAGGCTATGGTGGACCAGGCGCGTGGTCAAGGTGCGCAAGTGGTGGTGGTGCTCAGCCACAACGGCATGGATGTCGACCTCAAGATGGCCAGCCGCGTTTCCGGCATCGACGCGATCTTGGGAGGACACACCCACGATGGCATGCCGGTAGCCACCTTGGTCTCCAACAAGGGCGGAAAAACCATCGTGACCAATGCGGGCTCCAATGGAAAGTTTCTGGCCGTATTGGATTTGCAGATCAAGGACCGAAAGGTCGCCGATTTCCGCTATCACCTGTTGCCGGTTTTCTCCAATGTGCTGCCGGTTGACAAGGATATGGAGGCTCTGATCAACCGGATTCGCGCTCCCTACGAGGCGCGCTTGTCAGAGCGGCTCGGTGTGACTGAGGGGCTGCTCTATCGCCGCGGCAACTTCAACGGGACCGGCGATCAACTGCTGGTCGATGCCCTGCTTGATGTGCAGGGGGCCCAGATTGCTTTTTCGCCGGGGTTTCGCTGGGGAACCACGCTCTTGCCCGGGCAGGAGATCACGCGGGAGTGGCTGATGGACATGACCGCCACGACCTATTCCTTTGCCACGGTCACCGAGATGAGCGGCGAAATGATCAAGACGGTTCTCGAGGATGTGGGGGACAACCTCTTCAACCCCGATCCCTATTACCAGCAAGGCGGCGATATGGTTCGCGTTGGCGGGCTGACCTACGCCTGTGACCCCATGGCGCCGATGGGTCGCCGCATCAGCGATATGCGGCTCGGTGGGCAGTTGATCGATGCCTCCAAACGCTACAAGGTGGCCGGTTGGGCGCCGGTGGCTGAGGAGGCCAGGCGCGCTGGTCACAAGCAGGTCTGGGAGGTGGTGGAACAGTGGCTCAAGGCCCAGGGCGGACGGATTCGCCCTCGCACGCTCAATGCGCCGAGGATTATTGGGACGCTGCCCAACCCGGGCTATGCAGGATAAGTTTGTGCGGGGCCCGCTCTGGCGCCTCGGTCGGCGCCGCTGGCTGGCTGCGGCCGGGGCGATGGCCGCATCGGCCGCCGTGCCTCAGGCGCATCTGCTGGCGCAGCAGACGCGCGACTTCATCGTCGGGCCGCCGGTACCTGACATCGAGCCAACCCGGTTGTCCGAGCGGGTTTGGATGATCTTCTCGCCCGATGGCTTCCCCACGCCTGAGAACCAGGGCATGATGTCCAATGTGACTTTCGTGACCACCTCGCAAGGCGTGGTCGTCCTCGATTCAGGCAGTTCCTTGCAAATTGGGCAGATGGTCATACGCATGATCCGGCGGGTCACCGACCGGCCGGTGGTGGCGGTGTTCAACAGCCACTATCACGGCGATCATTGGCTCGGTAACCATGCTTTTGCCCAGACTTGGGGGTCGCAGCTGCCCATCCATGCCTTGCCGGGGACCATCGAAGCGGTTCGGGGAACCGCCGGCAGCAGCTGGCGCAGCCTGCTTGAGCGATGGACCAACCAGTCCACGCTGGGCACCGAGGTTGTGGCTCCCAATACCCCGGTTTCCCACGGCCAGATGCTCCGCTGGGGCGATACCTCGTTTCGCATGCACCACTATGGCACGGCCCACACGCCCTCAGACTTGTGCGTCGAGGTGGTCGAGGATCGGGTGGTTCATGTGGGCGATATCGCCATGACCAACCGAATCGCCAACATGGACGACGGTTCCTACCCCGGCACCTTTAAATACTACGAGGCCCTCGGCCAAGCGGTCCCCCAGGCGCTGTGGGTGCCCGGCCACGGTCAGGCGCGAAGGGATTTGCTGGAGACCTACGGTCGTTTCATGGCCGGTATCTGGGAGCCTTGTCTGAAGGCGGTTCAAGAGGATAAGACCGAGGCGCAGGCCAAGGCCGATGTGCTCAAAGACCCGCGGGTGGCCAGCCGTGCGGCTGCCATGCAGGGCTTCCAAGGCAATATTGGCAAGTATGTCAGCCTGGCTTATCTCGAGGCTGAAAAACTGGCTTTTTGATGTGCGAATGGCCAGCTCTGCCGCACAATAGAATTTGTCGTTACCTAAAGTACGTAGTCATGGCGCGATCTTCTGCCTCAACCGACGAGCTCATTTTGGAGCAATCTGAAGCCGTGTTTGAAAAGGCCGCCGAAGTGTTCAGGCTCATGGCCGCGCCCATGCGCCTGCGCATCATCAGCAGTTTGTGCTACGGCGAAAAAAATGTCAGTGAGCTGCTGACAGAAATAGAGACCACGCAGCCCAATATGTCCCAGCATCTCAACACCCTCTACCAGGCCGGTGTCCTGGGCAAGCGGCGCGAGGGCGTACAGATCTACTACCGCATCATCAATAAACAGGTGGTAACGCTTTGCCGTTCGGTGTGCACGCAAATTGCCGTTGAAGGCTGACATGAGCGCCCGGGACACGAGCCGGCGCGCCCTTCTTCTGGTCGCAGCAGGCTTGTGGCTTGGGCAGCGGGCTGTGGCGCAGGCCCTGGTCTTGCCGACTTCGCGTCATCTTGCCTTGGAGGCGGCCCAGGCCGCACAGCGCAATCAGCCTTTGATCGTGCTGGTCAGTCTGCACGGATGCGTTTTCTGCGAGCGCGTGCGGCGCAGCCACTTGGTGCCCCTGCTGACTCAGGGGCAGGCGGTGGTGCAGGTCGATATGCACAGCCAGGCTCCCGTGCAGGATTTTCAGGCAACCGCCACGGTTCATGAGGAACTGGTGCGCCGATGGAGGATCTCGGTCGCACCAACTTTGCTTTTCTTCGGTCCCGCCGGGCGCGAGGTGGCCGAGCGCATGGAGGGTACGTACCAGCCCGATTTCTACGGGGCTTATCTAGAGGAGCGACTCAGGCAGGCCCGACAGCGGCTCTGACCGGCGGCGCCTGAAATTCGTAGCCCACAAAAAAGCCCGCGCGAGAGCGGGCTTCCATAGGACACAAGGAAGAATTACTTCTTCTTGCAGTCAGCGTGGTCTTTGTTCTTGGCGTCCTTGCAGTCCACTTTAGCGGCCATCTTGTCAGCGGCGGCCAGAGCGGGCACGGAGATGAATGCGAAGGCGGCGATGATGGCGGAGATCACAACTTTCATGAGACTACCTTTTTAAGTCAGATGGATTGAAAACGCAGATCGCATGAATCAACGTTCTGCGCAGCGGAGATTACTGGATCTGAGCCGTCCCGCTTCTATGGTTTGCCCTCAAATGTTGTAGTGACGCAATAGTTAGGCTAATTGCTGAGGGTTTTTACTTAGTCTTCAGAGGCGAGGCGGGCGGCAATTTAGCTTTCTGCGAGGGGCCTCTCAAGCTTCCAAAAGGGCTTGAAGCCCGCCCTCGGGCTCGAAGCGTCCATGGCGATAGGTCAGGCGGGTCGGTCCCCGCCAGACGGCTTGCGCCTGGCTGTGACGGGGATCGCCTGGGTAGCAAACCACGCGCTGGCCGTCCTCATCGAAAGGCTCGGGCCTGACGACCGGCGGCTTGCGTTGACGACCGATGGCCAGCACTTCCCGGGCCGTCGCGATCCGCGAGAGTTCCATCAGGGTGATCAACTGCACATTGGCCAGCATCATCCTATCCTCCCAATAGGCCCGAATGGCATCCTGGGGTCGGATCCAAAGGGTTTCAGTGATCTCGCGGGCATCGTGTTGGGCCTGCTGACCGTCAGGGGCCAAGGCCATGAAAAACCGGGTGTCGAAGCGGCGTTTGCTCATGCTGGGCATGGGAGGGCTGATCCAGCGCGCCCAGGGCAGAAGTTGCTTCGTCTGCAGGGGCATCAGTCCCAGGTCCCGAAGGCTGGGCAGGAAGGACTGGCCGGCATCGAGTCGCTGCCGCAGCAAGGCGACTTGGGATACCGCATCAGGCCGCAGGGGGTGTAAGAGCAGATTGCATTCTTCGAAGGTCTCCCGCAGCGCCGCCACAAACAGACCGCAGGCCATCGTTGGGTCCAGGTCGTCCTGTCCCCATGCTCCGCGCAGGTCTTGCGGGGGGAGATCAAGCTGCGATGGCTCAACCTGGAGGTCCTGCTCGTCAAGCTTGCCACCGGGGAATACATAAGCACCTCCCAGCACTTCCGATCGACCGTGCCGCTTGACCAGCAAAACCTCCAGGCCCCGGGTGCCGTCTCGCAGCAGCACCACGGTGGCTGCAGCTACGGGAGGACTCTCGATGATGTCATGGTTGAGGATCACCGCCATAACGGTATTGTCGGTGGATTGGCCCGGGTCGGGTGTGGGGCCAGTCCAGAGGAGGTCCCTTTTGCTACAGTATTTACCGGAGGTGTTTCCATGCGGCAAATGCGTTCCTGTGTAATCGGCCTGCTGGCGATGGCCAGTTTTTCTCTGGCCCAGGCCCAGCCGATCAAGCTGCAGTGTGAGGTGGAGGGCAAGTTCGCCGATGCCGAAGGCAAAGCCACGCCGACCCGGGTCGCGATCGAATTGCAGGTTATTGGCAAGCACCTGTATTTCACCGTCCTGGGTGCCAAACCCTTCGAGATGCGGGTGAGCACGCTGGTCACCGAGGAATACGAAGGCAAGAATCTAACTTCGTCGACGCAGCTGGGCGCGAGTCGGCGCCATCGGGCCAGTGGACAGGAGACCAGCCTGTTGATTGAAAGGGGCTCGATTGAGCTGTCGGCCTACAACGATGTGCCTGTACAGGGCAAGCTACAGCGTTTTAAATACACGGGCAAGTGCAAGCAGGTCGGCGCCTGAGGCTTGCGGCTCACTGAGGTGTTGTGCCTCCGGCAACGAGAACCGACGATTCAGGCGATGTCGATGGTGTGCACGCCCCAGACTCCGCGCCGGCGGTCGTCGAAATAGCGTTCCAGTGTTTCCCGTACGGTGCGAAAGGCAATTTCGTCCCAGGGAATGGTCTCCTCGGTAAAGAGCCGGGCCTCTTGTGTCTCATGGCCGGGCTGGAAATGCGTGCTTAGCAGCCGGGCCCGATAGAACAGGTGGACCTGGCCGACTCGCACCACGTTCATCACCGTGAAGAGGCCCTGCATCTCTATGCTGGCTCCGGCTTCTTCGTCGGTCTCGCGCGCAGCCCCCTGGGCCGTGGTTTCGCCCAGCTCCATGAAGCCCGCCGGCAGGGTCCATTTGCCGCGCCGGGGTTCGATGTTGCGCTTGCACAGCAGGACCTGGTCCCCGTGCTCGCCCCACCAGGCCACGGTTCCCACGACATTGAGCGGATTTTCATAGTGAATGGTCTGGCAGGCCGTGCAGACAGCGCGCTCGCGGGTATCCCCATCGTCGGGAAGTCGGTAGACCACGCAGGCTCCGCATGCCCGGCAATGCTGGATGCCCCGGCCTTGCAGGCTCATCATGCGCCCTTTGCAGCTTGCATGGAGGCTCAGCTCACGCGGACCTGCAGCTTGCCCAGTCCGTCGATGCCGCCTTCCATCAGATCGCCCGGGACAACCGCAGCGACGCCCTCGGGCGTGCCGGTGAAGATCAGATCGCCCGGCTGCAATTGCCAAGCGCTCGACAGGTGTTCGATGGTCTCGGCCACATTCCAGATGAGCTTGCTGATCTGGCTGCGCTGCCGGTCCTGGCCATTGACGGTCAGGTAGATGCCGGCTTGCTCGATGTCGGCGGCCTGTCCCACGGGGGTAATGGGGCCCATGGGCGCTGATTGGTCGAAGGCCTTGCCGATGCACCAGGGGCGCCCCTGCTTCTTCATCTCGTTCTGCAGGTCGCGGCGCGTCATATCCAGGCCAACGGCATATCCGAAGATGTGCTGGTGGGCCTGCTCGGCGCTGATGTCGCGTCCCCCGCGGCCGATGGCGACAACCAACTCGATTTCATGGTGCAAATTTTGTGTCAGGCTGGGGTAGGGGATGCTTCCGGTGGTCCCGGCTGGAACCACCACCAGAGCATCTGCGGGTTTGAGAAAAAAGAAGGGAGCCTCCCGACCCGTGAAACCCATTTCCTTGGCATGCTCGACATAGTTTCGACCCACGCAATAAATGCGATGGACAGGAAATTGGGCGTCCGAGCCGTGGACGGGAGCGACAACGGGGGCTGGGGCAGGATGCGTGCAGTTCATGGGTTTGAGGTGGCGCAGAAGCCGAGTAACGCACAAGAAGTTGGATTTGAACAGCTTTTGTGTCTGTTTGTCGAACCTGCGGCCAGGGCGCAATCGGTCAGTCTGTCCGCAGCGACTTAAACTCCGGCCATGGTCAAGAGTTACGACTTTAGAAAAGCGCCGGCCCATTTGATCCGACGCACCCATCAGATCGCCATGGCGCTTTTCATGGAGGAGGCCGCCGACGTCGACATCACCCCGGTCCAGTTTGCGGTGCTCAATGCCCTGATGGATGAGCCCGGGCAGGACCAGGTGTCTTTGTCGGCCCGGGTGGCTTTTGATGCGGCCACATCGGGGTCGGTCATCGGTCGCTTGGAGGCCAAGGGCTGGGTGCGCAGACAGTCTGATGAGCACGATCGCCGGCGCAAGCGACTGTGGGTCACCTCCGCAGGCTGCGCGGTGGTCGCCCAAGTCAAGCGCGGCGCGGCCAAGACCCAGCGTCGTTTGCTCGCTCCGCTGGACACCCAGGAGCGTGAACGCTTTGTGGCCCTGCTCAGCAAGGTGGTTGACGGGCACGAGGGCCTGGATCCCTTCCGGCGCTGAACCGAGGAACAGCTCCGTCGCAGACGGGTGCTCGTCTGAGACAATCGTCCCATGTCTGACACTGTGGATACCGACGCGCCGGCCTCGAGCGCTCCTGCACCCCGGGTAGGTTTTGTCAGCCTGGGTTGCCCCAAGGCCTTGACCGATTCCGAACTCATCCTCACCCGTTTGAGCGCTGAGGGATATCAGACCTCCAAGACTTTCGCGGGGGCCGATCTCGTGGTGGTCAATACCTGTGGCTTCATTGATGAGGCCGTCAAGGAGAGCCTGGACACCATCGGTGAGGCTTTGGCAGAGAACGGGCGCGTCATCGTCACCGGCTGTCTGGGGGCACGTACCGATGAGGCCGGGGGCAATTTGGTGCGTGGCCTGCACCCCAGCGTGCTGGCAGTCACCGGGCCGCATGCCACCCAGGAGGTCATGGATGCGGTGCACCAGCACCTGCCCAAGCCGCACGATCCTTTCCTCGATTTGGTCCCGCAGTCCTTGGGACCGGCCGGTATCAAGTTGACGCCCAGGCACTACGCCTATCTGAAAATCAGCGAGGGTTGCAATCATCGCTGCACTTTTTGCATCATCCCCTCGATGCGCGGTGACCTGGTCTCCAGGCCTATTGGTGATGTACTCAAGGAGGCGCAAGCGCTCTTCGAAGGCGGTGTGCGCGAGTTGCTGGTGATCAGCCAGGACACCTCGGCCTACGGCGTGGATTTGCAGTACCGAATGGGGTTTTGGTCGGGGCGTCCGATCAAGACCCGCACCTTTGAACTGGTGCGCGCTCTGGGTGAATTGGCCGCGCCTTTCGGTGCTTGGGTGCGCTTGCACTATGTCTACCCCTATCCGAGCGTCGATGATTTGATTGACCTGATGGCCGATGGCCTGGTCTTGCCGTATCTGGATGTGCCTTTCCAGCACAGCCACCCCGACGTGTTGCGGCGCATGAAGCGACCGGCCAGCGGCGAGCACAACCTCGAGCGTTTATCGCGCTGGCGCGAGCGCTGCCCGCAACTGGTGATACGCAGCACCTTCATTGCCGGCTTCCCCGGTGAGACCGAGGCGCAATTCGAGCACTTGCTGGACTTCATGCGTCAGGCTCGCATCGACCGCGCCGGTTGCTTTGCCTACAGCCCGGTTCGCGGAGCCAGCGCCAACGACCTGCCCGATCAGTTACCCGATGCGCTGCGACAGGCCCGCCGCGAGCGTTTCATGGCCGTGGCCGAGGAGGTCTCCAGCGCCAAGCTCAGCGAGCGCGTAGGCGCCACCATGCAGGTTTTGGTCGATGCTGCACCGGCGCTAGGCCGAAAGGGAGGGGTGGGGCGCAGCTACGCTGATGCGCCGGAGATCGATGGTGTGGTGCGCTTGCTGCCGCCGCAGAAGATCAGCAAGACGCTCAAGGTGGGACAGTTCACCCAGGCGCGAATCGTCGGCGCCGAGGGGCATGACCTTCTGGGTCTGCCGGTCTGATGGCCGAGTTCTTCTTTCGTTTCAGACACAAAAAAGCCGCTGACAAGTCAGCGGCTGGGTTGTTCTTGTTCTTCTTGATTTCTTCTTCTTCAATTTTCTCAATGTTCGGTGGTGCCCAGGAGAGGACTCGAACCTCCACGCCTCTCAGCGCTAGTACCTGAAACTAGTGCGTCTACCAATTCCGCCACCTGGGCAACAGTTGAAAGTGTACCATCCCGGCAAACGCCGGCTCCCCAAAGGAGCAGCCGCTTTGTGTTCGTCAGACCGGTCGGTGGTGCGTGCAAGCTCCTGAACTTCGAGAGATCTCCCATTAAGACACCTCACTCCACTCCCGCCGCGTCAGCTCTGCTCATTGAGTTCGAGGGCTCTGTTTTTGGCCACCGCGATGGGCACGGCTTCGTGCAACGCGACGACGGGCAGCCCGACATCTACTTGCCCCCCAATGAAATGCGGGCGGTGCTGCATAGGGATCGGGTCAAGGCCCGTATCGTGCGGTATGACCGCAAGGGACGGCCTGAAGGGCGGGTCACCGAAATCATCGAGCGCTCGCCCCATCCCATCATTGGTCGTTTGTTGCAGGAGGGCGGGGTTTGGCTGGTGGCGCCTGAGGACAAGCGCTACGGTCAGGATGTGCTCATCCCCAAACATGCCATCGGTGCGGCGCGCGTGGGGCAGGTGGTGGTGGTCGAGCTGACCGAGCCCCCGGCGCTATTCGGACAGCCGGTGGGACGGGTGCGCGAAGTGCTCGGCGAGATTGACGATCCGGGCATGGAGATCGAGATCGCGGTGCGCAAGTATGGGGTTGCGCACGAGTTCAGCGACGAAGCCCTGGCCTTGGCCCGATCCCTGCCTGACAAGGTGCGGCCGATTGACAAGCGAGACCGCGTGGATCTGACCGACGTCCCCCTGGTCACCATAGATGGCGAGGACGCGCGCGATTTTGACGATGCCGTTTACTGCGAGCCGTCCCGTGTCGGGCGCGGCAAAGGGTGGCGACTTCTGGTGGCCATTGCTGATGTCAGCCATTATGTGGAAACGGGCAGTGCCATTGATATCGATGCCTATGACCGGGCCACCAGCGTTTATTTTCCCCGGCGGGTGATTCCGATGCTGCCGGAGAAGCTCTCCAACGGTCTGTGTTCACTCAACCCGGCGGTCGATCGTCTGTGCATGGTCTGTGACATGCTGATCAATGCCAAGGGGCAGGTCCACGCCTATCAGTTTTATCCGGCGGTCATGCACAGCCACGCCCGGCTGACCTATACCGAGGTGGCGGCGGTGCTTGCCAACACCCGCGGACCGCAGGCACAGCAGCGCAAATCCTTGCTGCCGCACCTCATGAGTCTGCACGATGTCTACGGTGCCTTGTTACAGGCGCGGCGCGAGCGAGGCGCTGTTGACTTCGAAACCACCGAGACGCAGATTGTTTGTGACGATGCGGGTCGGATCGAAAAAATAATTCCCCGCACCCGCAACGACGCCCACCGCTTGATCGAAGAGGCGATGCTCGCGGCCAACGTCTGCGCGGCGGACTTCATAGCCCACGCTGGGCACGCCGGGCTGTATCGGGTACATGAAGGGCCGACGCCGGAGAAGCGGGAAATTCTGCGCGGTTACCTCAAGGCCATGGGCGTCAGTCCCGGCTTGGGCGACTCGCCCCAGCCGGGTGACTTTCAGCGCATCGCCGAGGCGACCAAAGACCGGCCGGATGCGCAGCAGGTGCACGCCATGCTGCTGCGCTCGATGCAGCAGGCGATCTACACCCCGATCAACAGCGGTCATTTCGGCCTGGCCTTTGAGGCCTATACCCATTTCACCAGCCCGATACGGCGTTATCCCGACTTGCTGGTGCACCGGGTCATTAAGGCCATCCTGTCCCAGGTGCGTTACCAACTGCCGGCCCTGCCCACCCCGGGGGAGGCCCAGGCCAAGCTGGCCAAGCGCCTGGCTGAGCGTTCGGCGGCATCCCCTCGTCCGGATCGGGGGGTGTCTTCGGCAGAACAGCGCGCCTGGGAGGCCGCTGGCCTGCACTGCAGCGCCAATGAGCGCCGCGCCGACGAGGCCAGTCGCGATGTAGAGGCCTGGCTCAAGTGCAAATACATGCGCGAGCATCTTGGTGAGGAGTTTGCCGGCATCGTCTCAGCGGCCACCGGCTTCGGGATTTTTGTCACTCTCGATGCAATGTATGTCGAGGGCCTGGTGCACATCACCGAACTCGGCGGCGAGTATTTCCGATTTGATGAGGCGAGGCAGGAACTGCGGGGCGAGCGCACTGGCATCCGTTATGCCATTGGAACGCGGGTGCGGGTGCAGGTCAGCCGCGTTGACCTCGACGGACGGCGTATCGATTTTCGGCTGGTCGACGAAGGGCAGGAGGCTCTCGCCCGGGCCGGCCGCGAGCGTGCCTCTGATGACGCCCTTGTGCGCAAGCCGGCAGGCGGCCGCCGCCGCAGTCCAGGCGAAGAGGCGGCCGGACGGGCGGCCAAGCGGAGCAAGAAGGCCGCTTCGGCTGCCGCTCCGGTCTCGTCGATCCAAGCGCTCAAGACCGCCGTGAAGAAGGCGGCGGCCAAGGTCGGACGCAAGTCAAGCAAGCGGCCGCGCCGCTGAGGACTCCTGTGGGGATCCTGGCCTACCTTATCGAGTTGGTGCTGCAGTGTTTGGTCGGCGCGGCACTGCTGCGCGCCTGGATGAACGGCTTGCGGCTCAACATGCGGGTGCAGCCGGGCTTGTTCGTGATGGCGCTGACGGACTGGTTGGTCAAGCCCCTTCGGCGTTGGATGCCGCAAGGCATGGCACGGGGGCGTCTGGATTGGGGCAGTTTGCTCGCGGCCCTGCTGCTGTGTACGGTATTGGCCCTGGCGCTGGCTCTGATATCGGGAGGTTTCTCGGGCCGCTGGATGGGGGTCTTGCCGGGGCTGGCCCTGGTCTTTCTGTGTAAGACCGCCTTACAGACCTGGAGTCTTTTGCTACTGGGCCTGGTGATCGTATCCTGGGTGCAGCCCGGCTCGGCCCTGCATTCGAGCTTGAGCCGGGTGATGGCGCCCCTGCTGTCGCCTTTGCAGCGCGCGCTGCCTCCGATCGGCGGCGTGGATCTGTCGCCGGCTGTGCTGCTGCTTTTGCTTCAGTTGCTCCTCATGGCCCTGCGTTGATCCGGGTACCTTGCTTTGCCAGTGGCCCGTTGAACCGGGCGTGGCGTGCTCAGCCCGATCGGTGCAGCAGATCGCTGGCGACCAGGGCCTGGCCGGGCCGCGTACGGGCCCAAGCCTCGGCCGATCGGCCATGGCGAAACACGCCGATGCAAGCGGCCTCGTGCGCGGCCAGGCCGCCGGCCAGCGCCGCTCCGATCTGCCCGGCGAGCACATCGCCAGTTCCGGCTGTGGCCAGCAGGGCATTGCCGGTGGGGTTGATGGCTGTCAGCGCCTTGGGCGATGCAATCACCGACCCCGATCCTTTGAGCACCACCGTGCAAGCAAAAGTCTCGCTGAGCGCCCGGGCGGCCCCAATCCGGTCGGACTGCACCTGAGAGACTGGGCAGCGCAGCAAGCGGGCAGCCTCCAGCGGATGCGGTGTGATCACCGTTGGCCGGGGAGAGCGTTGCTTGAGGCGGTGCTGCAGGTCGCTTTCGGTGGCGATTGCATTGAGGGCATCGGCATCGAGCACCAGCGGCCCCTCGCAGGCGAGGATCTGCGTCAGCACCGACGCCACGGCGCTGCCACCGCCGCAGCCGCAAACGATCGTCAGGCAGGCTTGCAGGGCGCCGAACCCCGACAGTTCGCAAAACATCAGCTCCGGCTGCACCGGGTCGGCCTTCATCGGTGCCGAGCCCAGCGGACAGACATAGACGCGGCCGGCCCCGGCGTGCAAGGCCGCCCGGGCCGCCAGCAGGGCCGCGCCGACCATGTGTGTGCCCTGTGCCTGGGATTGCCCGCCAACCGCCAGCACGTTGCCATAACTGCCTTTATGGCTGTCGTGCGGGGCTTGCACCTTGTCCCACGCTGGCAGATCGGGGGCCCCCAGCAGGAGGGCATCGGCGGGGACGGCCTGCAGGTCGGCGCCCAGGTCATCGAACCAGACTTGCCCGGCCCGGTCGCGGCCCATCGCGGTAAAGAGCCCGGGCTTGAGGGTCAGCAAGCTCAGGGTATGCCTCTGTCCGGGCCGAGCGGGAAGGCTGAGCCCCGATCCCGTGTCGCCATGCAGGCCGCTGGGCAGGTCCACCGCCAACACCGGCCGGTCCGAATCGCCCATGCGCCTGAGCCAGGCGATCAGGTTTGGGGAGGCGTCGTGGCGATTTCCCGGCTTGCCGCCCAGGCCAAACAGGGCGTCGATGGCCAGGTCGAAGTTCGGCGGGGGCTCTTGGCTGATGCGCACGCCGGCCTGCAGGGCTCGGTCCCGCGAGGCGCGGGCATCGGCCGGCTCCGTCGGTCCGCCCAACCAAGTCAGCGTCAGGTCCAAGCCCTGGCGCTGCAGATGCAGGGCCGCCTCGAAGCCATCGCCGCCGTTGTTGCCCGGTCCACAGGCGATCCAGATGTGCCGGGCGTGCGGTGCGATAGCCCGGGCCAGATGGGCCACGCTCATGCCGGCCCTTCGCATCAGGCTGTGCGGTGGCAGTCCGGCGGCCGTCAAGGCTTCGAGCTTGCGCGAGGCCTGTACCCCGTGCAAAAGCCAAGACTTTTCGCTGTTGATTCGGTGCATGGCCGCGGCGTCTGCGGTGTCCTTAGCGCCCGACTTTTACGGCAGGCCAAGGCCCGGCCTGGGGGCGGTGATGGGAGAGCGACATCGGGTCCAGAGGCGTTTTGAGGGGAGGGAGGGAGCCAACCAATGCTATACTGCGAAGGTTTTCCAATTTAGGCCGCCTCCACTGGAGGCCTAGGTGAGGAAAACCATTCGCGAATCGGCCATCTGCAAGGTGTTTACAGCGTTATCCGCGGTAGACCATGGCCGATTTTAGACCCAACCTTCAGGAGTTTTTATGTCCGTGAGCATGCGTGAAATGCTGGAAGCGGGTGTCCATTTTGGCCACCAGACACGCTTCTGGAACCCCAAGATGGCCCCCTTTATCTTCGGCCATCGCAACCGTATTCACATCATCAACCTCGAGAAGACGCTGCCTCTGTTCCAAGAGGCTTGCAAGTTTGCTCGTCAGCTCGCCGCCAATCGCGGAACTATCTTGATGGTGGGCACCAAGCGCCAAGCGCGCGAGATCCTGGCCACCGAGGCCCGCCGCGCAGGCGTGCCCTATGTTGACCAGCGCTGGCTCGGCGGTATGCTGACCAACTTCAAGACCGTCAAGTCGTCGATCAAGCGCCTGAAGGAAATGAAGGCGCAGCAAGAAGCGGGGCTCGACTCGATCAGCAAGAAAGAGCAACTGAACTTCACCCGCGAGATTGAAAAGCTCGAGAAGGACATCGGCGGCATTCAAGACATGGGCAGCCTGCCCGATGCCATCTTCGTCATCGACGTTGGTTTCCACAAGATTGCAGTGGCCGAGGCCCAGAAGCTGGGCATTCCGCTGATCGGCGTGGTCGACTCCAATCACTCGCCTGAAGGGATTGATTACGTCATTCCCGGTAACGACGACTCAGCCAAGGCCGTGGCGCTGTATGCCCGCGGGATTGCTGATGCCATCCTTGAGGGTCGGACGCAGGCGGTTAGCGATATCGTCAAGCCAACCGAAGGCAGCGATGAGTTCGTCGAGGTTGAGAGCGCGGCCTGAACACGCGCATCGACCCAGGCACAAGGGGCTCGCGTAGCCCCTTTTTCACAATTTTCAAGACCGGGCCCAGAGTGGCCAGCCCCCGCTAACGGGAAGTTTTTAGGAGATCAGAAGATGGCAATCACTGCGAGCATGGTCGCTGAACTGCGCGCCAAGACGGACGCTCCCATGATGGAGTGCAAGAAGGCTTTGACCGAGGCCCAGGGGGACATGGCCAAGGCGGAGGAACTGCTGCGGGTCAAGCTCGGCAGCAAAGCCGGTAAGGCCGCCTCGCGCGTCACGGCTGAGGGTGTGGTTGCTGTCGCGATGGATGGCGGCGTCGGCGCCCTGGTCGAGGTCAACTGCGAGACCGACTTTGTCACCAAGAACGACAGTTTTCTGGCCCTGGCCCAGGCGGTCGCCGCTGGCGTTGCCCGATCGAACCCTGCTGATGTGTCAGCGGTGGGTGCCCTGCCGTTTTCGCTGGACGGTTTTGGCCCGACCCTGGAGGATGTGCGCAAGGGGCTGATTGGCAAGATCGGCGAGAACATGTCGGTGCGCCGTTTCAAGCGTTTCGCCTCCGGAAGCAAGCTGGCGACTTATTTGCACGGCACCCGTATCGGGGTGGTGGTTGAGTACGAAGGCGATGAGGCCGCGGCCAAGGATGTGGCCATGCACGTGGCGGCCATGAAGCCGGTTTCCCTGACCAGCGCCGATGTGCCGGCCGAGCTGATCGAGCGCGAGCGTTCGGTGGCCACAGCCAAGGCGGCCGAGTCTGGCAAGCCTGCCGACATTGCGACCAAGATGATTGAAGGCTCCGTGCAGAAATTCCTCAAGGAGGTTTCTCTGTTCAACCAGCCCTTTGTCAAAAACGACAAGCAGACGGTCGAGCAGATGCTCAAGGAGAAGGCCACAAAGGTGCTGGGATTCACCTTGTATGTGGTCGGCGAGGGGATCGAGAAGAAGGTCGACGATTTCGCCGCCGAGGTGGCCGCTCAGGTGGCTGCAGCCAAGGCGGCCTGATAAACCCGACACCGAGACGCTAAACTCCGCGCCATACTGCAGGTTTCTCATGCCGGCCTACTCGCGTATTTTGCTCAAACTCTCAGGCGAAGCCTTGATGGGGGACGATGCCTTCGGCATCAACCGAGCGACCATTGTTCGCATGGTCGAGGAGGTGGCCGAAGTCACCCGCATGGGTGTGCAGGTGGCGGTGGTCATCGGCGGTGGCAATATCTTCCGCGGGGTGGCGGGCGGTTCGGTCGGCATGGACCGCGCTACGGCCGACTACATGGGGATGCTGGCTACCGTGATGAATTCGTTGGCGCTGGCCGACACCATGGACAAGGCCGGCCTGACGGCACGTGTGATGTCAGCCATTGCCATTGAGCAGGTGGTCGAGCCCTATGTGCGACCCAAGGCCCTGCAATACCTGGAGGAGGGCAAGGTGGTTATTTTTGCCGCTGGAACGGGCAATCCCTTTTTCACCACCGACACTGCCGCCGCGCTGAGGGGCGCGGAAATCGGTGCCCAGGTGGTCCTCAAGGCCACCAAGGTCGACGGGGTCTACACCGCCGATCCCAAGAAGAACCCAACGGCCACCCGCTACACCTCCATCACCTTCGACGAGGCCATGGGCCGCAACCTCGAGGTCATGGACGCGACGGCTTTCGCTCTGTGCCGCGATCAGAAGCTTCCGGTCAAAGTGTTCTCCATCTTCAAGAGCGGCGCCCTCAAGCGGGTGGTACTCGGTGAAGACGAGGGCACCCTGGTTCATGTTTGATCTTCCTTTTCTGGCCATACCACCATGAGCATTCAGGACATCAAGAAGAACACTGAGCACAAGATGCAGCAGTCGATCGAGGCCTTCAAGTCCAGCTTGACCAAGGTCCGTACCGGGCGTGCCAATCCTGGCCTGCTCGATACGGTGCAGGTCGAGTACTACGGCTCGATGTTGCCGATCAGCCAAGTGGCCAATGTTTCGCTGCTCGATGCTCGCACCATAGGCGTTGCGCCTTGGGAGAAGGGCATGGGGGCGAAGATCGAAAAAGCCATTCGCGACTCCGACCTGGGGCTCAACCCGGCCTCCCAAGGCGACCTGATCCGCGTACCCATGCCCCCGATGACCGAGGAGCGTCGCAAGGAATTGACCAAGGTGGTGCGCGGCGAGGGTGAACATGCCAAGATTGCGATCCGCAATCTGCGCCGCGATGCCAATGAGGGCGTCAAGAAGCTGGTCAAGGACAAGCAGGCCTCTGAGGACGAAGAGCGCCGCGCCCAGGAGGAGATCCAGAAGTTCACCGACCGGTATATTGCCGAGGTGGACAAAATGGTTTCCGCCAAAGAACAGGACATCATGGCGGTCTGACGGCCGCCCGCTCCCGGCCCCATGCTACGGCAGCGCGTCATCACTGCCGTGATCATGCTGGCGATCTTCCTGCCGGCGCTTTTTTATCCGGACGCCCGCCCTTTCTTTGCTCTGACCCTGTTGTTGATGGCCGCCGCCGCCTGGGAATGGGGGCGCCTGAACGATCTGGGGTTTCCCGGCGCCTCGCTTATGGGACTGCTCTTTGCCTGCATGTGCGCGCTTTCGTGGGCCGCCGGGCTGATCGAGCGCGATCTGTCCTGGGTCTGGTCCCTGGCCGGTTTGGTCTGGGTGCTCGGGGGGGGCTGGCTGCTCGCCCGAGGCCAGGTGGCCTGGCACGGACTCGGTCGGGGTCTTCGCTGCGCTTTGGGCCTGACGCTCCTTTGGGCGGCTTGGCTGGCGGTGGTGCAAGCGCGAAGGCTGGGGGTTGACATGCTGCTGTCGGTGCTGACCCTGGTCTGGCTCGCCGATATTGCTGCCTATTTTGCCGGCCGTGCGTTGGGGGGGCGTTTTATCGCCCGCAAGCTGGCGCCGGCGATCAGTCCCGGCAAGAGCTGGGAGGGCGCCCTCGGGGGCGCCTTGGCCGTTACGCTGCTGGGCCTGGTCTGGTCGCTCATCGAGACCGGTCTGAATGTGCCCGCGCATCAGCGTGGCCTGCACGGCCAACTGTTGGAGCGCCATGGCCTCTTCCTGTTGTCCCTGGCCCTGCTTTTCCTGAGCGCCATGAGTGTCGTGGGTGACCTGATCGAGTCGCTGCTCAAGCGCCATGCAGGCGTCAAAGATTCCAGCCGTCTGCTACCCGGGCATGGGGGCGTGCTCGACCGGATCGATGCCTTGCTGCCGGTCCTGCCTTTGGCCATGATGTTGCTCAGTCATCGAGGGGGAGGGGGCGCATGAAGCAGGGCATCACCATTCTGGGCTCAACGGGTTCTATTGGGGTCAATACGCTCGATGTCGTTGCGCGTCATCCGGATCGTTTTGAAGTGTTTGCACTCAGCGCGGCCACCCGCACCGAGTTGATGCTCGAGCAGTGCCGTAACTTCCAACCGGTTTTTGCCGTCATGAGTGATCCCCAGGCGGCGCGGCAGCTCGAGGACCAGCTACACGTCTCGGGGCTTGGCACCCGGGTTCTGACCGGGGGAGATGCCCTCGAACGCATTGCCGCCGATGAGCGGGCGCCCATCGTTATGGCGGCCATCGTTGGAGCGGCCGGTTTGCCGGCCTGTCTGGCCGCGGCGCGTGCCGGCAAGCGCCTCTTGCTGGCCAACAAGGAGGCTCTCGTGGTTGGCGGCGAGGTCTTCCTGACGGCGGTGCGCGAGGGCGGGGCCAAGCTTTTGCCGATCGATAGCGAACATTCGGCCATCTTTCAGTCGCTGCCCGACGATCCGGCGACTTGGCCGGGCAGGGTGGAGAAGATCATCCTGACCGCCTCGGGCGGGCCGTTCCGCGATCGCGATCTGGCCACCTTGCCCGGGGTCACGGTCGAGCAGGCCTGCAAGCACCCCAACTGGGTGATGGGTCGCAAGATCTCGGTGGATTCGGCCACCATGATGAACAAGGCCCTGGAGGTGATCGAAGCGAGCTACCTTTTTGGGATGTCGCCCGGGCAGATCGAGGTGGTGATTCATCCGCAGAGCATCATCCACTCTCTGGTGCAGTACCGTGACACCTCGGTGGTGGCGCAGTTGGGCACCCCGGACATGCGGGTGCCGATTGCCTACGGCCTGTCGTGGCCCGAACGGGTGGAATCGGGTGCGCGGGCGCTCGATTTCAAGGCCCTGCCGTCCATGACTTTTGAGGCCCCCGATCCGCAGCGTTTCCCGGGACTCGATTTGGCCTGGCAGGTGCTGGCGGGGCCGGTGGGCAGCACCGCGGTGCTCAACGCGGCCAACGAGGTGGCGGTCCAAGCCTTTCTGGACCGGCGCATCCGCTTCGATCAGATCCATACGGTCAATCGCGATGCCCTTCAGGCGTGGTCGGCGCCCCGGGTCGGCGGGATCGAGGACTTGCTGGGCATTGACGCGAACGCTCGCCTCGAGGCCCAGGCTCTGGTGCGCAAGCTGGCCCGCCCATGATCACTGTGCTCGCCTTTGTTGTTGCGCTGGGCTTGCTCATCGCCGTTCATGAGTACGGTCACTATCGCGTGGCGGTGGCCTGTGGTGTCAAGGTGCTGCGCTTTTCGATCGGCTTCGGACGACCGATCGTGAGCTGGCGTTTGTCCGGTAAGCCCACGGAGTTCGTTATCGGTCTCATTCCCCTGGGCGGCTATGTCAGGATGCTTGACGAGCGCGAGGGGCCCGTAGAACCTTCCGAGCGGCATCAGGCTTTCAACAACAAGCCGCTGCGCGCTCGGGCTGCTGTGGTCGCCGCCGGGCCGTTGGCCAATTTGCTGCTGGCCGTGCTGCTGTACGCGGCCGTGAGCTGGATGGGCGTCGAGGAACCCCAGCCGGTCTTGGCAACTCCGCCGGCCGGCTCTTTGGCCGAGCGCGCCGGTGTGCGCGCGGGCGATCGGGTGCTGGAGGCCAGCCTCGCGGGTCAAACGGCCCAGCCGGTTCGATCTTTCGATGATCTGCGCTGGCATGTGGCCAAAGCGGCGCTGGAGTCGGAGTCTCTGGTCCTCAGGCTGCAGGGCGAACGGGGGTCATCGCGCGAGTTGGTGCTCGATTTCAAGGATCTGGAAGCAGCCGAGGTCAATGCGGCCTTTTTCAGGCAGATTGGCATGGGCAGTGTGTTCAGCCGACCGGTGCTCGGGACCCTGCAGCCGGGTGGGGCAGCGCAGCAAGCCGGATTGCAGGCGGGCGATCTGGTTCGCCGAATCGATGACCGGCCGATTCTCGATGCCGCGCAGTTGCGCGAGTTGGTTCGGGCTTCGGTGCGGGGCGAGGTCCAAAATTGGCAGGTCGAGCGTCAGGGGCGTGAGATCGATCTGTCGGTGCAGCCGCAAGCGCGCGAGGAGGGCGGTCAGATCCTGGGGCGTATCGGGGCGGTGGTGGGAGAGTCGCCCGCGATGGTCTTGGTGCGCGAGGACCTGCTTGACGCCCTGGGCGAGGGGCTGACGCGAACCTGGGACATCAGTCTTTTGACCCTGCGTATGCTGGGCAAGATGATCATCGGCGAGGCCTCGCTGAAAAACCTCAGTGGTCCGCTGACGATAGCCGACTATGCGGGCAAATCGGCCGGACAGGGATGGACGGCGTACTTGCTGTTTCTGGCGATGATCAGCGTGAGTTTGGGCGTGCTCAATCTGCTGCCCTTGCCGGTCCTCGATGGGGGTCACCTGATGTATTATCTGTGGGAGTTTGCAACAGGTCGCAGTCTCTCGGAGGTGACGATGGAGCGCTTGCAGCGATTGGGCATTGCGGCTTTGGTGGTGCTCATGTCTGTCGCCCTGTTCAACGACATCGTCCGTCTGTTGGCCTGAGCCATTTTCCGCGCTTGGTCACCCCCTGACACTCCATGATGAACTTTCTCAAACGCTTGAAGCTGCGCTCGTTTTCGATGGCGTTGGCTGGCCTGCTTGCCTCGTCCCTGTCCTGGGCGGTCGACCCTTTCGTTATCCGCTCGATCTGGGTCGAGGGCTTGCAGCGGGTCGAGCCGGGGACGGTTTTTGCCACCCTGGGGCTTCGCGTTGGGGAGACTTTCACCGACGAGAAGGGCTCGGCGGCCATCCGGTCGCTGTTTGGGCTGGGCCTGTTCAAGGATGTGCGCCTGGAAGTCAAGGGCGAGGAATTGGTGGTGGTGGTCGAAGAGCGGCCGGTGGTTGCGCAGGTGGACTTCGTCGGCATCAAGGAATTCGACCGCGATGCCCTGCGCAAGGCCTTGCGCGAGTCCGGTCTCTACGAAGGGCAGCCTTTCGATCGGGCGCTGGCTGACAAGGCCGAGCAGGAACTCAAGCGGCAGTACATCAACCGCAGCCTGTACGGTGCCCAGGTGGTGACCACGGTCACCCCAGTGGAGCGAAATCGGGTCAATCTGACCTTTACCGTCACCGAGGGCCAGGTGGCCCGGATCAAGGAGCTTCGCATTGTTGGGGCCCGGGCCTTCAAGGAAAGCACCTTGCTCGATTTGTTCGACCTGAACACCGGCGGCTGGCTGAGTTGGTACACCAAGTCCGACCGCTACTCCCGGACCAAGCTCAACGCGGATATTGAGACCCTGCGCTCCTACTATCTCACCCGAGGCTACCTTGATTTCCGGATCGATTCCACGCAGGTGGCTATCGCTCCGGACCGGCAGCAGATCCTGGTGACCATCAATATCTCCGAAGGAGAGCGCTTTGTGGTCTCGGGGGTGTCTCTGGCTGGCAACTACCTGGGCCGTGAAGAAGAGTTCAAGCCTTTGGTGACTATCAAGCCGGGCCAGCCCTACAACGCCGACCAGGTGGCCCAGACCACCAAGGCCTTCACCGATTACTTCGGCCGCTTCGGTTTTGCCTTCGCCCGGGTCGAGGCCGTGCCTGAAATCGACCGCGCCCGTAATCAAGTGGCCTTTGTTCTGCAGGCCGAGCCCTCGCGCCGGGCTTATGTAAGGCGCATCAATGTGGCCGGCAACACCCGAACCCGGGACGAGGTGGTGCGGCGAGAGTTCCGCCAGTTTGAATCGTCCTGGTACGACAGCGACCGGATTCGCATTTCGCGCGAGCGGGTCGATCGCCTGGGCTTTTTCACCCAGGTTGATGTGGAGACGCAGGACGTGCCGGGCACGCCCGACCAGGTGGACCTCAATTTCACGGTGGCCGAAAAACCCACGGGTAATCTGCAGCTCGGTGCGGGGTACTCCACTTCGGAAAACATCACTTTGATGGCCGCCATACGCCAGGAGAACGTGTTCGGCAGCGGCAACTACCTGGGTCTGGAGCTCAACACCAGCAAGTCCAGCCGCCAGCTCGTGCTCTCGACCGTTGATCCTTACTTCACGGCCGATGGGGTTTCGCGGGCTTTCGATGTGTTCAGTCGCACCTCCAAGCCGCTGGCCGGGGAGGGCGCTGTCTACACCCTCAAGACCCAGGGCGCCAATGTTCGCTTCGGCGTGCCCTTCACAGAAAACGACACCGTCTTCTTCGGGCTCGGGGCCGAGATGTGGGACATCCTGCCCGGAACCAATCCGGGCTTGCAGGAGTTCACCCGGCAGTTAAGGGGCCAGGAGGCCAAGTCCTTTCCTCTTTCGTTGGGCTGGCAGCGGGATCAGCGTGACAGTGCCCTGGTGCCCACCCGGGGGTGGTACCAACGACTCAACAGCGACTGGGGCGTGGCCGGCGATGTCAAGTACATCCGGGCGGTCTATCAGGTCCAGAATTACATTCCTCTGGACCGCCGCTTTACCGTGGGTCTCAATGCCGATCTGGGATGGGGCAAGGGCCTGTCCGGTCAGTCTTACCCGGTCATCAAGAACTTTTATGCGGGCGGCCTGGGCTCGGTGCGCGGGTTTGAGCAAGGCTCTTTGGGTGAGCGTTATTCGAATGGATCGGCCAAGGGTGGCGCCAAAAAGATCAATCTGAATGCCGAATTGATCACGCCCTTCCCCGGGGCGGGTAATGACCGGACGCTGCGGATGTTCGGTTTTGTCGACGCGGGCAATGTCTTTGGCGACAACTCGCCGATGCGCCTACAGGATTTGCGCGCATCCACCGGTTTGGGGGTGAGTTGGATCTCGCCGCTCGGTCCCCTGCGCTTTGCTTTGGCCCGGCCCCTGCGCCGTGAGGCCCAAGATAGAATACAGACCTTCCAATTTCAGATCGGTACGGCTTTTTGATGTTTCACTTCCTTCGACCTCTGGTTTTATGCGCGGGTATGGCCTGTGTGGCCTCTGCCTCCTTCGCGCAGGAGTTCAAGATCGGTATTGTCAACCTCGACCGTATCGTGCGCGAGTCGGGGCCGGCCAAGTCCGCCCAGACCAAGCTGGAGTCGGAGTTTGCCAAGCGGGAGAAAGAAATCAATGATCTGGGCAACCAGATCAAGAGCCTGTCGGATCGGTTCGAGCGCGAGGCTCCGACCCTGTCTGAGAGCCAGCGTGCCGCGCGGCAGAAACAGATCACAGATCAGGACCGTGAGTTTCAGCGCAAGCGTCGCGAATTTCAGGAAGACTTGAACAACCGCAAGAACGAAGAGTTGCAGGCCATCATCGACCGGGCCAACCGCGCGGTTCGGACCTTGGCAGAGAACGAAAAATTCGACCTGATCATTCAGGAAGCGGTTTACATTCATCCCAAGCACGACATCACGGACAAGGTGATCAAGTTGCTCAACGCCCCGGGTTCTCGCTGACCCGCGGTCTTTCCTGGCGGGGGCCGGCTGATGCTGCTTCTCGGTCAAATCGTCCAGGCGCTCTCGGCTGACTTCCAGGCCCAATTGATCGGGCCGGCCGACCTGCCCATACGATCGCTCGCGCCTCTGGAGTCAGCCGGGCCGGACGAATTGAGTTTCCTCAGCCACCCTAAATACCAAAGTCTGCTCGCAGCCTCCCGTGCCGCCTGCGTCATCGTGTCCCCTCAGATGCAAGCCTCGGCCTTGAGCCGCGGTCCGGCTATCGTTGTGGATCGCCCTTATCTGTACTTTGCCCGCGTGACGCAGCTTTGGAAACGCAAGCACGCGGGGGCGCCACCCACGGGCGTTCATCCATCGGCCTTCGTGCATGCCCGGGCGAAGGTGGACCCCAGTGCCAGCGTTGGGCCTTTCGCAGTGATCGAGGCCGGTGCGGTTGTTTGCGAGGGCGCGCATATTGGCCCGCACAGTGTGGTTGCCCAGGATGTCTTTATCGGGGCGCATACCACCTTGGCCGCCCGCGTCACTGTGACGGCGGGCTGTCGCATCGGCCAGCGCGGCCTGTTTCACCCTGGAGTTGTGATCGGAGCTGATGGCTTTGGATTCGCCCCCGATGCCGGTCGTTGGGAAAAGATGGAGCAACTGGGCGCTGTGCTCATTGGCGATGATGTCGAGATGGGGGCCAACACCTGCGTCGACCGCGGAGCGCTCGGCGATACCGTGATTGGCGATGGGGTCAAGCTCGATAACCTGGTTCAGATCGGTCACAACGTGCAGGTCGGGGCCCACACCGCCATGGCCGGTTGCGTCGGCGTGGCGGGCAGCGCCCGCATTGGCGCGCATTGCAGCATCGGGGGCGGAGCGATCGTGCTCGGTCACCTGAGCCTGGCCGATGGTGTCCACGTCTCGGCTGCCTCGGTGGTCACCCGATCGATCAGCCAGCCCGGGCTCTATACCGGCTTGTTTCCCATCGACGACAATGCCTCCTGGGAAAAAAACGCCGCAACGCTCAAGCAGTTGCACGGCCTGCGAGATCGCATCAAGCGCCTGGAGGGCCGTCTGTCCCCAATCAAAGATCAAGACGCATGATGGATATTCATCAGATTCTCAAGAAGCTACCCCATCGATACCCCTTTTTGTTGGTCGATCGGGTGCTCGAAATCGACAAGGGCAAAAGCATCAAGGCCCTGAAAAATGTGACGATCAATGAGCCGTTTTTCAACGGCCATTTCCCCTACCGGCCTGTGATGCCGGGCGTGCTCATGCTGGAGGCCATGGCCCAGGCGGCCGCCCTTTTGGCTTTCGATGCCGCTGGCGTTGATATGGACGATAAGACGGTGTATTACTTCGCTGGTATCGATGCGGCTCGCTTCAAGCGGCCGGTCGAGCCTGGAGACCAGCTGATCCTGGAGGTGGTTCTTGATCGAGCCCGCGCAGGTATCTACAAGTTCAAGGGGGTGACCCGGGTGGCCGGCGAGCTCGCCTGTGAGGCCGAGCTCATGTGCACCATGAGAACCGTGGCTTGAGGGCAGGCGGGTGCTGTGATGGCGCAGATTCATCCCTCGGCCCTGGTTGATCCCGGCGCGCGCATAGGTGCCGGAGTGAGCATTGGCCCTTTTGCCACGATTGGTCCCCATGTCCAGATCGGCGAGGGCACTTCCATTGGGGCCCATTGCGTGATCGAAGGCCGCACCCAGATCGGGCGTGACAACCGGATTTTTCAATTCAGCTCCATCGGAGCCATTCCGCAGGACAAAAAATACGCCGGTGAACCCTGTGAACTGCACATCGGCGATCGCAATACCATCCGCGAGTTCTGCACCTTCAACATTGGATCGCCCGGCGGCGGTGGCCTGACGCGCATTGGCAGCGACAACTGGATCATGGCCTATGTCCATGTGGCCCATGACTGCCAGATCGGTAATAACACCATCATTGCCAATGCCACCCAGCTTGGCGGACATGTACATGTCGGAGATTGGGTCGTGCTCGGGGGCTTGACGGGTGTGCATCAGTTCGTGCGAATTGGCGCCCATGCGATGGCGGGTTTTCAAACACGCCTGTCTCAGGATCTGCCGCCTTTTGTCAACGCCGCGGGTAACCCGGCGCAAGCCCAGGGCATCAATGCCGAGGGTCTGCGGCGGCGTGGTTTCGATGACCAGCGCATTACGGCGGTCAAGCGCATGTACCGCATGATCTACCGGCAGGCGCTGAGCCTGGCCGATGCCAAGCAGTCCTTGCAGGGTCTGCGGGGTACTTCGGCGGCATCGGACGCCGATCTCGATCTGATGCTGTCCTTCCTGGATACCGCTGAGCGCGGTATCGTGCGCTAGTTCATGGCGCGATGGCCCTCTTTGGCCCTTGTGGCCGGCGAGGCTTCAGGTGACCTTCTGGCCGGTGCTGTGCTGGCTGCCTGCCGAGGACGCTGGCCACAGATGCGCTGCGCCGGCATAGGCGGCCCGGCCATGCAGAGTCAGGGTTTTGAGGCCTGGTGGCCCGAGCGCAGGTTGTCGGTGCGCGGCTATGTGGAAGTGTTTGCGCACCTGCCCGAGTTGCTCGGGATTCGCCGAGAACTCCGGCGGCGCCTTCTGGCTCAGCCGCCGGATCTCTTTATCGGCGTGGACGCGCCAGACTTCAATCTCGATCTGGAGATCGACCTGCGGTCAGCCGGTATCCCCACCCTTCACTTCATCAGCCCCTCGTTTTGGGCTTGGCGGGCCAAGAAAGTGCACAAGCTGCGTCGGGCGGCCGATCATGTGCTGTGCGTCTTTCCTTTCGAGCCGGAGTTGTTGCGGGCCCATGGCGTCCCGGCGACTTTTGTGGGTCACCCGCTGGCCCAAATGATCGAGATGCAGTCCGACCGTGGCGCCGCGCGCCAAGCCTTGGGGCTGCAGTCCGATGCGACCGTGGTCGCCCTGCTGCCCGGCAGTCGGCAGTCCGAGATTTCTCACATGCTGCCGCGGTTCTTGCAGGCCGCACATCTGCTTGAGGCGCGGCGAACCCACCTGCAGTTCGTGATGCCAGTGCTGCCGTCTTTGCGCTCCCAGGTCGAGGAGCTTGTGGCGCAGGCTGGCTTCGGACCCTCGCACGGCTCCAGCCTGGTTCGGGTGGAGGGACGCTCGCACGCGGTTTTAGCCGCTTGCGACCTGGCCCTGGTGACCAGCGGCACGGCCACCCTGGAGGCCGCCCTGTTCAAGCGCCCCATGGTCATTGCTTACCACATGCCCTGGCTGAGCTGGCAGATCATGAAGGGCAAGCAGCTTCAACCGTGGGTGGGTCTGCCCAATATTCTGTGTGGCGAATTTGTGGTCCCTGAGCTGATCCAGGATCGGGCCACGCCATCTGCGCTGGCCGATGCCCTCTCCGATTGGCTGGACCAGCCCGAACGGTGCCGGGCGGTGGCTCAGCGTTTTGAACAACTTCATCTGCAACTGCGCTGCGATACCGCAGCCCTGGCCTGCGATGCGATCGAAAAAGTTTTACGCCGCTGAACAGGCCGTGCTCGATTGGGACACACCCGGTCTGCAGGCCGGCGTCGACGAGGCCGGCCGCGGTCCGCTGGCTGGACCGGTGGTGGCCGCAGCGGTCATTCTGGATGAATTGCAGCCCATCAAGGGTCTGGCCGATTCCAAGGCCTTGACTGCCGCGCGCCGTCAGGCCCTGTATGAGCAGATCATGGCCCGCTGCCTGTGCTGCGCGGTTGGGCAGGCCAGTGTCGAGGAAATCGATCGCCTCAATATCCTGCAGGCCACCTTGCTGGCCATGCAGCGTGCAGTTCAAGGTTTGCGCTTGAAGCCGGTGAAGGTGCTGGTCGACGGTAATCGCTTGCCCCGATTGCCGATGCTGGCCGAGGCGGTGGTGGGCGGTGATGCCCGCGTACCCGCGATCTCGGCGGCCTCCATCGTGGCCAAGGTCACGCGCGACCAGTGGTGTGTGGATTTTCACCAGCGCTATCCTCAGTATGGTTTTGATGCGCACAAGGGCTACGGCACTCCCGAACATCTGGAGGCCTTGCGGGTCCATGGGGCCTGTCCGGAGCACCGCCGCAGCTTTGCCCCGGTGGCTCGATGGCTGGGCGGGGGCTCAGCGTGACTGCGGCGGTCAGTCTGGTGCGATCGCGCGCCAATCCATTGCTCAAGGAGTTGCGCCAACTCGCGCGTGACAACGCGGCCTACCGCAAGCAGGGCCGGGTTTGGATAGAAGGAGAGCATCTGCTGGAGGCCGCTTTGCTCGCCGGCGTGCGATTGCAGGTGCTCGTACTGAGCGAGTCTGCTGCGCTTGCCTTTGACAAATGGGCGCTTACGGCCGAGCGTGTTGTACGCGTGCCCGATACGCTCTGGGGCGAATTCAGCGCCCTGGATTCGCCTGCCGGTGTGGGGGCGGTACTGCAGGTGCCGGCGCACGGTACGCTGCAGCCTCATGCACCCACCGTCATCCTCGATCGGCTCCAGGATGCCGGAAATGTGGGCTCCATCCTTCGCAGTGCGGCGGCGTTTGGGTTTGCCCAGGTGCTGGCGCTGCAGGGCTGCGCAGCGCTGTGGTCCGCGAAGGTCTTGCGTTCGGCCATGGGCGCCCACTTCTCACTGCGCTTGCAGGAAGGCCTCCTGGAGGCTGATTTACAGGCCTTGCGCGTGCCGGTTTTGGTCACCAGTTCGCATCAAGGTCGCTGGTTGCACCAGCAGACCCTGCCCTGGCCTTGCGCCTGGGCCTTTGGTCATGAGGGGCAGGGTGTGGGCGCCGCCCTGCGTGGGGTGGCCGAGCGGGCGGTGCGTATCGTCCAGCCGGCCGGCCAGGAGTCGATCAACGTGGCTGCGGCCGCCGCCATTTGCCTGCATGCCAGTGCAGCGCAGACACTGGTCGCGGGCTCTGGGGAGGCCCGCGGCAGTCTATAATCGGGGGCTTTTCAAGAATCAGCCTCGCCCGAGCGCCGCAAAAGCCACACTTTACACAAGCAACAGCCAGCGCGACAGGGATGCAGGCATCCTCGCGCGCGAGCGTCCGGGCGAACCGTCAACCCAACGGAGAACCCAGTGCTTTTGTCCCTCCAGGCCAATCATCCCGCGGCCTTGCTGGCCCTCGCAGATGGCACCGTCTTCTCAGGTCATTCCATCGGGGCTCCTGGCTCTACGGTCGGTGAAGTGGTGTTCAACACCGCCATCACCGGCTACCAGGAAATCCTGACCGACCCGAGCTACTGCCAGCAGATCGTCACGCTCACCTATCCCCACATCGGCAACTACGGCGTCAATCCGGAAGATGTCGAGGCTTCGAAAGTCTTTGCAGCCGGTTTGATCATTCGTGACTTACCGCTGCAGGCCTCCAATTTCCGCCAGACGCAGGATCTTTCAACTTATCTCAGGTCCAGCGCCACGGTGGCCCTGGCCGGCATCGATACCCGAGCGCTCACGGCCCATCTGCGCAGCCACGGCGCGCAAAATGGTTGCATCCTGACTTTGGCAGCCGGAGAGGCGATCACGGAGGAGGTGGCGGCGCGGGCCGTGGCTGCTGCGCGCCAGGCACCGAGCATGGCCGGCCTGGACCTGGCGCAGGTGGTCAGCGCCAAGCAGCCCTATGAATGGCAACAGACGCAATGGAAGCTCGAAGGCGGCTACGGCAGTCTGACCGCACCGCGCTTTCATGTGGTTGCCTATGACTTTGGCGTCAAGAAAAACATCCTGCGCATGCTGGCCGAGCGCGGCTGCCGCATCACTGTGGTGCCGGCGAAAACCTCGGCGGCTGATGTGCTGGCCCTGCGCCCCGACGGCGTGTTCCTCTCCAACGGCCCGGGCGATCCTCAGCCTTGCGCCTACGCCATCGACGCCGCGCGACGACTCATCGATGAGGCCGTGCCTACCTTTGGAATTTGTCTGGGTCACCAAATCATGGCCTTGGCCTCAGGCGCGAGCACCTTCAAGATGAAGTTTGGTCACCACGGCGCCAATCACCCGGTCAAGGACCTGGACACCGGTCGGGTCAGCATCACCAGCCAGAACCATGGTTTTGCGGTCGATGCCGCCACCTTGCCCACGTATCTGCGTACCACCCACGTCAGTCTGTTTGACGGAACCATCCAGGGTCTGGCCCGGACCGATCGTCCCGCCTTCTGTTTCCAGGGTCACCCTGAGGCTTCGCCAGGCCCCCATGACATTGCTTATCTTTTTGATCGATTTACCGCGCTGATGGCGCAGTCCAGGGAGAAGGCGCATGCCTAAGCGCACGGACATCCAGAGCATCCTCATCATCGGCGCAGGTCCGATCATCATCGGCCAGGCCTGCGAATTCGACTACTCCGGCGTACAGGCCTGCAAGGCCCTGCGCGAGGAGGGCTACAAGGTGATCCTGATCAACAGCAATCCGGCCACCATCATGACCGATCCGGCCACAGCCGATGTCACCTACATCGAGCCGATTACCTGGCAGACGGTGGAGAAAATCATCGCCAAGGAAAGGCCCGATGCGGTTTTGCCGACCATGGGGGGGCAGACGGCCCTCAACTGCGCCTTGGATCTGTGGCGTCACGGCGTGCTGGCCAAGTATGGCGTCGAACTCATCGGTGCGAGCCCCGAGGCGATCGACAAAGCCGAAGATCGCCAAAAGTTCAAAGAGGCCATGACACGGATCGGCCTGGGTTCGGCGCGCTCGGGTATTGCCCACAGCATGGAGGAGGCCTGGGCGGTGCAAAAGAGTGTGGGCTTTCCCACGGTCGTTCGGCCCAGCTTCACCTTGGGCGGCACCGGCGGCGGCATTGCCTATAACGCCGAGGAATTTGAGGCCATCTGCAAGCGCGGCCTGGAAGCATCCCCAACAAACGAGCTGCTGATTGAAGAGTCGCTGGTGGGTTGGAAAGAATTTGAGATGGAGGTGGTGCGAGACAAGAAGGACAACTGCATCATCGTTTGCTCGATTGAAAATCTCGATCCGATGGGCGTGCACACCGGAGACTCCATCACGGTGGCCCCCGCGCAGACCCTGACCGACAAGGAGTACCAGATCATGCGCAACGCCTCCTTGGCGGTGCTGCGCGAAATCGGGGTCGATACCGGTGGGTCCAATGTGCAGTTCGCGATCAACCCCAGTGACGGGCGGATGATCGTCATCGAGATGAATCCGCGCGTTTCTCGCTCCTCCGCCCTGGCCTCCAAGGCCACCGGCTTTCCGATTGCCAAGGTGGCGGCCAAGCTGGCCGTCGGCTACACCCTTGACGAGTTGAAGAACGAGATCACCGGCGGAGCTACGCCCGCGTCGTTTGAGCCTTCGATCGACTATGTGGTGACGAAGATCCCGCGCTTTGCCTTCGAGAAGTTCCCGCAGGCCGACTCGCGGCTGACCACGCAGATGAAATCGGTGGGCGAGGTGATGGCTATGGGCCGCACCTTTCAGGAATCTTTCCAGAAAGCGCTGCGCGGTCTGGAAGTTGGCGTCGACGGCATGAACGAGAAAACCCAGGACCGCCAGGTGCTGGAGAAGGAACTCGGCGCTCCGGGGCCCGACCGCATCTGGTATGTGGGCGATGCCTTTGCCCAGGGTATGACGGTCGAGGAGGTGCATGCACTGACCCGCATCGACCCCTGGTTTTTGGCGCAGATCGAGCAGATCGTGAAGATCGAGCTGGAACTCGAAAATCACGCGCTCGAAGACATCGATGCCGTCACCCTTCGGACCCTCAAGCAAAAAGGCTTTTCCGACCGCCGTCTGGCGCGACAGTTGCGAACCACCGATCAGGCGGTGCGTCAGCGCCGCCGGCAATTGGGTGTGCGGCCGGTGTACAAGCGTGTCGATACCTGCGCCGCCGAATTTGCCACACACACCGCATACATGTATTCGACCTACGAGGCGCAGGGCAGCCAGTGTGAGGCTCAGCCTAGTGATCGTCGCAAGATCATCGTGCTCGGTGGAGGGCCAAACCGGATCGGTCAGGGCATCGAGTTCGATTACTGCTGCGTTCACGCAGCCTTGGCCCTGCGTGAAGACGGCTATGAGACGATCATGGTCAACTGCAACCCTGAAACGGTATCCACAGACTACGACACCTCGGACCGCTTGTACTTTGAGCCGCTGACCTTGGAAGATGTGCTGGAGATCGTCGACAAGGAAAAGCCGCTGGGCGTGATCGTGCAGTATGGAGGGCAGACCCCGCTGAAACTGGCTCTTGATCTGGAACGAAACGGCGTGCCTATCATCGGCACCTCGCCCGACATGATCGACGCCGCCGAGGACCGCGAGCGCTTCCAGAAGCTGC
>CAZCSD010000027.1:0-32969 GCA_964501235.1 uncultured Polaromonas sp. | reverse complement strand
GACCCATCTCCACCAGCTGTGCCGACCATCGCGGATCGACTTGGGCGCGCATCCACACCTGGGACGGTGGCAAATGGAGCTTCAGTTCGGATTGGTACGAGGCCGACCAATCGATCATCAAACCGATGATCAAGGCCTCGGCCGACAAATACCTGGCCGACAAGAAGCAGGCACGCCGCGATCCCAAGGACTGCCAGTCCTGATCCACAACACCCCGAGCCCAGCCTTACGGCATGCGGCTCGGGGCTCTTTTCGGTGTCGACCTGTGCCAGGGCGCCGGTCCCGTGGAGGTTGCCTGCAACCTCCACTGCCAAGCGCAGCGTGCTGCGTTTGGCAGTGGTTTTGAACGGAAACGAATATGAGCAAGCCCAACATCGTTCTCAATGTCAACGGCATTGAAGTCATCTACAACCATGTCATCCTGGTGCTCAAGGGTGTGTCGCTGCAGGTGCCTGAAGGCGGCATCGTGGCCATCCTCGGTGGCAACGGTGCTGGCAAAACCACCACCCTGCGCGCGGTTTCCAATCTGCTCAAGGGCGAGCGCGGCGAAGTTACCAAGGGCAGTATCGAGCTGCGCGGCGAGCGCATCGAAAATCTTTCGCCGGCCGACCTGGTCAACCGCGGCGTGGTGCAGGTGATGGAGGGACGCCATTGCTTTGCCCACCTCACCATCGAGGAAAACCTGCTCACCGGGGCCTACACCCGAAATAGCAAGGCCGAGGTGGCGGCCAATCTCGAGAAGGTCTACGCCTACTTCCCGCGCATCAGAACACGGCGCAATTCCCAGGCGGCCTACACCTCGGGTGGCGAGCAGCAAATGTGCGCCATCGGACGCGCGCTCATGGCCAACCCCAGTATGGTGTTGCTCGACGAGCCCTCGATGGGCCTAGCGCCGCAAATCGTCGAAGAGGTCTTTGAGATCGTCAAGGACCTCAATCAGAAAGAGAAGGTTACCTTCCTTCTGGCCGAGCAAAACACCAATATGGCCTTGCGTTACGCCGACTACGGCTACATCATGGAAAGTGGACGCATCGTGATGGACGGCGCAGCCAGCGAACTGGCCAGCAACGAAGACGTCAAAGAGTTCTACCTGGGCGTGGGCGGCGGGGAGCGCAAGAGCTTCAAAGAAGTCAAGAGCTACAAGCGTCGCAAGCGCTGGCTGGCTTGAGGAGGACGCTTGTGACTCGCTACTTTGATGCGCTTGAAACCCGCCCGCCCGCCGAACGCGAGCAGGCGCTGATGGCCGCGTTGCCGGCTCAGATTCGGCACGCACAGCAACACAGCGCCGCCTTCGGGTCGATCTTGCGCGAAGTAGAAGCCGCGCAAATCACCTCGCGTGAGGCCCTGGCCAGACTGCCGGTCACCCGCAAGAGTGCGCTGTTGGAGTTGCAGAAAGCCAGTCGACCGGGTGACCCCTTTGGCGGCTTTTCCACCTCGGTGCGCGGGCCCCGGATGAGGCGAATCTTTGCCTCGCCGGGGCCGATCTACGAGCCCGACATGGCCAGCACCGATTACTGGCGCGCAGGGCGCGCCTTGTACGCCGCCGGGTTTAGAGCGGGCGATCTGGTGCACAACGCCTTTAGCTACCACATGACACCGGGCGCCTTCATGATGGAGTCGGGCGCTCATGCCGTCGGCTGCACTGTCTTTCCGGCCGGGACGGGGCAGACCGAGCAGCAGCTGGCGGCCATGGCCGACCTCCATCCCAATGGTTACACCGGCACACCCAGCTTCCTGCGCATCCTGCTTGAAAAGGCCAAAGAAAGCGCCATAGACACAGGCAGCCTGCGCAAGGCCCTCGTCACCGGCGAGGCTTGTCCCCCGAGCTTGCGTGACTGGTTCAGCAGCCAAGGCGTGGAGGCCTACCAATGCTATGCCACCGCTGACCTGGGCCTGATCGCCTACGAAACCGAGGCCCGAGAGGGCTTGGTGCTCGACGAAGGCGTGATCGTCGAGATCGTGCGGCCGGGTACCGGTGACCCCGTGCCCGAGGGCGAGGTGGGCGAATTGGTGGTCACTGCGCTGCAACCCGACTACCCGCTGATCCGGTTGGGAACCGGCGATCTCTCGGCCATCCTCAGCGGCAGCTGCCCCAGTGGCCGCACGCATCAGCGCATCAAGGGCTGGATGGGGCGGGCCGACCAGACCACCAAGATCAAGGGTATGTTCGTGCATCCTTCCCAGGTGGCCGAAGTGACCCGGCGCTTTCCCGAGATTGGGCGCGCGCGTCTGGTGGTCACCGGAGAGATGGCCAACGACCAAATGACCCTCAAGGTCGAGGCGGGCCAGCGTGCCGATGGCTTGGCCGAGCGGCTGGCCGAGGCGGTGCGCGATGTCACTAAATTGCGCAGCGCGATCGAGCTGGTGGCCCCAGGCAGCCTGCCCAACGATGGCAAGGTGATCGAAGACGCCCGCAGCTATAAATAGGTCCAGAGCCTGTCCAGACTGAACAAAAACCTTTCAGAAATTCAAAGATAAGGGAATTCCTTGTCTACCGGAGGGGTCGCTCTTCCTAGAATGCAGGCGTCTTAATTAGGAGTTCCCATGAAAAAGCTGCTTGCCCTGGCCTTCACCGCCCTCGCGGCCCTGAGCGTCCAGGCCCAAACGTACCCCGGCAACAAGCCGATCACGATCGTCGTGCCCTTTGCCCCTGGACCGACCGACCGGGTCGCGCGAGACCTGGCCGAAGCCCTGAAAAAAGCCATCCCCGGCAGCAACTTTGTTGTCGAAAACACAGTGGGTGCCGGTGGCACGATCGGAGCAGCCCGCGTGGCCAAGGCCGCTCCAGACGGCCACACGCTTCTGGTCTTTCACATCGGCATGGCCTCCACGCCGGCCTTGTATCGCAAACTCAGTTACAAGCCGCTGGAAGACTTCGAATATCTGGGCATGATCAATGATGTGCCGATGACGCTGATCGGCAAACCTGCCCTACCGGCTAACACCTATCGTGACTTCGAAAACTATATCCGTGCCAATGCCGGCAAGCTGAACTTGGCCCATGCAGGAATGGGATCGGCCTCACACATCTGCGGTCTGCTCTGGCAGTCGAGCATTAAAGCCGACGAGACCATGACAACCATCCCCTTTAACGGTACGGGGCCGGCCATGATGGCCCTGATGGGCGGGCAGGTCGATGTCATGTGTGACCAGACCACGAACACGACCGCTCAGATTGAGGGCGGACGCGTCAAAGCCTTTGCGGTGACCACGGCCAAGCCCTTGAGTAATCATCCGGTCCTCAAGCACTATCCCACCCTGCAAGAGATGGGGCTGAGGAACTTTAATCTCTCGATCTGGCACGGCCTCTACGCCCCCAAGGGAACGCCTCCGGCGATCACCAAAATCCTCAACGAGGGCCTGAAAAAAGCCCTCAAGGACCCTGATTTCATCAAGAAGCAGGAGGGTCTGGGTGCGGTCGTGGTGGCTGACAAGCGCGTCGAACCAGAGGAGCACAAGAAATTCGTGGCTGCTGAAATGGTCAAAATCAAGGCCGCTGTGGATGCCGCCGGCAAGTACGCCGACTGAGAACCAAGGTCGGATATCTGAAAACCGCCAGACCCGCTGGCGGTTTTTTTACGCCCTCACCACCCCGAGCCCCTTTCCTATGATGGCAAGCCCCCTGGTTTTTCGGGCGAGTCTGACGTAAAAACCCTCCCGGATATCTTTCTTTGCCTCGGAGATCGACCATGAGACTCACACGCCCCGTGCCAAGTCCCCGGCGCGCGCTCTTCATCAGCCTGGCCCTGTTGATGGCCTGTGCCATCTCGCCCTTGGGCCATGCCCAGTCGGCCTGGCCTAACAAACCGGTCCGTATCGTCGTGCCCTTCCCGCCGGGCGGCACCACCGATATCCTGGCAAGGGCGGTCGCACCCGAGTTGGCCAAAGCCTTCGGCCAGCCTTTCGTGATCGAGAACCGGGCCGGAGCCGGTGGTAATGTGGGCACCGAGATCGTGGCTAAATCGGCCAACGACGGTTACACACTGCTGATGGGGACGGTCGGCACCCACGGCATCAACCGCGCCCTCTACGAAAAACTGCCCTACGATCCAATCAAGGACTTCGTGCCAATCACCCTGGTCGCGGCGGTGCCCAATGTCATGGTCATGAGCACCGAGAAGGCCAAGAGTATGGGCATCAACAGCGTGCAAGACTTTGTTGCCTATGCACGCAGCCGTCCGGGCAAGCTCAACATGGCCTCCAGTGGCAGCGGCACCTCCATCCACTTGGCCGGCGAGCTGTTCAAGAGCCAGACGGGTGTCTTCATGGTGCATGTGCCCTATCGGGGCTCCAGCCCAGCCCTGATGGACTTGATGGCCGGCACGATGGATGTGATGTTCGACAACCTACCCTCGTCCATGCCGCACATACGCTCGGGCAAGCTCAAGGCCTTTGCGGTCACCAGCAGCCAGCGCTCCTCGGCGCTGCCGGAACTGCCCACCATCGAGGAAGCCGTCAAGCTCAAAGGGTTCGATGCCAGCAGCTGGTTCGGACTGCTGGCCCCGGCGGGCACCTCCGCCGACATCGTCAGTCGCATTCAGCGCGAGGTGGCTCGCTCGCTCAACGACCCTGGCATCAAGGAGAAGATGCAGGCGCAAGGGGCCATCCCAGGCGGTATCACGCCCCAGGAATTCGCGCGCCTGATCGACAGCGAGCACGCCAAATGGGCCCAGGTGGTGAAGGTCTCGGGCGCCAAGGCCGACTGAACCTCAACGGGCCGCCGATGACCGGTCGATTGCCGAGACTTCAAACGCCCCAGACCACCGGGTCACCGCTCTCCTGACTGCGCCTGAGTTGATCCAGAAAGGGCTGGACCCGCTGGCGCAGGCGCACCGCCTCGGTGTCGGGCGGCTCACGGGTTCGCCCCGCCTGAAACTCGGCCTTGGCGCGCACGAAGTCGGCTTCCTCCTGCTCGACAGCAGCCTGCAAATCCGAAATCGCCTTCGGGATCTGTTCGGCCAGCACGATGCCCTGGGGGCCGGCCTCCTTGCCGATGATTTCAAGCACGCGCCTGCCGTGCATCTCGAGCATGATCACATCGCCGGCATTCCTGGACTTGAATCGGTAGAGCATGGGCCCCTCCAAAATCAGAACAAACTCGCTGTAGCGCGTAATTATGGGGCGACGGCCTCACCAATCCATGCAGGACACCCTCGCCTGGCCAGCCAGGACTTGAGCCCGCAGCGCCAGCCTCTATCATTACAGGCCTCATCGACAACCGATCCCAAAGTCACCATGCCCACCTATCACATTGAAATGCTTGAAGGCCGCACCCCCGAACAAAAGAAGAAACTGGTCCAGGAAATCACGCGCGTGAGCGTGGAGGTTCTGGGCGGATCACCCGACTCGGTGGACATCATCATCACCGACATCAAGAGAGAAAACTGGGCGACCGGGGGCAAGCTCTGGTCCGAGCCACGATCCTGACGGACGCATTCTGATTCGCAGGCAAAACAGAGGGCCCCCGGCGCGGGCCCAAGCTCAGGCCAATTCGGCCTCCAAGGCGTCGACAAACATCGCTGCCACATCAAAACCGGTCTGATCGCTGATCTCACGAAAACAGGTTGGGCTGGTGACATTGATCTCGGTCAGGCAGTCGCCGATCACATCCAGGCCGACCAACAGCAGGCCCCGAGCGGCCAAGGTTGGGCCCAGCGCGTTTGCAATCTCCTGATCCCGCGCTGAAAGCGCCCGTGCCACGCCCAGCCCACCGGCTGCTAAATTGCCGCGCACCTCGTCGCCCTGCGGAATGCGCGCCAGGCAAAAAGGCACCGGCTTGCCACCGATGAGCAAGATCCGCTTGTCGCCCTCGGCGATGGCCGGCAGAAAGCGCTGCACCATCACCGTTTGCGCCCCATGCCGGTTGAGCGTCTCGACAATCGCGCCCAGATTCAGGCCGTCGGACCGGACCCGAAAAATACCCATGCCACCCATGCCATCGAGCGGTTTGAGGATGATGTCGAGGTGCGCCTGGTGAAAACGCCGGATATCGGCCGCATCCCGGGTCACCAGGGTCGGCGCGATGAAATCGGGGAACTCAAGGATGGCCAGCTTTTCCGGATGATCCCTCAAAGCGCGGGGTCTGTTGAACACACGCGCCCCCTCCCGCTCGGCCTGCTCGAGCAGATGGGTGGCGTAAAAGTACTCGCTGTCAAAGGGAGGATCCTTGCGCATGAGCACCACATCGAAGTCCTTGAGGGCCTGCGGCCTTTCATGCGGCGCCCGCTGCTCGGCCTCAAACCACGGTTCTTGCTGACCGGTCAGGGAGATATCGCGCACAAAGGCGGTGACGGCCTGGCCTTGTTGCCAGGTCAAATCCTTGGGCTCGCAGACGCTCAAACGGTGGCCGCGGGCCTGCGCCTCCTGCATCATGGCAAAGGTGCTGTCCTTGTAGATCCGAAAGGACTCGAGCGGGTCGGCGATGAAAAGCCAGTGCATGGGTGGGTTTAGATTTCGATTTTTGAGCCCAGCTCAACCACCGAATTGTTGGGCAACTTGAGAAAGTCTGCGGCTGCACTGGCATTGCGATGCATTTGCGCAAACAGCTTTTCGCGCCAGGGCGACATGCCGCCCCCGATGGTGGGTATCACCGTGTCGCGCGACAGGAAATAACTGGTATTCATCGCATCAAGACGACAGCCGTGCGCACTCAAGACCTCCAAGGCCTTGGGGATGTCCGGATCGTCCTTGAATCCGTAGTGAATCATCACCTGCCAGCAGTCATGGCCCAGGGCCTCGACTTCAATCCGCTGGTCCAAACTGATCCACGGCACCTCGTGATTAACCACCGTTACAAACAAATTTTGTGCATGCATCACTTTGTTGTGCTTGAGGTTGTGCAGCAAGGCGTTGGGTACCGAGCCCTTCTCCGCCGTGAGGAAGACAGCGGCCCCTTCCACCCGGACCGGCGGACTCACGAAAACCGCTTCCAAGAAAGAGGGCAGGTCGATTGCATCGGCCCGCAGCTTGCTGTTGAGCAACTGCCGTCCCTGTTTCCAGGTGAGCATCAACGTAAAGACCAGCCCCCCAATCACCAGCGGAAACCAGCCACCGTCTGCCAACTTCATGAGATTGGAGGCAAAGAAGGCCAGATCAATGACAAAGAAAACACCCGTAGCGGCTATACACAAAAAAAGCGGGAACTTCCAGGCATAGCGGATGACGAAGAAAGTCAGCACGGTGGTGATCAACATGTCCAGGGTCACCGCAATGCCATAGGCGGCAGCTAGATCGCTGGAGGATCGGAACATGACCACGGCCAGTACGATGGCGGCAAACAAGCCCCAATTGACTATCGGGATGTAAATCTGTCCGGTGTCACGCTCGCTCGTGTGCAAGATATTCAAGCGCGGCAGGTAACCCAGTTGGATGACTTGCTTGGTGACACTGAAAGCGCCGGTGATCAAGGCCTGGGATGCAATCACCGAGGCTGCGGTGGCCAGCAAGACCAGGGGAATGAGGGCCCATTCCGGGGCCATGAGGTAGAAAGGATTTTTCACCGCCTCTGGCTCACGCAGCAAGAGGGCGCCCTGCCCGAAGTAATTGAGGGTCAGGGCGGGCATGACCACGGCAAACCAGGCCAGGCGGATGGGCGCCTTGCCGAAGTGACCCAGGTCGGCGTACAGGGCCTCAGCCCCGGTGACACACAGCACCACCGCCCCCAGAATGACGAAGGTGGTTCCCGGATTGTTCCAGATGAAAGTCAGGGCATGATGCGGGCTGATGGCCAGCAAAATACTCGGATAGCTGGCTATCTGATTCAGGCCCAGCAAAGCCAGGGCGCCGAACCACACGAGGGTGACCGGGCCGAAAAACTGGCCGATGCCCGCCGTGCCGCGCTTTTGCACCGCAAAAAGCGCCAAGAGAATCAGCAAAGTCGCCGGCATGACAGCCCGCTTGAAGGCCGGGTCCACCACCTCCAGACCTTCCACCGCTGACAGCACCGAAATGGCTGGGGTGATGACTCCATCGCCGTAGAACAAGGACGTCCCAAAAATCCCCACCGTCAACAAGCCGCCTCGCAGGCGCGGCTTGTCCTTGACGGCCTGTGAAGCCAGCGCCAGCATGGCCACCAGGCCTCCTTCGCCATGGTTGTCGGCGCGCAGCACCAGCAACACATACTTGAAGGAGACGATGGTGGTCAGCGTCCAAAAGAACAGCGACAGGATGCCGTAGACGTTGGAGGGCGTGAAATCCACATGCCCCGAGCCGAACACCTCCTTGATCGCATAGAGCACGCTGGTGCCGATGTCGCCATACACCACGCCGATGGCCGCCAGGGCCAGGGCTGCAAGGGATGAGGAAGCGAGCGACAAATCAGGCCCTAGTCATAAACCTCGGCGTGGGGGTCGGTGCTTTCCAGCTCATAGCTGGCGGCCAGCAGGGCCAAGCGACCGATGACGCCATACATATAAAAGCGATTGGGGCTGCTCGAGCCCGGCTTTTCGCCGGCCTGCGGCAGACGACCGCTGTCAGCAAAAGCCAGGGGCACAAAAGAAGCGCCCGGGGTATTGAGACTCTCATCGATGCCGCGCTCAGCGTGGATACGATAGAAACCACCCACTACGTAGCGGTCCATCAGATAGACCACCGGTTCGGCCACCGCCTCGTTAACCCGCTCGTTGGTCAGAACACCCTCCTGCACGATGACTTCGGGCGGGGGCAAACCTTCACGGGCTCCGGGCAAGGAGAGGTTTTCGAGGTCCTTGACGTCGCGAACAGTGACGATGCCCAAGCCATCGGCCTGCCCGTCGGCCTTGACCACCACAAAAGGCTTCTCGTTGATGCCATACTCTTTGTACTTGCGGCGAATCTTGGTCAGCAGGGCATCGACCTGGGAGCTCAGGGCCTCGCGCTGGGCACCGGCCGTCAGAGGGCCGCAGCTGGAAAACATCGGGTTGATCAGCCAGGGGTCTATGCCCAGCAGCTTGGCAAATCGCTTGCAGATCTCCTCATAAACCTGGAAGTGCTGGGACTTGCGACGTACGCTGGCGCTGGCATGCAGGGGGGGCAAAAGATACTGCTCGTGCAACTCCTCAAGTATGCCCGGGACACCCGCCGAGAGTTCGTTGTTGAGCAAGATGGTGCACGGGTCGAAGTCCTTGAGCCCCAGCCGCCGATCGCTGCGGATCAGCGGCTCAATGATGATGCTCTCTCCGGTGGGCAGATCGTAGGTGGTAGGCTCCTTGATCTCCGGGCTGAGCGAGCCGAAGCGCACATTCAGCCCGGTCTGATGGAAGATACGCTTGAGCTGGAGCACATTGGCCAGATAGAAGGTACTGCGGGTCTGGCCGGCAGGCACCACCAGCAGGTTGCGCGCCTCGGGGCAGATCTTCTCGATCGCGGCCATCGCCGCCTGCACTGCCAGCGGCAACATCTCCGGCGTCAGATTGTTCCAGCCGGTCGGAAAGAGATTGGTGTCGACCGGTGCCAATTTGAAGCCGGCATTGCGGATATCGACCGCGCAATAAAACGGCGGCGTGTGCTCCATCCACTCGAGTCGGAACCAGCGCTCGATAGCGGGCATCGAATCGAGGACCCGTTGCTCCAGTTCATTGATGGGGCCGTTGAGGGCGGTGATCAGATGGGGAACCATGCGCGTACTTTCTGGCGGGGCTTGTTCAGGTCTCTGCAAGGCCGGGGCGGGCCGGCGCGGTCATGAGCGCACTTCGCCCTGACCGAACACCACATATTTCAGACTGGTCAGGCCCTCGATACCCACCGGTCCCCGGGCGTGAAACTTGTCCGTCGAAATCCCGATCTCGGCGCCCAGCCCATACTCGAAGCCATCGGCAAAGCGGGTGCTGGCATTGACCATGACGCTGGCCGAGTCGACCTCGCGCAAAAACCGCTGGGCATGGACATGATCGCGGGTCACGATGGCATCCGTATGATGACTGGAATAGGTATTGATGTGAGCGATCGCTTCGTCCACGTCGCTTACCAACCTTATGCTGATAATGGGCGCGAGATACTCCTCGGCCCAGTCCTGTTCGCTGGCCGGCCGCAGCAGTTCACGGGAGTCGCCCAGGGCGGACTGCAACAGGGCCAGGGCCTGCGCATCGCAGCGCATCTCCACGCCCTTGTCCGCATACACACGACCGATGCGCGGCAGAAAATCGGAGGCTACCGATGCGGCCACCAGCAGGCTCTCAGCCGCGTTGCAGGGGCTGTACTTTTGCGTCTTGGCGTTATCGGCGATCCGCAGCGCCATACCCAGATCGCAGGGGTCGTCCACATAGACATGGCAGTTGCCATCGAGATGCTTGATCACCGGCACCTTTGCTTCGCGGCTGATCCGCTCGATCAGCCCCTTACCACCGCGGGGGATGATGACATCGACGAATTCGGGCATGGCAATGAGCAGTCCGACTGCCTGTCGGTCGGTGGTCGGTACCAATTGCACCGCTTGCCGAGGCAGTTCGGCCCGCTCCAGAGCCTGCTGAACCAGGGCGGCCAGCGCCGTGTTTGAATCGATGGCCTCCGATCCGCCGCGCAGTATGCAGGCGTTGCCACTCTTGATGGCCAAGGAGGCCGCCTCGATGGTGACGTTCGGGCGGCTTTCGTAGATCATGCCAAAGACCCCCAAAGGGACCCGCATCTGGCCCACCCGGATGCCACTGGGCTGCTGCTTCATGCCGATGATCTCCCCGATCGGATCGGGCATGGCCGCCAATTGCTCGCAGCCCAGGGCCACCGTCTCGATGATGCGCGGGTCGAGCTTGAGCCTGTCGAGCATAGGCCCGCTCACCCCCGCGATCGCGGCGCGCTCAAGATCGAGCGCGTTAGCACGCATCAGCGCGGGGCCTTGCTCACGCAGCAAAGCGGCCAGAGCGCACAGGGCCTGGCTCTTTTGATCGGCACGAGCGCGGGCCATCGCCGCCGACGCGAGCTTGGCATTGCGCCCGAGCTCCTGCATCAGCCCGGTGAGGGGTTCGGTCGGCCGCGCGGCCTCGTCGGCGGGGTTCATCCGGCAATTTTCGCACGGGCCGCGCAGCGGCGCGGAACCGGCTCAGGGGGGCTGCCGATGGCCAAAAATGGCGGTCCCTACCCGGACCAAGGTACTTCCAGCGGCAATGGCGGCCTCCAGATCGGCACTCATGCCCATGGACAGGGTGTCGAGCGGTTGCTTCAAGCGGCCACTGGCGTTGATTTGGTCGAGCAGCAGGCGGGTGCGCTGATGCACCGAACGTGCCGATTGAAAATCCTCCGCCGGTTCGGGGATGGTCATCAGACCGCGCAGCCTCAACCGAGGCAGCTGTTGCACCGCCTCGGCCAGGGCCAGAGCCTCCTGGGGTCCCACGCCTGACTTGGTCGGCCCCCCATCGATATTGACCTGCAGACAGACCTGCAGCGGCGGCAGATGCGGCGGCCTGAGCTCTGACAAGCGCTGGGCTATCTTGAGGCGGTCGATGCTGTGCACCCAGTCAAAGTGTTCGGCCACCGGCCGGGCCTTGTTGCTCTGCAGAGGGCCAATGCAATGCCATCGCACCCTGGGCGGCTGACCCTGGGAAACCGCCCAGGCGCGCACGGCATCGATCTTGGCCAGGGCTTCCTGCACATAGTTTTCACCAAAATCGCGCTGCCCGGCCTGCACCGCCTCGATCACGGCCTCCGAGCCGAAGGTCTTGGAGACCGCCAACAAAGTTACAGAGGCGCTATCGCGACCGCAGTCCTGGCAAGCTTTGTCAATGCGCTTGCGCACCGCTTCAAGCTGAGTTGAGATCGACACCATGTCCACACTGTACCGCGAGCCCTGCGATGACCTTACAGGACTGCCTGAGCCTGGCCCTGGAAAAACAGGCCTCTGACCTTCATCTGACCACGGGCCTGAGACCGGTGCTACGGGTGCACGGGCGCCTGCAGACGCTGCCCGGCACCGCCCTGAGCGCCGAGTCAGTGCGCCACATGGCAGCATCGGTCATGACGGCCGAGCAGCTGGAACGCTGGTCGCAAACCTGCGACATCGACGGCGTCTTTGAGCAAACCGGCCTGGGGCGTTTTCGCTTCAACGCCTACAGCCACGAGCGCGGGCCGGCGCTGGCGCTGCGGCATATCCCGCCTGCCATCCCGACCCTGGAACAACTGCGCGTGCCCCACGTATTGGCCGACCTGGCCCTGCGACCTTCTGGCCTCCTGCTGGTGACCGGACCGACCGGGTCAGGCAAGTCGACCACCTTGGCCGCCCTCCTGCAACACCGTCTTCAAAGCAACCCCGGTCACTTGATCACCATCGAAGACCCGATCGAATTCATACACCCCAGCTATGAGGCCCTGGTGCACCAGCGTCAGATCGGAAGCCACGCCAGCAGCTTCAGTCAGGCCTTGCGTTCGGCTCTGCGCGAGGACCCCGATGTGATCATGGTCGGCGAACTGCGCGATCTCGAAACCGCCCGACTGGCACTGACTGCTGCCGAAACCGGACACCTGGTACTGGCCACCTTGCACACCGCCGGGGCGGCCCGCAGCGTCGATCGCCTGATCGATATCTTCCCGGGCGAAGACAAGCCCCTGGTGCGCACGCTGCTCAGCGAGTCCTTGCTGGCGGTGGTTTCGCAAACGCTGTGCCCCGGGATAGGCGGCGGACGGATCGCCGCCCATGAAATTTTGGTGGCCAACGCGGCAGTGCGCCACCTGATCCGCGAAAACAAGGGGGCGCAGCTCTACTCCCTGATGCAAAGTAGCGCAGCCCAAGGCATGCAGACACTGGACCAGAGCCTGATGCAATCCGTACGGCAGCGCCTGGTCAAGATCGAGGAGGCGCGACAAGTGGCACGAAACCCAGACAATATCTCCGCTTGAGCCGACCCACCCCGGCACGACCCTTCATCGCAACAGGAGAGATCTTTCATGAGCGCCCCTTCTATCAACCCCCGCAACTACGAGAGCGTCCCCGCGCGGCGCCTGGCTTTCATCGGTCTGGGTGTTATGGGCTACCCCATGGCCGGCCATCTGGCGCGGGCCGGCCATGCCGTCACGGTATACAACCGCACGAGCGCCAAAGCCCAGAGCTGGGTGCAGGAGTTTGGCGGTGCCATGGCCTCGACCCCGCGCCAGGCTTGCGCTGGGGCCGAGATCGCCTTCTGCTGTGTGGGAAATGACGAAGACCTGCGATCAGTGGTGCTCGGGGATGAAGGGGCCATGGCTGGCCTGCCCACCGGCGCCTGCCTGGTCGATCACACCACCGCCTCGGCCCAAGTGGCGCGCGAACTCGATGCAGCTGCACGGCAGCGCGGCCTGCATTTCATCGATGCCCCGGTCTCTGGCGGCCAGGCCGGCGCGCAAAACGGCGCCCTGACAGTGATGTGCGGCGGGCAGGAAATGGCGTTCGAGACCGTCAAGCCGACGGGCCTGGCCTTCGCCAAGGCCTTCACGCTCATGGGACCCAGCGGGGCCGGCCAGCTGACCAAGATGGTCAATCAAATTTGCATTGCCGGCCTGGTGCAGGGCCTGAGCGAAGCCATCGCCTTCGGGCAAAAAGCGCAGCTTGACATGGACCTCGTGCTCGAGGTTATCGGCAAAGGTGCGGCCCAAAGCTGGCAGATGGACAACCGCGGGAAGACCATGGTGCGTGACCAATTCGAGTTCGGCTTCGCCGTCGACTGGATGCGCAAAGATCTGGATCTGGTCCTGGCAGAGGCGCAGCGCAACGGCGCACGGCTGCCAGTCACCGCACTGGTCGATCAGTTTTATGCCGACGTGCAGGCTCTCGGAGGCCGGCGCTGGGACACCTCAAGCCTGATCAAGCGACTGCGCTGAAAACGAAACGTCCGGGGCGGGCCGCGGCCACAGCCCCGCGGACCTTTCCTTCAGGACTTGGGAGCGCTCTGGAGACGATCAGCCTCCTGCTGGCTGATGAACTCCAGCAGGCGTACCACCCGCGTGACGCCCGATACGGTGCGCGCTGCTTCGGTGGCCCGGTTGGCCTCCTCCGTCGTCACCCGCCCAAGCAGGTAGACCACACCGCGCTCGGTGGTGACCTTGACCGCCAGAACGGGCACCTTGGCATCGATGAAAGCCGCCTTGACCTTGCCGGTGATCAAGGTGTCGTTGGATCGATCCAGCAGGGAAGGCGTGGCCTGCACGGCCAGCTCATTGACCACCTGGCGTACGTTCTGCACACCCGCCACCACCCGCTCGACGGCTTGCTTGTCGGCCGCATTACCCACCTCGCCGGTGACCAGCGCCACCCGGTTGTAAGCGGTGACACTGGCTCGCACACGGGTGCCCAGTTGATCGCGGATATTGGCAGCTGCGCGCAGCTCGATGGTTTCGTCCTCGAGCTGCGTGCCGGCGGTGCGTCGGTCGGAGGCCACCATCACCGTACCGGCTGCACCGCCAATGATCAAGGGGGCACAGGCTGACAGCAAAACCGAGGCCGCCAGGGCCAGAGGCAGGTACTTCAAGGTCTTCATTGCAGGGGCTCCTGGTCTCCAAGTAGTTGAACATCCACGCCATCACAGATGCAATGCAAGGCTAACAAATGCACCTCCTGGATGCGGGCGGTACGGTCATGCGGCACACAAACATGCACATCGGTCTCACGCAAACGCTGCGCGATGGTTCCACCGCCCTTGCCCGTGAGGGCCACCACAATCATCTCCCGCTCGTGGGCTGCTTCGATCGCGGCGAGCACATTGGGCGAATGACCGCTGGTGCTGATGGCCAAAAGCACATCGCCGGAACCGCCCAAGGCTCGCACCTGCTTGGCAAAAATCAATTCGAAGGCGTAATCGTTGGCCAGCGCTGTCAGGACGGAGCTGTCGGTGGTCAGGGCAATGGCGGCCAGTTCGGGGCGTTCACGTTCGAAACGTCCCACGAACTCGGCGGCGAAATGCTGGGCATCGGCAGCCGATCCCCCATTACCGCAAGCGAGCACCTTGCCGCCACTGGTCACACTGGTCAAGATCGCCTGCACAGCAGCGGCGATCGGCTTGGACAGCGCTTGGGCCGCTTGGTATTTCAGGTCGGCGCTGTCGATGAACTGCTGTTCTATGCGTTGCTCAAGCATGGCTCGCAATCATAGCGGGTTAGGATCCGGACGCATCAAATGCGGCTTTTATCCACTCGATGCGCTGCTCATCTCCGGGCACAGCCTGGATCAGCAGCGCATCGAAGCGGCAAGGAGGGAGACTGGGCAGACGCATCAAATAGTGCCGCGCAGCCAGAACGATGCGCCGGCGCTTGGCGGCGCTGATGCTGGCCGCGGCGCCGCCGAAATCCGTGCGGCTGCGCTGGCGCACCTCAACAAAAACCAGGGTTCCATCGGGCTCACACATGATCAAGTCGATCTCGCCGCCCCCACGACCAGGGGTGCGGAAGTTGGACTGCAGCCAACGCAGGCCCAGGCGTTGCAGGTACTCTCGGGCCAGCGACTCGGCCCGGTCTCCCTGACGCTTGGTGGTAATCTGCCGTTGGCGCAGCGACCGATTGGACGGGTCGGTCGCGCCTGAACCCTTGGCGGACTCGTGCATTGAACTCCTCTTTCGATTTGGCGCGCAAGGCAGCCGCTCTGGCCGCCAGTGCGCAGAACCACCCCGCTGGCGCACTGTACGTGGTCGGCACCCCGATCGGCAACCTGGCCGACATTAGCCTGCGCGCCCTGCATGTGCTGGACCAGGTGGACCTGATCGCCTGCGAGGACACCCGCCACAGCGCTGGCATGCTCAAGCAGTACGGCATCAGCAAACCTCTGCTGGCGGTCCACGAGCACAACGAAAGCCAGGCAGCTGCTGCGGTCGTCGAGAAACTACAGACAGGTGCCCGGATAGCCTATATCAGCGACGCCGGCACGCCCGGCATCAGCGACCCCGGGGCCCGGTTGGTGGCCGCTGCGCGATCGGCAGGCGCGACAGTGATTCCCATTCCCGGGGCCAGCAGCCCGACCGCCTTGCTCAGCGTGGCCGGCGTACAGGATGGGGCTGCGGTGCTGTTCGTCGGCTTCCTGCCGAGCAAAGCCGGCGAGCGCGAGAAGGCTTGGCAAGGGGTGCGCCAACATATTGGGGCGGTGGTGCTTCTGGAGGCACCTCACCGGCTCGACACTCTGGCCGGCGAGATTGCATCGCTGGGGCCTAGGCGGGTGACGCTGGGTCGGGAACTGACCAAGCAATTCGAAGAGGTGGCCACCCTGATGGCAGCCGAGTTGCCTTCGTGGCTGGACCAAGAGCCCAAACGCCGTCGCGGCGAGTTCACGGTTGTGCTGCATCCCGCGGCGATGCCGCAGGAGCCAGGCAGTCCCCACCATCGGATCTTGAGCCTGCTGATGGCGCATTTGCCCCTGAAGACGGCGGTGCAGCTGAGCGCCGAAATCACGGGTGCGCCGCGCAATACGCTCTACGAGCAGGCTTTGAAGCTGCAACAGCAGGGAAGCTCAGAGTGAACCCCCAGGCTGCGAGCCTGTGGCGAGCACCGGCCTGGGCGCTGGCTTTTTTGCTGGCCTTGCTGAGCATGCTGGCCCCGTTTGCGGTGGACACCTACCTGCCCGCTTTTTCGGGGATGGCCCAGAGCTTGCAGGCCAGCCCGGTGCAAATGCAGCAGACGCTCTCGAGTTACCTGCTTGGCTATGCACTGATGAACCTCTTTCACGGAGCTTTGTCGGACAGCCTGGGCCGTAAGCCCGTGCTGCTGGCCGGCACAGCTCTGTTTACGGCGGCCTCGGCCGGCTGCGCACTGAGCCAGAGCATCGGTACGCTGGTGCTTTTCCGTGCCCTGCAGGGCATGAGCACAGGGGCTGGGGTCGTGGTGTCGCGGGCCATCATTCGGGACATGTTTCCACCGGAGCAGGCGCAGAAAGTCATGAGCCAGGTGACGATCTACTTCGGCATTGCCCCGGCCATCGCCCCCCTGATTGGGGGCTGGCTGTTTGTGCACCTGGGCTGGCACAGCATCTTCTGGCTGCTCACCGGCCTGGGGATGGCGCTGCTGCTGGCCATCAGACGCTGGCTGCCCGAAACCCTGCACCCGCAGGCGCGCCAGCCCTTTGAGGTAAAAAATCTGATGCAGGGTTATTGGCAACTGGCCTCGAGCCTGCGCTTTTTACTGCTTTGTCTGGCCAGTGGCATCCCCTTCAACGGCATGTTCCTCTATGTGCTGGCAGCCCCGGCCTTTTTGGGTGACTTGCTGGCCTTGGCCCCAGATCAGTTTTTTTGGCTGTTCCTGCTCAACATCAGCGGCATCATGCTCGGAGCTTGGCTTAGCGGACGCAAAGCCGGCCGCTGGCCCCCCAAGCGACAGATCCGCCACGGCTTCGTCATCATGCTGTTGAGCGCAGCCGTGAATCTGTTGGCCAACGGACTGTGGCCGGCCCATGTGAGTTGGGCGCTGCTGCCCATTGCCGTCTTCTCCTTCGGCTGGGCGCTGGTGGTGCCGGTGGTGACCTTGCTGCTGCTCGATCTGTATCCGCAGCGCAGAGGCATGGCCTCCTCGCTGCAAGCGGTGATGGGCGCCTTGGCCAACGCAATCGTCGCCGGGGCGCTGGTGCCACTGATCATGCACTCGGCCCTGGCCCTGGCCCTGGCCTGCCTAACTATGGTGCTGATCGGTCTGGTGGCCTGGCTGTGGCTGCACGAGCGCTGGCCAGAGATCGGTCAGCATGTCCACGCAGTGCCGAGCGAATCCGAGCTCACCTGAGCCTGCGTCAATCGTCCGAGGCCTGCCGCGTCTGGGCCCGGTAATCCCAGGGCGCCTGCGGCCGCGTATCGCGCCACAGGCCCAGGCGGGCCGATTGAGCCTGCTGTTCGGCCGCCGCATAAGCCGTGCGGTCGGCCTCGCTCTGCTCGTTCTGATACTTTTTGAAATGCCAAGCCAGACCGCGACGCAGCAGCTCCAGGTTGACATCGCGCCCTTCGTGCTCGATCCTGCCCACCACGCGCCCATAGCGGTCGCTCTTGTCGTACTGGACCCGAACCCATTGCCCCTCGACCAACTCGCTCAGGCTCTGGCGGGCGATCTGCCCGTAAGGTTGCCGGCTTTCGGGGGCATCGATGCCGGCCAGACGAATCTTGTGGCGGGTTTGAGCACTGTCCACCAAGGCTACCGTGTCACCATCTGCCACGGCCACCACCCGACCGGCAAGCCACTCGGCCTGCACGCCGGGGGCCGCCAGAAGCAACAGGGTGCTGACCAGCGCGTAGACAAGTCGGAGGCCTGAAGGCGGGCCGCCCTCGGATCGAGCGGCTGCACTGGCCAGGGAAGTCCCGAAAAGCAAGAAGGGCAACAAAAGCAGTCCGTAGGGCCGGCGTAATGTCAACGATTGTTGCAAATGTAAACCATCCCGGCGCAAGTCGACAAGCGCCGAAGGTGGCCCCACGGAGTCCGCCGACCCCGGTTTAACCGGCCGCAGAGTGAGCGGCCAGGCGCCGATCAGCGCAGGATCTGGCTCGCGACCGAGGCGTAGACGGGAATCCCCAGCAGGATGTTGAGCGGGAAGGTCAGACCCAGGGAAAGGCCGAAGTAAAGCGAAGGATTGGCCTGCGGGATGGCATGCCTGAGCACAGCCGGCACAGCGATATAGGAGGCGCTGGCAGCCAGAACCATGAGCAAGATGGTGTCGCCCAAAGGCAGTCCGAAAAGCAGGCTCAAGGCCAGCGCCAGACTGGCATGCACCGGTGGCGCCAGCAAGGCATAGGCGAGCAACCAAGCAGATTGCCCCTTAACCTGCGGCAGGTTACGCGCCGCCAGCAAACCCATGTCCAAAAGGAAGAAGGCCAGCATGCCTTTGAAGAGATCGCCGGAGAAAGGTTGCATCGTCTGCTGGCCGGCTTCGCCGGTCACCAAACCAACCGCCATGGAGCCGAGCAAGAGCAACTGCGCGCCATCGGTGAAAGACTCGTGCAGCACCTTGCGCATCGACAGTCCCCGGGCCGGGTCTGGAGCGGGGGCGGCCCCTGGGGTCGATCCAATCGCTGTGGCCTCGCGCCGGCGCAAGGTATTGGCAAAAACCACTGCCAAAATAATGGCTGGTGACTCCATCAGGGCCATGGCCGCGGCCATATGCCCGCCATAGGCAATGCCCCGGGTCTCCAGAAACTGCACCGCGGTAACAAAAGTCACCGCACTGACCGAGCCATAGGTGGCTGCCAAGGCAGCGGCATCGTAGGGCCCGACAACGAGGCGCAAGAGTCGCAGCGCCAGCATAGGCACCCCCACGGCGAGGATCAACGCGCAGCCCAGTCCAGCAGCCACCTGAGTGGTCAGACCCGATTGCGCCAGAGCGAACCCCCCCTTCAGGCCCAAAGCCATCAACAGGTAGAGCGAGAGAAAGCGAGAGATCGGCGCGGGGATCTCCAGATTGGATCGCACCGCTCCAGCCATCAATCCGAAAGCAAAAAAGAGAATCGCCGGATCCAGGAGGGTATTCATAGGCCTCAGTCCAATAAGCAAACGATGCTAGACGACATCGGACCGCCTGTAAAATCGATAATAAACAGACTATTCATCAGTTTTTATCTATGCATATCACTTTTCGACAAATGCGCCTGTTCTTGGCTCTGGCCGAGACCGGATCGGTCAGCGGCGCTGCTCGGGTGATGCATGTGACACAACCGACAGCTTCGATGCAACTGCGCGAGATCACCCGCGCTGTAGGTCTGCCTCTCTATGAGGTGATGGCTCGGCGCGTGCATCTGACAGAGGTCGGTATCGAATTGGCCCGGACTGCCCGAGCCATGGTGACCGAATGGGATACCTTGGGCCAAAAGGTCGATGCAATCAAGGGCCTGACCCGCGGTCGGCTGCGACTGGCCGTGGTGAGCACCGCGCAGTACTTCATCCCGCGACTGCTGGGCAGCTTCTGCAAGCGCTATCCAGACATTGACGTAGCGCTACAGGTGCTCAACCGCGACGGGGTGTTGCTGCGTATGCGCGAAAACCAGGACGACCTGTACATCATGTCCCAGCCGCCGGCCGACATCGAACTTGAGGACCGTATTTTCATGGCCAATCCGCTGGTGGTGATCGCCCCACCCAAGCATCCCCTGGCCAACAAACGGCGCATTGCTCTGCGCGAGCTGCGTCAGGAGCTGTTCATCCTGCGTGAACCCGGCTCAGGCACCCGCATGGCGGTGGATCAGCATTTCAAAAAAATGAAGTTCTCGCCCGTGGTACGGCTGGAGTTGGGCAGCAACGAGGCCATAAGCGAAGCGGTATCGGCCGGTTTGGGCCTGTCTGTGTTGTCAGCCCATGCGCTGGGACCCGCAGCGAGCAGCGCACGCAAGGTCAACATCCTGCGGGTCCAGGACTTTCCGCTGCCCTCACAGTGGCACCTGGTCTGGCACAAGGGCAAAAGGCTCTCGCCCTCGGCTTTGGCCTTCAGCGACCACCTGAACCGCCAGGACAAGGCCTGATCGCGGCAGGCGCCCCAAAGCCGGATTTTTTCTCGAGGGGCAAGCTGGCGCGGCTGGCTGGAATCGAACCAGCGACCCTTGGCTTCGGAGGCCAATACTCTATCCACTGAGCTACAGCCGCACACTCTAACGACGACGTTGGGTAAGACGTCTCGGACGCCTGATTCTACCAGCGCGGTCTGTCGAGCCGACCCGCTGAGGCTCATCGCGACAGGCGGCGGTTTATAATAATTGGTTGACGCCTCAACAAAGGCAGACACTTTATGTCGAACAGTTTTCGAGGACGCCATGAGCGCTAACGACCCCCATACGGCCCACGAAGAAGGCCACACCGGCCCAGTCAAAACCCCGGGGCAATTGCTTCTGACCGTCTTCTACTCTTTCGTGGTTCCGGTCTTTGCCATCATTGCGCTGGTGTACTTCGTCGTCTCTGGCCCCAAACCTTCGGCTGGGGCCGACAAGTCGGAACAAGCGGTGGCCGAGCGTATTCGCAAGGTCGGCCTGGTCGAAATCCGCGACGCCAACCGGCCTCTGAAGGCCGGCGAGGAGGTCTACAACGCCCAGTGCGCGGCCTGCCATAACGCCGGTGCGGCCGGCGCCCCCAAGCTGGGTGACCTTGCTGGCTGGGCGCCGCGCCTGAGAACAGGCTATGAGGCGCTTTGGCAGTCTGCCCTCAAGGGCAAGGGCGCCATGGGTGCGCAAGGCGGTGGCGACTTTACCGATGTCGAGATCGGGCGGGCGGTGGTCTACCTGACCAACAAGGCGGGCGGCAAATTTGCCGAGCCGGCGGCACCCAAAGCCGAGGAAGTGGCTGCCAGCAAGTAAGTCGGGCTTGGCGACCGCGTACCCAGAGCCGGCTAAGAGCCGGCTTTTTCGTTAGGCACTGCCTGCCGGTCACGCGCGGGGCTGCTCACATAAGAGAAGCGCCGGGGCATTTCTTGCGCCGCCATCAAGTGTGGCACCCACAGTCCGCTTTCCACCGCCTCGGCCGCTTGCACCATGTCCAAACTGTGCACCAGTCCGAAGCCCAGATCCGTTTGAAGATACAGGCGCCCCATTTCGTCGACCCAGCAGCGCTGCATGCGGGCCGGCCTGCCGGTGTGGGTCCACACCGACAAATCCTCATGCACGCGCCAGACCCAGGGCGCGAGTTCGAGTTCAACATATACGCGCTGCGGGCCGTTCTGAAAGAACCAGCATCCAGATGCATCGGCCTCGTAATTGCGCCCGATGAACTCGATCAGCTTCTCATGAAGAAGCACAGCGCCACGGCTCAGGCTGCTACTGCCCGGGCCGGCAAAGGGCCCCGCCGCCTGGGTTCGGTCGTCGCGCATATACCATTGGCCTCGGCCGTCGAGTCCAAGCCAGCCGTAGCAAGCTGGCACATGGGGCCATTTGGCCAGCGCTGCCTTGACGATTTCATCCATGAGGGTCGTGCGCAGGGTCGTTAGAGATAAAGACTCTTCATTGTGACCGGCCCCGACATCTTGTGCCAACCGCCAAGCCGAGGGCTGGCTCAGGCCCGCTCCAAAAAATCAGCCACTAATGCAGGCATGGCCAGCACATGACTGCTCGTTACACGTGCGGCCACTGGAAAGCCCACATGACCGCCCTGCTGCGGTTGCCACAGGGTCACGCTGCGACTGACCGAAGCGCAAGTGGGCAGGCTATCGGCTGGAATGAAAGGATCATTGCGCGCGTTGAGGGCCAAGGCCGGAACAACCACATCAGCCATTACAGGCAGGGCCGATGCGCGCCGCCAGTAATCATCGACGCCCTTAAAGCCGTGCAGCGGCGCGGTGAAAACATCGTCGAATGCGTAGAGATCGCGAGCGCGCATCAGTTGCTGGCGATCAAACAGACCGGGGTATTGCTCGAGCTTGGCCAAGGCCTTGGGCACCATGGTCTTGAGAAACATCGGCGTGTAAAGATAGCGGTTCAGCCCTCGACCTATGGCTCGGCCACTGGCCATCAGATCCAGGGGCGCACACACCGAAGCCAGGGCGCTCACGCGCCTGGCGGCCAGCGAGCCAGCAAGCCCGGCCCAACGCATCAGGGCATTGCCGCCCAGGGAGATGCCCACGGCCAGCACCTGCCGGCCATGCTGGACGACCAGGCGCTCCAAGATCCAGTCAATCTCTTCATGGTCACCCGAATGGTAGGCCCGAGGGGCCCCATTGATCGTACCCGAGCAACCCCGAAAATGGGGCACCACATACAGCCAACCGCGGCTGCGCGCCACACTGGCAAAAGCCTGGGCATAGGGGCTGAGCGAGGAACCCTCCAGACCGTGGAACAAGACCAGCAGCGGTCGGCCGGTCGCGCTCGGTTCATCAAGCCAGTCCAGGTCCACAAAGTCGCCATCGGGCGTGGCCCAGCGCTCGCGACGAAATCGGATGGGCCGGCCATCAACACAGCGCGCCAGACGTGCGGCCCAGATGGTCTGCACATGCCCACCTGGCAACCACACAGGCGCGCGGTAGTCCATCGACCTCAATGCAGCACCGAGGGCAGATCGTGGAGGTCCTGCGCCTCAGCCGGACTGCCCGGACTGGCATGGTGGACCACCATGCGCCAGCCTTGAGCAGTACGGTGGTAGACGTTGGTGGCGATCACGCAGGCCTGCGCAGGCCCCTCCGGCGTCTGGATATCCAGGCGCTCAAGCAGGTTGTGCATGCAGGCTCCCATCATGTCAACCCGATGCACCCGCTCGGGGCGGGCCTGTATGGTGCCGTTGGCAAACATCGCTTCAAAGCTCGCCCGAATCTGACTGGCGCCAACCAGCCGACCGCCACCCGGATGGACGCACACGATATCGTCCTCGTCGGCCCAGCAGGCCATGAGCTTTTCGATATCGCCGGTCTGCAGGGCCTCATAGAAACTGGCCTCTATCTCGTCGGGGCTGCTGGTCTCGGGCGGGGCTGGCTTGGGCATGGGCCTCCACAAATCAGGATTGATGAACAGGGCTGTGCAGTTGTACACGGCTTGGCTGCCAAGGGCAACTCAGCGACGATATGAGTGCGAGGCGCAATTGCATCGCCCGCCCATGCAAAAACCGGCCGCGCGGGCCGGTTTTTTTCATGGGGCTACTGGCTTCAGCGTTTCTGGCGAAACTTGCGCAGAGCGGCAATCTGAGCGGCCATGACCGCCAGCTCTGACTGCGCCTTGGCCAAATCAATGTCGCTCTTGGCATTCTTGACCGCCTCTTCGGCCGCCTTGCGCGCCTCGCTGGCCTTGGCCTCGTCGAGGTCCTTGCCCCGGATGGCGGTATCACTGAGCACCGTCACATGGTCGGGCTGAACCTCGAGCACGCCGCCGGCCACGAAGACAAACTCTTCGGTACCGTCAGCCTTCTCGATGCGAACGGCGCCCGGCCGGATGCGGGTGATCAGGGGCGTATGACGCGGGTAGATGCCGAGTTCACCGACCTCACCAGGCAGAGCCACAAATCGGGCCTCGCCAGAGAAGATCGATTCTTCGGCGCTGACCACATCCACCAAGATGGTGTTCATGGGCGCTCCTTAAACTTTCTTGGCTTTCTCGAAGGCTTCGTCGATGGTGCCGACCATGTAGAAAGCCTGCTCGGGCAAATGATCACACTCTCCGCTGACGATCATCTTGAAACCCCGGATGGTCTCGGCCAGGGGCACATACTTGCCGGGGGAGCCGGTAAACACCTCGGCCACATGGAAAGGCTGAGACAGGAAGCGCTGGATCTTGCGGGCTCTGGCCACGGCCAGCTTGTCCTCGGGGGCCAACTCGTCCATACCCAGAATCGCGATGATGTCGCGCAATTCCTTGTAGCGCTGCAGCGTGCCCTGAACCGCCCGCGCAGTTGTGTAATGGTCCTCACCGACCACGTGCGGGTCAAGCTGACGGCTGGTGGAATCGAGCGGATCGACCGCCGGGTAAATGCCCAGAGCCGCGATATCCCGCGACAGCACCACGGTCGAGTCCAGGTGGGCGAAGGTGGTGGCCGGCGAGGGGTCGGTCAGGTCATCGGCGGGCACGTAAACGGCCTGGATCGAGGTGATCGATCCGACCTTGGTTGAGGTGATGCGCTCTTGCAAGCGGCCCATTTCCTCGGCCAGTGTCGGCTGGTAGCCCACGGCAGAGGGCATACGGCCGAGCAGGGCGGACACCTCGGTACCAGCCAGGGTATAACGATAAATGTTGTCCACGAAGAACAGCACGTCCCGGCCCTCGTCGCGGAAGGACTCGGCAATCGTCAGACCGGTCAAAGCCACCCGCAGACGATTGCCCGGGGGCTCATTCATCTGCCCGTAAACCATGGACACCTTGGACTCGGCCAGATTGTCGAGCTTGACCACACCCGAATCGGCCATCTCGTGATAGAAGTCGTTGCCCTCGCGGGTACGCTCGCCCACACCGGCAAACACCGACAGGCCCGAGTGCGCCTTGGCGATGTTGTTGATGAGCTCCATCATGTTCACGGTCTTGCCCACACCGGCACCGCCGAACAAACCCACCTTGCCGCCCTTGGCGAAGGGACAGACCAAATCAATCACCTTGATGCCGGTTTCCAGCAGCTCGGTGGAAGGCGAGAGCTCGTCATAGGCCGGAGCCTTGCGATGGATCGATGCAGTCAGGGTCTGGTCGACCGGGCCGCGCTCATCGATCGGATTGCCCAGCACGTCCATGATGCGCCCCAGGGTGGCCTTACCCACCGGAACCGTGATCGGCGCATCGGTGTTGTAAACCACATTGCCGCGGCGCAGGCCGTCTGAAGAACCCAGCGCAATGGTTCGGACCACGCCGTCACCGAGCTGCTGTTGCACTTCGAGCGTCAGAGCCGAGCCTTCCATCTTGAGCGCGTCGTAGACGCTGGGCATTTGGTCGCGGGGGAATTCCACGTCCACCACAGCGCCAATGCACTGAACAATCTTGCCTTGAGCGTGAGCCATGATTGAATCCTTCTTCAGTTCCTTGAGTTTTCGTTCGGCCTGGGTCCGTGGGGGTCAGACTGCGGCTGCGCCAGCCACGATCTCCGAAAGTTCCTTCGTGATCGCCGCCTGGCGCGTCTTGTTGTAAACCAGCTTGAGCTCTGAAATCACATTGCCGGCGTTGTCAGTGGCCGCCTTCATTGCGACCATGCGCGCCGACTGCTCCGAAGCCATGTTCTCGGCTACGGCCTGATAGACCAGGGCCTCGACATAGCGGACCAGCAGGTCGTCGATGACCGACTGGGCGTCAGGCTCGTAGAGGTAGTCCCAGCCGTATTGGCCCTTGTCGGCCTCGAGCTTGGACAGCGGCAACAGTTGCTCAACCACCGGCTCCTGGCGCATGGTATTGACGAACTTCGTGTAGCAAAGGTACACCGCATTGATCTTGCCTTCGCTGTAGGCGTCGAGCAGGGTCTTGACGGGCCCAATGAGCTTTTCCAGATGCGGCCGATCGCCCAGCTGCGTGACCTGCGAGACCACCGGCACACCAATACGATTGAGAAAGCCCAGGCCCTTGGTACCGATGGCCACTGCCTGCACCGAATGGCCCGCCGACTGCACCTCGCGCAGCTTGGCCGTGGCCGCCCGAAGCACATTGGTGTTGAGTCCACCGCAAAGACCCTTGTCGGTGGAAACGACGATCATCCCAACCGCCTTGGCCTCGTTGAGCTGCATGAAGGGATGGGTGTACTCAGGATGCGCCTGCCCCAGGTTGGCAGCGATGTTGCGCACCTTGTCACTGTAGGGACGGGCGGCACGCATGCGATCCTGCGCCTTGCGCATCTTGGAGGCGGCCACCATCTCCATGGCCTTGGTGATCTTCTTGGTGTTCTCCACCGATTTGATCTTGCCGCGGATTTCCTTGCCTGCTGCCATATAAGTTCCTAGAAGTTTCTACGGCCTGGCCATCAGGCGAAGGATTTCTTGAACTCAGTGATGGCCGCGACCATTTCCGCCTCGGCGTCCTTGTCCATGGCCTTGCTGGTTTCCAGCTTGGTCAGCAGGGCAGCGTGACTGGCCTTGAGGTGGCTGTGCAAGCCCGATTCGAAGGCCAGTACCTTCTTGACATCCACATCGTCCATATAGCCCTTATTGACCGCGAAAAGCGAGGCGGCCATCAGGCTGATGGGCAGCGGGCTGTACTGGGGCTGCTTGAGCAGTTCGGTCACACGGGCACCGCGGTCGAGCTGCTTGCGGGTCGCTTCGTCCAGGTCGGAGGCGAACTGGGCAAAAGCAGCCAGCTCACGGTACTGGGCCAGATCGGTACGGATACCGCCAGACAAGCTCTTGATCAGCTTGGTCTGGGCTGCGCCACCGACGCGAGACACCGAAATACCGGCGTTGATGGCAGGGCGAATGCCGGCATTGAACAAGCTGGTTTCCAGGAAGATCTGGCCGTCGGTGATAGAGATCACGTTGGTCGGAACGAAGGCGGAAACGTCACCGGCCTGGGTCTCGATCACGGGCAGGGCGGTCAACGAACCGGTCTTGCCCTTGACCTCACCCTTGGTGAAGGCCTCAACGTACTCGGCATTGACGCGGGCGGCGCGCTCGAGCAAACGGCTATGGAGATAGAACACGTCGCCGGGGAAGGCTTCGCGGCCCGGGGGACGCCGCAGCAGAAGCGAGACTTGTCGATAGGCCACGGCCTGCTTGGACAGGTCGTCATAGATGATCAGCGCGTCCTGGCCACGGTCGCGGAAATATTCGCCCATGGTGCAGCCTGAGTAGGCCGACACGTACTGCATGGCGGCCGACTCGGAGGCCGAGGCGGCCACCACGATGGTGTAGTCCATGGCACCGGCCTGCTCGAGGGCGCGCACCACGTTCTTGATCGACGACGCCTTCTGTCCGATGGCGACGTAGATGCAGGTCATGTTTTGACCCTTCTGATTGATGATCGCGTCGATGGCAACGGCGGTCTTGCCGGTCTGGCGGTCGCCGATGATCAGTTCGCGTTGGCCTCGACCGATCGGCACCATAGAGTCAATCGACTTCAGACCCGTCTGCATAGGCTGGTCGACCGATTTACGGGCAATCACACCCGGCGCAACCTTCTCGATCACATCGGTCATCTTGGCGTTGACCGGACCCTTGCCGTCGATGGGCTGGCCCAGGGCGTTGACGACGCGGCCGATCAGTTCGGGGCCCACGGGCACCTCCAGAATACGGCCGGTGCACTTGACGGTGTCACCTTCAGCGATGTGCTCGTACTCGCCCAAGATCACCGCGCCCACCGAATCACGCTCAAGGTTGAGCGCCAGGCCGAAGGTGGCCGCGCCGTCCTTGGTGGCGGGGAACTCGAGCATCTCGCCCTGCATCACGTCCGACAAGCCATGGATGCGCACAATACCGTCGGCCACGGACACCACCGTGCCCTGGTTACGGATATCGGCGCTGGCCCCGAGCCCCTCGATACGGCTTTTGATCAGTTCAGAAATTTCTGCGGGATTGAGTTGCATGACTCTTTCCTTCTTTCAAGTTGGTTGATGCCCTGCGCCCCGACTCAGGCGATCAGCGCCACTTTCATTTGTTCCAAACGGGCTTTGACCGAGGTATCAAGCACCTCGTCGCCCACCACAACACGAATGCCACCGATCAGATCGGGCTGCAATTGGACCGACAGAGACAGCTTGCGTCCGAAACGCTTTTCCAGGGTGGCCGCCAGATCGGCCAGCGCCTGCCCTTCAATCGGAAAGGGGCTGAACACCGAAGCATCGGAGGTGCCTGTATTCGCATTGACCAGAAGGCGAAACTGTCGAGCCACCTCAGGCAGCGCAGACAGCCGGCCGTTTTCGATCACGGTGCGCAGGAAATTGCACGCCTTCTCCGGCAACACGGCTTTGCAGACGCCGGTGACCACCTGGTAGACCTGCTCAGCGGTGACCTTGGGGTCCTCGGCCAACTGCTGCGTCAAGGGATCAGCCGCAATAGCGGCCAGTTCCTCGAGCCAGGCCAGCGATGCTTTCAGATCAGAGGCACTGCTCTTGTACAGTGCCTCTGCGTAGGGCCGGGCGATGGTGGCAAGTTCGGCCATGACTTAGAGCTCCGCTTTCAGGCGGTTGAGGAGGTCGGCGTGCACGCCCGCGTTGACCTCGCGCCGCAGGATCTGCTCGGCGCCCTTGACCGCCAGATGCGCCACCTCCTCGCGCAGAACCTGGCGGGCCTTGACGGTCTGCTGCTCGGCTTCGGATCGGGCAGCCGCGATGATCTTGGCCGCCTCCTCGGAGGCCTTGGCCTTGGCTTCCTCGATCATGCCCTGCGCCCGACGCTCTGCCTCGGCCAGCCGAACGGCCGACTCATTGCGGGACTTGGACAATTCTTCCTCGACGCGCCTGTTGGCTGCAGACAGGTCGGCTTTGGCTTTGTCAGCCGCAGCCAAGCCATCGGCGATCTTGCGCGCCCGCTCGTCCAGCGCAGCCGTGATCGGCGGCCAAACGAACTTCATCGTGAACCACACCAGAATCAGGAAGACGATGATCTGGATGATGAGAGTACCGGTAATGCTCACTTTGAATCCTTTCCCCGACACCACCGCCCCAAACGGGGACAGGGGAATCCGAGTCTGTGCACGAGGGCCGGCAAATTACTTCGGCAGGTTGGCGATCTGGCCAAGGAAGGGATTGGCAGTGGCGAACCACAGGGCAATACCAGTACCGATGATGAAGGCCGCGTCGATCAGACCGGCCAGCAGGAACATCTTGGTCTGCAGTTCACCCATGAGTTCAGGCTGGCGAGCAGCAGACTCCAGGTACTTGCTGCCCATGATGCCGATGCCGATACAGGCACCGATGGCGCCAAGACCGATGATCAGGCCGGCGGCCAGGGCAACAAAGCTGATTACTTCCATGATGTAACTCCTAAAGAGACAGGGTTGAGAGAAAACGAAAACGGTGTGTTGCTGAAGACCCGATCAGTGGGCGTCATGCGCCTGGCCCACATAGACCAGGGTCAGCATCATGAACACGAAAGCTTGCAGGGTGATGATCAGAATGTGGAAGATGGCCCAGGCCGAGCCAGCAATGATGTGGCCGATGGCCAGACCGATGCCGGTGGCCGACAAGGACCAAGCGCCCCCCATGAGGGCAATCAGCATGAAAATGAGCTCGCCGGCGTACATATTTCCGAACAAACGCATGCCATGCGAAACCGTCTTGGCCACAAACTCGATGATCTGCATCAGGAAATTGAAGGGCCAGAGCACCGGGTGCGAGCCGAAGGGCGCCGTGAAGAGCTCGTGCACCCAGCCGCCCAAACCCTTGATCTTGACGTTGTAGTAGAGGCAAACCAGCAGCACCGCTACCGACAGGCCCATGGTGACCGAAAGGTCAGCAGTCGGCACGACCCGCATGTAATCCTTGGCCCCAAACGCAGGCGCCAGACCGTGCCAGAGGGCGGGGATCAAGTCGACCGGCAAGAGATCCATGGCATTCATCAAGAAGATCCAGACGAAAACCGTCAAGGCCAGGGGCGCAACGAACTTGCGGCTTTCGGCGCTGTGCACGATGCCCTTGGCCTGGCTCTCGACCATCTCAACCAGGATTTCCACAGCCGCCTGAAACCGCCCCGGCACACCCGAGGTGGCCCGACGCGCGGCTCGCCAAAGGAAGAAAGTGCCGACCACACCAAGCAAAATGCCCCAGAAAAGGGAATCGAGGTTAAACACCGAGAAATCGAGAACACTCTCCGGCTTTTTGTTCTGGAGGTGGCCGAGGTGGTGAACGATATATTCACCAGCGGTAGGTCCCTGTTCTGCAGCCATCTGTTACTTATCCCTTCAACTTGCTCGCGCGGTCCGGGGGCGGCGCGATTGAATCCACACCGCCAGCCAAACCACCTTCATCGTCACGACCAGACCCGCCAGAAGGGCAGGCCAGCTCAAATCTTCGACCAGAACCGGCGCGGACAGCAGCAGAGCCAGGGACAAGCCGAGCTTGACGAACTCCCAGACGAGAAAACCCATGGCTGCCGAAGCCGGGTTGATGGATGCCAGTCGCCCCCGCAGACCCCTGGCGAAAACCGCTGCCGGCAACACCACCGCCACACAACCGTAAAGGGCCGACCAGGCCCAGGCGGCCTGACCGCTCAAGACCGCCAGTACCGCCGCAAAGCCCACGCCCGCCAGCGCCTGCCAGGCGAGCACCTGCCGGGGCAACACCGAGGGCCGGTCCATGCCCAAGGCCACCACCTGCTCCCGGGTCAAAGCGCGCGGCCACTGCGGCGCTGCCTCTTCATCCCAGGGCTGGGCCTGAGCCGCGGCCGCCTGGTGCAGACCTTGCGGCGACCCGGAAGCCGTGGCGAGGGAGGATGACGAAGTGTTCAAGAAAGGCTGCCCTGAAAGACCCGGCTCGATCTGACAAAGCCAAGATCGAACGGGTTTTAAAAATTGTTCGCAACGAACCTACTGCAGATTTGCATTAACTCATCATTGCGGCGGCGCATTATAGGTAAAAACACTGAGAGCTTGTCAAACCGTTTCACGTCCTCATCAAACGCGGTGCTGCGGCTAAACTGAAAGACTGCTTTTCGCTCCCTTCGAGCCCCGCCCATGAACATCGCGCCCCAGGACTCGCTGATCACTTACCCCAGTGCCTTCCCGATCAAGGTCATGGGCGAGCAAGTCGAGGGCTTTGTGACGGCCATCACCAATGTGGCCCGGGCCTTTGATCCGCACTTCGACGAGACAAGCCTTCAATTGCGGCCGAGCAAGGGGGGGCGCTACCTGGGTATCACCCTGATCATCACCGCCACCAGCCGCGAACAGCTCGACGAGTTGTACCGCGCCTTGTCCTCCCATCCGATGGTCAAGGTGGTGCTCTGAGCCACCCCATGCTCATACGGTCAATCGGGCCGCAAGCCTATCTGCCGACCCTCGAGGCAATGCGGGCCTTCACCCACAGTCGCCAGGACGACACGCCCGATGAAATCTGGCTGTGCGAACACCCCCCCGTCTTCACGCAAGGACTGGCCGGCAAGGCCGACCATCTGTTGCGGCCCGGGGAGATCCCGGTGGTGCAAACCGACCGCGGCGGACAGGTGACCTACCACGGACCGGGTCAGGTGGTGGCCTATCCGCTGATGGACCTGCGACGCGCCGGCTATTTCGTCAAGGAGTACGTGTACCGTCTCGAGGAAGCGGTGATTCGCACGCTTGCCCACCTGGGCATCACCGGACACCGGGTGACGGGCTCACCGGGCATCTATGTGCGGCTGGACGATCCGCGGGCCCATGCCGCCCTCAGCGGGCCCCGGCCGATCAACGATCCTTTCCGCGGCCTGGGCAAAATCGCCGCGCTCGGCATCAAGGTGAGCCGGCACCGCAGCTACCACGGCCTGAGCCTGAACGTGGCCATGGACCTGTCTGCCTTCGAGCGTATCAACCCCTGTGGCTACCCGGGCCTCAAAACCATCGATCTTTCTACAATCGGTGTCTCCATCACCTGGGACGAAGCCGCAGCGCTCCTGAGCCATAAATTGGCGGCCCGCCTCGCACCTTGAGCACCACCATGAGTCATCCCACCGTCCGAGACGCCCAGAGCCTGGAGGACTACAACCCGCGGGCCAAACAAAAGGCCGCAGCCAAGCTCTCTCGTATCCCGGTCAAGGTGGAACCGGCCGAGGTACTCAAAAAGCCCGACTGGATTCGCGTCAAGGCCGGCAGCGCCAGCTCGCGCTTCTACGAGATCAAGCAGATCCTGCGCGAGAACAAGCTCAACACCGTGTGCGAGGAGGCCAGTTGCCCCAACATCGGCGAATGCTTCGGCAAGGGCACGGCCACCTTCATGATCATGGGCGACAAGTGCACCCGGCGCTGCCCGTTTTGTGATGTGGGTCACGGACGACCCGACCCACTCGATGTCAACGAACCTGAGAACCTGGCCAAGACAATTGCCGCGCTCAAACTCCGCTACGTGGTGATCACTAGCGTGGACCGCGACGACCTGCGCGACGGCGGTGCCGGCCACTTCGTCGACTGTATCCGCCGCACGCGCGAACTATCGCCGGCCACGCAAATCGAAGTCCTGGTACCCGACTTCCGCGGTCGCGACGACCGCGCCCTTGAGATTCTCAAGGCCGCGCCGCCCGACGTGATGAACCACAACCTGGAGACCGTGCCGCGCCTTTACAAGGAAGCGCGCCCCGGCTCAGACTATGCCTTCAGCCTGAACCTGCTGAAAAAGTTCAAGGCGCTCTTTCCCCATGTACCCACCAAGAGCGGCCTGATGGTGGGGCTGGGTGAAACCGACGAGGAGATTGTGCAGGTGATGCGCGACATGCGCGCACACCACATCGACATGCTCACCATCGGCCAATACCTGGCCCCGAGCAGCAGTCATTTGCCGGTACGCCGGTATGTCCATCCGGACACCTTCAAGATGTTTGAGGCGAAGGCCTACGAGCTGGGGTTTTCACACGCCGCCGTCGGCGCCATGGTGCGCTCGAGCTACCACGCCGATCAGCAGGCGCATGCGGCCGCTCTGGCCAGCGGCAGCTAAACCCAATCGGATCGCGCTCCAAAGGGCCGGCCCGCCGGCGGGCGCCGCATCAGGTCGGGTGATTCAGAAGGTCGAGGCCTGCAAGGCTGCGGCCGGATCTTCGCTCCCAATGACCTGCTCCGCCCAGGCTGCAAGTTTGCCGGCATCGGCCCGCAGCACCTGCTGCT
>CAZCSD010000026.1:0-33178 GCA_964501235.1 uncultured Polaromonas sp. | reverse complement strand
CCGTAGAAACCCGGATATGTCATTCTAAGTTGACATGTATGGGTGTACTCTTGTGTCATACTTGACGGATGGCGTACACCTTCCCTTTCGCCGCCATCGTCGGGCAGGACGAGATGAAGCTGGCGATCCTGATGGCCGCAATCGATCCGGCCATGGGGGGCGTGCTGGTGCTCGGCGATCGCGGCACCGGCAAGTCCACGGCCGTGCGCGCCCTGGCCAGTCTGCTCCCGCCCATGAAGGTGGTCACTGGCTGCCCCTACCAATGCGATCCGGCTGAGCCGCAGCGCTGCTGTGACAGCTGCCGGCAAGCTCTGGATCAAGGCCGCAAGCCCAGGACGCACACCCAGCCGGTGCAAGTGGTCGACCTGCCTCTGGGCGCCACCGAAGACCGGTTGGTCGGCGCTTTGGACCTCGAACGCGCCCTGTCGCAAGGCATCAAGGCCTTCGAGCCCGGCTTGCTGGCCCGGGCCAACCGCGGTTTCCTGTACATCGATGAAGTCAATCTGCTCGAAGACCATCTGGTGGATCTGCTGATCGATGTCGCAGCTTCCGGAGAGAACGTCATCGAGCGCGAGGGTCTGTCGATCCGACATCCGGCCCGATTTGTACTCGTAGGCAGCGGCAACCCGGAGGAAGGCGAACTGCGCCCGCAATTGCTCGATCGATTTGGCCTGTCGGTGGAAGTCAAAACCCCCGATGACCTGCCCAGTCGCATCGAGGTGGTGCGCCGGCGCGAGGCCTTTGAGCGCGACCCGGCCGGCTTCTGTGCCCACTGGGAAAAAGACGCCGAAAAGATACGCCGCAAAATCAGCACGGCACGCAAACGACTGCAGGAAATCGACATCCCCGAGAGTGCGCGGCACAGGGCTTCCCAACTGTGCATGGCCTTGGGCACCGACGGGCTGCGCGGCGACATGACCCTGCTGCGTGCGGCCCGGGCCTGCGCAGCGCTCGAAGGCCACCGACAGGTCAGCGACATCCACCTGCGACGCGTGGCGGCGCCCGCACTGCGCCATCGTCTGCGTCGACATGTACTCGACGATACGGGCTCGACCACCCGCATCGAGCGGGTGCTTGCCGAGATCATGCCGAGCTGATCGGCGCATCAGCTCAGGCCCTCGCGAGCTACCGGCGCCCCGCCCCTTGACATGCGCCCCGCCGCCTCGTCCGCACCGCCTCCCGACCGGCTCGCCGATGAACCGGCGCTGCTGACCGATGACGAAGCTCAGGCCGCTGCCTTGCTGGCCGTCGATCCGGCCGGGCTGGGCGGTGTCTGCTTGCGCAGCGGACCGCACCCCTGGCGAGATGCTTGGCTGGCGCGACTGCGGTCCCTGCTGCCTGAGGGTACGCCGATGCGGCGGTTGCCGGCCGGCACGGGCGATACCGAGCTGCTCGGCGGTCTGGACCTGACGGCCACCTTGACCTGCGGCCGACCGGTGCTCAAGGCCGGCCTGCTCAGCCAGGCCCACGGCGGCTTGGTGCTGATGGCCATGGCCGAGCGGCTCCCAGCGCAGACCGCTGCTCATCTGCGGGCGGTCCTCGACACCGGGCAACTGCAACTGCAGCGCGAGGGACTGGTGCGACTGATGGACGTCTCGATCGGCCTTGTGGCCCTCGATGAAGGCCTGGACGAAGACGAAGGCCTCGAACCGGCCTTACAGGATCGCCTGGCCTTCTGGCTGCAGGCACCGCAGGCGCTGGACGAACAGCAGGCTTTAGGACGGGCAGCGCAGCTCGAATGGGCGCCGACCCGGACCGCCGAAGATGTGCGTGCAGCTCGACAGCGCCTGGCACAGATCGACCTGCCTCAGACGCATCTGCAAGCCCTGTGCGCCACCGCCGCGGCTCTGGGCATCGCCTCTTTGCGGCCGCCTCTGTTGGCGGTGCGGGTCGCACGGGCGGCGGCAGCACTGGAAGGCCACAGCTGCGTGGAAGATCGGCATGCTGCATTGGCTGCGCGCCTGGTCCTGGCTCCGCGGGCCACCCGCTTGCCCGCCGGCGCTTCACCGATGGAGGCGGACATTCCCCCACCCGAGGCGCAGCACGACGACCCGGGTCCCGATGAACACGACGATGGGACACTACAGGAGGAGTCCTCACTGCCGAGCGCGCAGGAGTTGCAGGAGTTGATGATCTCGGCCGTGCAAGCCTGCCTCTCACCGGGCGTCCTGGCGATGCTGCGCGCCGGTCAAGGCCTGCGGCGTCAACAGGCGTCAGGCGGCAAGGCCGGCGCCGACCACAAGAATTTCAGACGCGGAAGGCCGCTTGGAGCCGTGCGCGGCGACCTGCGCGGCGGCGCGCGGCTGCATGTGCTGGCCACCCTGCGGGCGGCCGCGCCGTGGCAGCGCTTGCGAAAACAGCTGCGTGGGCCAGACGGCACAGCGCAAACGGGTCCACGCATCGAGGTGCGCCGCGAAGACTTTCACATCCGGCGCTTTCGCCAGCACAGCTCGACCACCACCGTCTTCGTGGTCGATGCCTCAGGCTCGTCGGCCCTGCACCGGCTGGCCGAGGCCAAGGGAGCGGTCGAGCTGCTGCTGGCCGACTGCTATGTCCGCCGTGATCGCGTGGCGGTGCTCGCCTTCAGGGGCACCCAGGCGCAGTTGCTCTTACCGCCCACCCGCTCGCTAGCGCGCGCCAAGCGGTCGCTGGCTGCCCTGCCCGGCGGTGGCGGCACGCCCCTGGCGGCCGCGCTGGAGGCGGCGCACCAACTCGCCAGCCAAATCAGCCGAAGCGGCGACACGCCCTTGGTGGTACTGCTCACCGACGGCCGCGCTAACGTGGCGCGTGATGGCAGTCCGGGTCGCAGCCGCGCTGCCCAGGAGGCTCTGGCTGCCGCGCGGCCCTTTGCCGCAGAGGCGCTGACCTGCCTACTGATCGACACCTCGCCGCAGCCGCAGGATGCGGCGCGGCAACTGGCCCAGGCCATGCGGGCGCACTACCTGCCCCTGCCCCATGCCGATGCGAACAGCCTCTCGCAAGCGGTGCGCATGGCACTGCCCGAGGCAGTCTGAGGGTTCATGAGTCGCCTCCAAGCCCTGGATTGGCAGCGCGACGGGCAGGACTGGCCGCACCGCGAGCGCAGCCGCTTTGTACAAGCCGCCGGTCTGCGCTGGCATGTACAGCACTGGCCCGCACCCGCGCCGCACGCAGCCACCGCGCTGCTGCTTCACGGCACCGGCGCCTCAGCCCATTCATGGCGCGATGTCGCGCCCTTGCTGGCCGGCTCCATGCAGGTTCTCAGCCTGGACCTGCCAGGACATGCCTTTACCGAACTGCCCGCCGAAGGTGCTTCGTCCCCTCTGTTGTCGCTGCCCGGAATGGCTGCGGGTGTGCAAGCGCTCATGGATGAACTTAAGCTGCAACCCGAACTCATTGTGGGCCATTCAGCCGGTGCGGCGGTGGCGGTGCGCATGGCCCTGGACCGCCTGTCGCGGCCACGCCTGATCATCAGCCTCAACGGGGCCCTGCTTCCGCTGCACGGACTGGCCGGTCAGTTTTTCGCGCCGGCCGCGCGGCTCATGGCCGGCCTGCACTGGATACCCCGGTTGTTCGCCCACCAGGCCCGAGACCGCGCCGTCACCGAGCGACTTCTGCAAAGCACCGGCTCGCGCATCAACCCGGAGGGAGTGGACCTCTACGCCAAGCTGGTGGCCAGCCCCAGCCATGCAGCGGCTGCCCTCGGCATGATGGCGCAGTGGGATCTGCACGAACTGGCCGATCGACTGCCGCGGCTACGCGTGGCACTGGACTTGATGGTGGCCACCGGCGACAAAACGGTGCGTCCCGCGCAAGCCGAAGAAGTTCTGGCCCGGCTCGATCCGACGCTGCGGGCTGGCATCACCCGATTTGAGGGTCTGGGCCACCTGTCCCACGAAGAACAGCCCTCAAGAACAGCCGAAAAGCTGCTCGAACTCTATCACCGCCGGTTGCCGGCGACATAAAAGCGAGCGACCCAAGATACACAATTGTTAACATTATTAACAGCGTCCAGGGTTAACATCGGCGCCCGATTAAGCCTTTGATGCTAATGCGACGGATCCTCGCAGGCCCACCGCTGAGCTCCGATGAACCCTGGTCAGCGTGGCTGATTGCAGACAAGCGTGAGCCTACGCTGGACAGCCGTGATGCGGTGGATGCAGAAAAAATCGACGGCCCGCCGCTGCAATGGCCCAGGGACTGCCCGGTGGTTCTGGTGGTACCCGTCCTCAAACTGTCCTGGCACCGTGCCCAACTGCCGCGCCTGCCTGCCCACCGCCTGCGTGCAGCCCTGGCCGGTTTACTGGAAGAGCAGCTTCTCGAAGAGCCGGGCGACCTGCATATGGCGATGGCGCCCGGCTGGAGGGCCGGCGCGTCGTGCACGGTTGCGGTATGCAACAAGGCCTGGCTCATGCAGACCGTGGCCCTGGTGCGGGAGGCAGGCCATGATCTGGAGCGCATCGTGCCTGAATTCGAGCCCGGCGCGGCCTCGCAGTACGTGATCGGCGACGAAGGCCAGGCCCTGTGGGTGCGAACCGGTGCTGGCCATGTACAGGTGCTGCCCCTGGGTGTCCGTCAGGCTTGGCCCGATCAGGAGCTTGGTGCAGATTTTGCGGACGAGCCCCTGTGGTCCGAGCCGCAGTTGGCCCTGCTGGCCGAGCAGACCCTCAAACGCAAGCCCGAGCTTGTCTCCAAGTCGCGGCGCATGGTCCAAGCCGCGCAATCGTCCTGGAATCTGGCCCAGTTCGATCTGGCCAGTGCCAGTTCCGAGCGTTGGCACAACCGGCTCTCACGTCTGGGGCGGCAGGCCTGGGTCGCACCACACTGGCGACCGCTGCGCTGGGGCCTGGGTGCGCTGGTTCTGGTGCATGTGGTGGGTCTGCAGGCCTGGGCCTTCCACGAAGGCCGGCAACAAAAGGCCCAGGCACAGCAGCGCACTGAACTTCTGCGAAGCACCTTCCCGCAGATCACGGTCGTCATCGACCCGCTGCCTCAAATGCAACGCGAAGTTCAGGCACTGGCCAAAAGCAGCGGAGCCAGCACGGCCAGCGACCTGGGCGTGATGCTGACGGCCCTGGCCGAAGCCGGGGGACCGCCCCCAAAACAATTGGATTTCACCCCCGGGCTGCTCAAGCTCAGGGCCTGGCCTTTGTCAGACGCCCAGGCCAAGCAGCTGCGCACCGCTCTGGCGCCCAAAGGCTACGACTTGGACGGAACCGGAGCGCAATGGCAAATGAAGTTGCAAGCGCCATGAAAAAGACACCCTCATGGTCCGCCCCCTTGCAGGGCTTCTGGCAAGCCCGGCAGACACGCGAGCGTGCAATGCTCTTGATCGCTGCGGCGCTGATCGTGCTGGCCCTGCTCTGGTCCCACGGATTGCAACCGGCCCTGGCACTGTGGCAGAGCGCGCCGACCACCCGGATCCAGTCTGCCAGCCAAATGTCAGCCCTGCAAAATCTGGCGGCGCAGGCTGAGGTCCTGCGGACCCGGCCCCGGCTGGATGCCGCCCAGAGCCAGCAGGCCGTATTCAAATCCATCGGGGAGCTTGGAGGAAAGGCCAGTGTCGATGGCCCGCGCATCACCGCCAGCCTGCCCCGAATTTCAGCAGCGGCGCTGGCCCAATGGCTGCAGGCCCTCGGACCTCAAACCGGCGCCCGGGTGGTGCAAGCTTCCCTGCAGGAATCGGAACCGGGCTATTGGACCGGCCAGTTCACCCTGGAGTTGCCCTGACATGGCGCTACGACGGTCAGGCGGCGCCCCCTCTTCGACCCGGGCCCCTTGGATCTGGGCACTCCTCGGACTTTGGCTGGGTCTGACCGGTGCTTTGCTGCATCAAGCACCGGCACGCTGGCTCTCGCCTCTGGTGGCCAGCAGTGGCCGCTTGCAATTGTTCGACACGGCGGGAACCGTCTGGTCCGGGTCGGGCCGGCTCATGCTGACGGCCGGGGCCGGCAGTCGCGATGCAGCGGCCCTGCCCGGCCGTATCGAATGGCGCTGGGGCATCGACGGATCTGGGCCTCTGCTGTACCTGCACGCCCGCTGTTGCATGTCCGAAGCGCTCCAGATCAGCTTGACGCTGAGCCACTGGAAGCCCAAGGTGTCCCTGAGTGATCATCAGTCGGTGTGGCCGGCCGAGCCACTGGCCGGTCTGGGTACCCCGATGAACACCCTCAGGCTCGGTGGCAGCCTGCACCTGCGCTCGCAGGGTGTGCATTGGCTGGGAACCAGCGGGCAGTGGCAGGGACGGGCCAGCCTGGAAGCACAACATGTGGCCTCGGCCATGAGTTCCGTCAAGCCCTTGGGCCGATACAGGCTCGATATCCTGGGTGGGCCAGAACCGTCCCTCCAACTGAGCACCGTTGAGGGCCCCTTGAGTTTGCAGGGCCAGGGGGCTTGGCGGGGGGGCCGCCTGCGGTTTGAAGGACAGGCCAGCTCCAGCCCGGAGATGGAACCCATGCTCGGGATGGTTCTGAACCTCATCGGACGACGCGATGGCCTGCGGTCCCTCATTTCGATTGGTTAAGGTCTTTCTATGAACAGCAATGCCCCCATACGCGGCGCCTGCATGGCTCTGCTCTTGTGCGCCCATGCGTGGGCTCAGTCACCGGCCACCGTACCAGCGCCGGGCACCACCGGCCCGGCCCAGCGCCCGGTACTGAGGCCGGGCGATCCCGTCTCCCTGAACTTTAACAACGTCGAGATCAGTGAAGTGGCCCGCGCCATGGCCCTGATCGCCGGGCGCAGCGTGGTGCTCGATCCGCGCGTCAAAGGTACGCTGACCCTCAATACCGATCGACCGGTCAGCCGCGCCGCCGCCTTCAACCAGTTTCTGGCGGCCCTGCGGCTGCAGGGATACGCCGTCGTAGAGTCGGCAGGCCTCTACAAAATCGTGCCGGAGGCCGAGGCCAAGCTGCAAGGCGGAACGGTCAGTGACCAGCCCCTGCCCGTCCCCGGCAACCAGATCGCCACCCAGATCTTTCGGCTCAATCACGAAAACGCCAACAACCTGGTGCCGATCCTGCGTCCCTTGATCAGCCCGAACAACACGATCAACGTCAACCCCGGCAACAACTCGCTGGTGGTCACTGACTACGCCGAGAACTTGCAGCGCGTCGGACGCATCATCGCGGCGCTGGATATGCCCAACGCGACCGAGCTGGAGATCATCCCCCTCAAACACGCGATTGCCTCGGATTTGGTCCCGCTGGTCAGCCGCCTGCTCGAATCACAGCCGGCCGGTGGCGGTGCACCGGCGCAGTCCGACACCCAGTACCGCACCACACTGATAGCCGAGCCTCGGTCCAACGCCATCATCCTTCGCGCAGCCAATCCGGCGCGACTGGCCCTGGCACGCAGCCTGGTCGAACGACTCGACCAGCCCGCCCATCAAGCGGGCCCGGCGGGCAACATTCATGTGGTCTACCTGAAGAATGCCGAAGCGGTCAAGCTCGCGGCCACTCTGCGCGCCGCCATCGCTGCCAGCGATGCCCGAGCCGGCGGTGCGGGCAGCGCCCCTGCTGCGATGGGCACCGCGCCGGCCAGCGCTGCGGGCGCGACCGCTGGAGGCAGCCAGAACCTGAATCTGCCGCTGACCGGCGGTCAGATACAGGCTGAGCCTTCGACCAATGCGCTGATCATCAGTGCGCCCGAACCCCTGTACCGCCAATTGCGTGCGGTGATCGACCAACTCGATACCCGCCGAGCTCAGGTGCTCGTCGAAAGCCTGATCGTGGAAGTGCGGGCCGACAAGGCCGAGGAATTCGGCATTCAGTGGCAGGCCCCGATCGGACGGCGCGGGGACGGGACCATCGGATTTTTGGGCACCAACTTCGGCAGCGGCGGCGACAACATCCTGACCTTGCAGACCCAGGGCGCCAGTGGCCGGGTGGTACCGGGCCAGGGGCTCAATTTTGGATTTCTCAGCCGGGCCGGGGGAGCTTACACCTTGAGCATGCTCGGGCGTTTTCTGCAGGAAAGCGGCGACGGCAACATCCTGTCCACCCCCACCTTGCTGACGATGGACAACGAGGAGGCCAAGATCGTGGTGGGTCAAAACGTGCCCTTTGTCACCGGGCAATACACCAATGCCAATGTTGGAAGCAGCTCGGGCTCCGTCAATCCCTTCCAGACCATCGAACGGCGCGATGTGGGCTTGACGCTGCGCGTCAAGCCGCAGATCAGCGAAAACGGTACCGTGCGCATGCAGATTTTTCAGGAAGTCTCCAGTATTTCCCCCACGGTCAGTTCCAGTGGGCTGATCACCAACAAACGCTCCATCGAATCAAATGTGTTGGTCGAAGACGGGATGACCGTGGTGCTCGGTGGCTTGCTGCAAGATGAGTTTGCGGGCAACGAAGACAAGATCCCCGGCCTCAGCGATATCCCCTTTCTTGGGCGTTTGTTCAAGAGCGAAGGACGCAAACGCAACAAGAGCAATCTGATGGTATTTCTGCGGCCCATCGTGGTGCGCGATGCGGCGGCGAGCCAGAATCTGTCCCTGGACCGCTACGACTTGATGCGCGGTCTGCAGCAAGGCGCTCAGCCCACCCCAAGCCCGGTGCTGCGCCTGGAGGCAGCGCCGGTCTTGCCGCCTATCGCGCCCGGCCCGACACCGGCAGCGGCGCCGACCCCACGCTGATCATGCGCTACCCCCTGCCCTACGCCTTTGCCCGCAGCCACCAGGTGTTGCTGGCCGATAGCGGCACGAGCCTGGATCTGTGGCTGTGCAGCCAGAGCGGTCCAGAGGCGATCGGAGAGGTTCTGCGGGTCCATGGGGACAGGCCACAGCCCTTGCAGATTCATCACCTCGAGGTCGAGGAACTGACCGAACGCATCAGCAGCGCGTATGCACAAAGTGAATCCAGCGCCGCTGCGGTGGTTCACCAGGTGCAGTCTGATGTCGACCTCTCCCGCATGATGCAGGAATTGCCGGCCGTGGAAGACTTGCTGGAGATGGTGGACGATGCGCCCATCATCCGCATGCTCAACGCCCTGCTGACCCAGGCCGCCCGAGACGGCGCCAGCGACATCCACATCGAGCCCTACGAGCAGTATTCATCGGTGCGGTTTCGCATCGACGGCACACTGCGCGAGGTGGTGCGTCCGCACCGGGGACTGCATCCGGCCTTGATCTCCAGGCTCAAGATCATGGCCGAACTCGACATTGCTGAAAAGCGCATGCCTCAGGATGGGCGCATCTCCCTGCGCATCGGAACGCAGGCGGTCGATATCCGCGTCTCCACGCTGCCTAGCGCACACGGAGAGCGAGCCGTCCTGCGACTGCTCGATAAATCAGGGCAAAGGCTGCGTCTTCGTGATGTGGGCATGCAAGGCAGCACCCTGAACCGCTTTGAGAGCCTGATCCAACAACCGCACGGGCTGATCCTGGTCACTGGCCCCACCGGCTCGGGCAAGACGACCACCCTGTATGCGGCGCTCGGCCAGCTCGACGCCTCGCGCAGCAACATCATGACGGTGGAAGATCCAATCGAATACGAGCTGCCGGGGGTCGGACAGACCCAGGTCAACCCACGCATCGAACTTGATTTCGCGCGGGCCCTGCGCGCCATCCTGCGGCAGGACCCGGACATCATCATGATCGGGGAGATCCGGGATTTCGAGACCGCGCAAATTGCCATCCAGGCCTCGCTGACAGGACATCTGGTCCTGGCCACCCTCCACACCAACGATGCAGTCAGCGCAGTCACCCGCCTGACCGATATGGGCATTGAACCGTTCTTGCTGAGCTCCTGCCTGCTGGGCGTGCTGGCCCAGCGTCTGGTGCGCAAGCTGTGCACGCATTGCGCTGGAAACGGCTGCGCTCACTGCGGCCAAAGTGGCTACAGCGGACGCACCGGTGTTTTCGAGCTGCTGGTCACTGATGAATCCATACGCAGCCTGATCCACGAACGGGCTGCCGAGGAGGCGGTGCGCAGCGCTGCACTGCGTGCCGGCATGATCCTGATGCGCGACGATGGGCAGCGTCTGGTGCAAAGCCAAATCACCTCGCTGCAAGAGCTCATCCGAGTCACGCGCGACTGAGGTCAACTCCACGCCCGAAATGCCCGCCTTCTCATACGCCGCCATTGACTCCCAAGGCAAAGACAAGCAAGGTGTGATCGAGGCCGACTCACCTCGCGCGGCGCGCACGGCCTTGCGGGCGCAAGGCCTTGTTCCTTTGCAGGTCGACCCAGCCGTTGCGCTGGGGTCAAGCTCGCACACGCCCTGGTGGCAGCGCGAGCTGTGGGCACCCCGTGCCTTCGGTCAGGCCGAGCTGACTCTGCTGACACGCCAACTGGCCGAGCTGGTCGATGCCGGCTTGCCGCTCGAACGCGCCCTGGGCATGTTGGTGGAAGAGGCCAGCCACAAGAGACGTCGGGCGGTCATCGCTACCTTGCGGGCCGAAGTCAATTCGGGCAGCAGCCTGGCCAAGGCCCTGGCCGAGATGCCCCGCGAGTTTGATCTGACCTACCGCGCTGTCATCGCGGCAGGCGAACAAAGCGGCGAGCTGGCGCGGGTGCTGACCCGCCTGGCTGAGGATCTGGAGCAGCAAATGACGCTGCGGGCCAAGTTGTTCAGCGCCGCCCTTTATCCGGCCATCGTCAGCGCGGTGGCGATCGCCATCGTTTTCTTTTTGCTGGGCTACGTCGTGCCCCAGGTGGCTGAAGTTTTTGCGGGGAGCAAGCGGGCGCTTCCAGGGCTGACCGTGTTCATGCTGGCACTCAGCGATGCGGTGCGGCATCTCGGGCCGTGGCTGCTGCCCGCGCTGCTGGTCGCTGCCATCACGGCCCGGCAACTCTTGCGTATTCAAGCTCTGCGCTGGTCCTTCGACGCCCTGTGGCTGCGCCTGCCGGTGATTGGACGCCTCTCCGGGGGGTACAACACCGCACGATTTGCAGGCACGCTGGCGATGCTGGCGCAAGCCGGGGTGCCTATTCTGCGCGCGCTACAGGCGGCCACGGACACCCTGCACAACACGGCCCTGCGGCACGATGCCCAGCAGGCGCTGGTTTTGGTGCGCGAAGGTGCGCCTCTGTCCTCGGCCCTGTCCGCCCATCCGCGCTTTCCCATGCTGTTGTCCATGTTTGCCCGGCTCGGCGAACAAACGGGGGCGCTACCTGCCCTGCTGCATCGAGCAGCGCAACAGCTCAGCAATGAAGTGCAGCGGCGCGCCATGCAGCTGGCGACGGTGCTCGAGCCCCTGCTCATCGTGGCCATGGGCGGGCTGGTCATGCTCATCGTGCTGGCTGTCCTGTTGCCCATCATCGAACTCAACCAGCTGGCCCGCTAGGGACCGACCGGCCATGCGATCCGAGCGCCTCGACGCCCTCCGCGCCCTGGCCATGATCTGGATGACCGTGTTTCATCTGGGCTTCGATCTGGCCTACTTCGGCTGGTGGATCCAAGACTTCTACCATGACCCGCTATGGACCACGCAGCGGGTCCTCATCGTCAGTCTCTTTTTGTTTTGTGCCGGGGCCAGTCAGGCCCTGGCGCTGCATCAGGGCCAGACGTGGCGGGCCTTTGGGCGGCGCTGGCTTGAAATTGCGGGCTGCGCCCTGCTGGTGAGCCTGGGTTCGCGCTTGATGTTTCCGGACAGCTTCATCTATTTCGGCGTCCTGCACGCTATTGCGGTGATGCTCCTCGCGCTGCGCTTGGCCGCTTCACTCTGGCGCGGCGGCGATATTTTTTGGTGGCTGGCCGGAGCGATGGCGGTAGCTCTGGGCGCCGTGGGGCCAGCGCTGATCGCAAGCGATCCGCGCCTGCAGCTGCTCGACGGACCCAGCCTGAACTGGATTGGTTTGATCTCTGCCAAACCGCGGACCGAAGACTACGTGCCGCTGCTGCCCTGGCTCGGCCCCCTGTTGTGGGGCTATGCATCCATGCGTTACCTGCTGCGCCGGCGTAGCCACTGGGTCTTTGCATCCGTCGGGCCGGTGGTGCGACCTCTGGCTCGCCTGGGCACCTGGAGTCTCCTCTATTACATGGTCCACCAGCCTGTGATGATCGGCCTGCTACTGGCCTTGCAGCAACTGAGCTGATGCAGGCCCGGCCGGCCGCCACCTAGAGACGCAAGCCCAGCTCGCGAAGAATCGCCTCGTTGTGCTCCCCGACGCGGGGGATGGCGTCCATGCGAGGCTCAAAAGCGCTTTGATGCGCAGGTGGCTTGAAGGCGGGCAGCGGTCCGGCTGGTGATTCGACGGTGGTCCAGCACCGACGGGCTTTGAGCTGGGGGTGCGCCCAGACGTCGGCCATGGTGTTCATGCGCGCGTGCGCGATCTGCGCCGCATCGAGCCGCTGTTCGACCTGTTCGGCCGTGAGATGCTCAAAGGCCGAGACAATCATTGCGGTCAGCTCCCCGACGTGGGCGCTGCGCCGCGACACCGAATCGAAGCGGGGGTCGCCGGCCAGGCCCGGCCGCTCAAGCACCTGCTCGCAAAAGCGCTGCCACTCGCGCTCGTTTTGCACCCCCAAGATCACCGCGACGCCATCACCGATAGCGTAGGGACCATAGGGCTGTATCGTGGCATGCGAGGCTCCAGTGCGCGCTGGCGGTTGCGCTCCGTCCATGGCGTAGTACAGCGGATAGCCCATCCACTCCACCAGGGATTCGAGCATGGAGACATCGATATGCGAACCCTCCCCGGTTCTGCCACGCTGGATCAGCGCCGCCAGGATCGCGCTATAGGCATACATGCCCGCAGCGATATCGGCCATCGAGTTGCCTGATTTGGCCGGCGTTTGAGGGGTACCGGTGACGCTGATCAAACCCGATTCGCCCTGAATCAGAAGGTCGTAAGCCTTGCGATCCCGGTAAGGTCCATCCTGACCGTAGCCGGAGATGTCGCAGACGATCAGGGCGGGCCGCTCCTTGCGCAAAGTGGCGGCGTCCAGCCCCATGCGCGCGGTAGCGCCCGGCGCGAGGTTTTGCACCAGTACATCCGCTTTGGTAATCAGGGCGCGCAGCACCTCCAGATGGGCCGCATCCTTCAAGTCCAGGGCCAAGCTCTCCTTGGAACGGTTGACCCACACGAAATGGGACGACTGTCCGCGCGCGCGCTGATCGTATTCGCGCGCAAAGTCTCCGCGACCGGTCCGCTCCACCTTGATCACCCGGGCGCCGAGATCAGCCAAATGACGGGTACACAAAGGCGCAGCTATGGCCTGCTCGAGCGAGACCACCGTGATCGATTCCAAGGGTCGCACAACAGCCATCCTGACTGCGCCGGATCTCAGGCGTCGTAGCGCTTGCCCAGCGCCAGCAAGTCAGGGGTACCGATCAGGGCATTGAGCTGATCGAAGTCGAGCATCTCCTCCTTGAACGGTGCGGTGGTCTGATGCTGGTGCAAACTGGCATAGTACCGGCGCAGCAAGTGCGACACCGCCCGGGCAGTCCCCCCCGGGAAAATAACCAGGCGAAAGCCCAGTTCACTGAGCTCCGAGGCGCTTTGCACCGGGGTCTTGCCGCCCTCGACCATATTGGCCAGCAGAGGAATGCGCGCGGCAAAACGCTGGCAAGCCAGACGCATCTGGTCAGGGCTGCGCAGGGCCTCAATGAACAGCGCGTCAACACCGCAGGCCAGGTACTGCTCGGCGCGATCCATCGCAGCCTCAAAGCCCTCAACGGCCAGCGCATCCGTACGCGCCAGAATCAGCGTATCCAGGTTGTGCCGGGCGTCAAGTGCTGAGCGCAGCTTGCCGCACATCTCGGCGGCGGGCACCACGCCCTTGCCGTCAAGGTGGCCGCAGCGCTTGGGAAAGGTTTGGTCTTCGATTTGGATCATGGCCGCGCCCGCTCGCTCAAATGTGCGCACGGTGCGCTGGGTGTTCAACGCATTGCCAAAACCGGTGTCTGCATCGACGATGACCGGCAAGGACACCCGCTCGGTGATCCGCGCCAGCGTGTCGGCCACCTCTGTGGCAGTGGTCAGGCCGATATCTGAACGGCCTAGGCGGGTGTAGGCAATCGAGGCGCCCGACAGATACAGCGCCTCAAAGCCCTGCTGCTCGGCCACCAGCGCGGTCAGCGCGTCATAAACGCCAGGAGCCAGCACGGCCTGGGGTTGTTTTAATCGTTGGGCCAGGTTCATGATGAGCTTTTGGTTTGTTCAAGAGGTTTCAGTCCAGACCACCCGCGGAAAACCGGGCCGCCATGTCGCGCGCGGCCAACCAGCCGCCGCCCACCGCACTGAGCAAGCCGTTGCCCGCGAGGTAGCCGTCTGCCCCCCGCCCGGACACCCCACGGGCGGCACCACCGGCGGCGTACAGGTTGACCATAGCCTGTCCATCGGACCGTAACACGCGGCAACGGGTGTCGATATCGAGTCCGCCCTGGGTGTGAAACAGAGCGCCAGTGACCTTGACCGCGTAATAAGGCGCCTGTAGGGCTCGGGTGAAGCGGCGCCCGAAGGCATCGGTGTGCCCGGGCCTGATCTCGGCCAGGGTGGTTTTGAGCATCGAGACATCGCAACCGATCAGCGCGGCCAGGGCCGCCGCATCGGTCGCCATGCGCAAGGCGCCGGCCGCTTCGGCATCACGAAAATCGGGAAAGCCCCGCAAGAGCTCAAGCAGCGGCCCGTCGAACACATTCCAGGCCACACTGCCGGGCTGCGCCAGCACATGCACCGCCGCCTCCGAATAGCCCCCGGTTTCGTCGTTAAACCGACGACCCTGCGCATTGACTTGAACCCCCCCCTCCATGATGAAGGCCCAAGTCATCAAGGCGCCCTGCGGCGTGACCCAGGACCCGTGGCCCTGATAAGCATCGAGGTCGGCCATGCGCAAACCCAGCTGGCGCGCCCAGCCAATGGCCGTGCCGTCGTTGCCCTGATGGCCGGCAAACGTGGCCTGTGCCATCTCCGGCAACAACTCACGCACCAGCGTCGGATTACCGCCAAAACCATTGCAGGCCAGCATCAACTGCCGGCAGGCCAGGTACTCCATCTGCCCATCGGGTCGCTGGTAGCCCACACCCAAAACACGCTGATCGGCATCGACCCAGAGCTCGCGCACCAGGGCCTCAAGCAGGATATCCACCCCCTGGGCCACGGCCAATTGCTCCAGCCGCGTGATGAAGGTCTCCCCGGTTTTCTCGGGCATGCTGTGCATACGCCGTACCCGATGACCCGGATATAAAAAACCATCGACGATCTCGAAGGGCAGGCCATACGCCTGCAGCGCATCGAGGGCCTCTGTGACCGCCTCGACATAGGCCTGCACCAAGGGCCGGGGAGCCTGCCCGTGGGCCTTGTTGACAATGTCCTCCACCAGCATCTCGTGCGTATCCTCGATGCCCAGCGACTTCTGCAGAGCGGTCTCGGCCGCCGGAATGAAGCCGGAGGACAAGGCAGTCGACCCGGTGGCCCGGGCATCACGCTCGAGGATGACGCAGTCCACGCCAGCGCGTCGCAGGGCGATACCGGTGGTCAAGCCGCAGGCGCCTGCACCCACGATGACCACCGCAAGCTCGGGCGTGCCGGCGGGCATGCCGTCGGCGCGCACCACTTGGGGCAAAGACGACTCATTCATACAGACACCTCCGGCCCGTGCAAACGGCGCTTGAGTTGCGGCAGGAGGCCACCGGCCTGCACCATCTCTAGAAGAAAGTCGGGGATGGGATCGCACTCCAGGCGTTGTCCATTGGCGCGCACCACCGCCCGGGCGGCCAAGTCCAGCCCCACCCGCTCACCCTCCTCGAGCAACGGAGCCTGTCGACAGGTCAGCAGCAAGAGCCCCAAATTGAAAGCGTTGCGAAAATACAGACCGCTGTACGAAGGCGCAATCACCGCCTTGACGCCCAGTTGGACAAGAGCGCCGGCCGCCTGTTCGCGCGAGGAGCCGATGCCAAAATTCGCACCGGCAGCGATCACATCCCCGGGCCGAACCGCAGCGGCGAACTCCGGTCGCACACCCTCCAGGCAGTGCGCAGCAATGTCGGGCAGCCCCAGCTTCATGTAGGCGCCGGGCGCCAGTTGATCGGTGTCGACATCCGCGCCGAGCTTCCAAACCTTGTGCGGGCCGCTCATGCCAGCACCTCACGCGGATCCGTGATCCGTCCTCGCAAAGCCGAGGCCGCCACGGTATAGGGAGAGGCCAGGTACACCTGGGCCGTCGCCGAGCCCATACGACCCTTGAAATTCCTTGCCGTGGTGGCAATCACATGGGCGCCATCAGGGATGCTGCCGCCGTAACCCGAACAGGCGCCGCAGGCGGTGGGCAACACCTCGGCGCCGGCCGAACGCAGCACCTCCATCACGCCCTCCCCCTCCGCCTGCGCCTGATCCTGCTGGCTGGCCGGCGCCACCATCAACCGCACCCCCGATGGCACTGTGCGGCCGCGCAAGACCTGAGCGGCCGCACGCAGGTCGTCGAGCTTGGCACCGGTACAGGCGCCCACATAGGCCACTTGAACCGCCGTGCCATCAAAAGCCTGCACCGGCTGGGTGTTGGCCGGACTGTGTGGCGCGGCCACCTGGGGGGCCAACTCAGCCGCATCAAAATCGTGGGTGACGCACGATGCAGCCTCATCGGTGGACCAGCCTTCGGTCTGCACATCGGTCACCCCCACCCCGGCCAACCAAGCGCGGGTGACCTCGTCGGGTGCAATCAGACCGGCCTGCGCGCCCAGTTCGGCACTCATATTGGACAAAGTCATGCGTTCCTGCATCGACAACGCTTGGACCGCCTGGCCGCAAAACTCCACCGCCTGGTAGTCGCCGCCATTCATGCCAAAGCGGCCGATCAAGTGCAGCATCATGTCCTTGGCGCTCACCCCGGCCTGCAAGCGATTGCGCCATCGCATGCGGTAGGTTTCGGGCACCCGCACCCAGATCTCGCCTGTCACCACCACGCCCAGCATCTCGGTGCTGCCGATACCAAACATATAGGCGCCAAAAGCACCCCCGGTCGGCGAATGAGAATCTCCGCCCACACAAAACAAACCCGGTCTGAGATGGCCTTTTTGCGGTAACACCACGTGGCAGATACCCAGGCTGTCATAGACGTGCGGCAACTGCTGATCCTGGGCCCATTGACGGGCAATGCGAACAATGCGACGCGAATCGTCGTCCTGCTCGGGTACGTAGTGATCCATCACCAGCACAACGCGCGATTTGTCCCACACCTGAGCGCCCAGCTCCTCGAGCATGGGCTTGAGCCGGCGCGGGCCCGATGAATCGTGGAACATGGCCAGATCGACCTTGCAATTGACGATCTCACCGGGCGAGACGGCCCGTCGACCCGCCGCCCTGGCAATGAGTTTTTGAGCCAAGGTTTGCGCAGATGCTTGCGACTGGTTCACCATCGTCTCTCCTGAATCCGGCGTGGCTGCCCGCTCATGCCCCACCCTCCTGATCCTTGACACTGATCCGCGCATCGACACTGCCGATACGCGAGACTTCCATTTGGTACTCGTAACGGTCGGGACGATACAGCCCTTCGAGCCACTGCACCGGCCGATCATGCACGTCAAACACCCGCCGCCGCACGGCCAGCAAAGCCGTGCCGATGGCCACGCCGAGTTCCTGCGCCACCAGCGCATCCGCCTGACGCGCCGAGATCGTCTGTTGGGCCCGGCCCAAAACCACGCCCGCCTCCTCGATCAACTGCAAGATGGGCTTGCCGCTCAGATCGCGGCGTGAGATGCCCGAGGCCAATTCTTCAGGCACATAGGCGGTGATGTAGGACAACGGCCCTTCGCGGGAACTGCGGCGGCGAACCGCCTTCTTCACCGCCGTGCCTACGGGCCGATCCAGGGCGCTGGCTACCACCTCAGAGGCCTCAACGGTCGACCAGTCGAGCACCTTGACCGTGGTGGAACGACTGGCGCTGACGATGTTTTCCATCAAACCGGCCAGCCGGGTCGGCTGCGCCTGAACCGTGTTGCCGGCCGAGAGCGAGCGGGCATGGGCCGTCGGGAAAGTGCCCCGACCGGCCACCCGCAAAATCAGGCCCTCGACCACCAATTGCTCCATCGCATGCCGGACCGTAACCCGACCCACGCCAAACTGTCGCGCCAGCTCCGTCTCGGCCGGCATGCCCTGGGCGAACCGGCCTTCCTGCAATTGCTCGCGCAGCACTAGATAGATCTGGTGGTATTTGGTCAGCGGCAGCCTTGCACTCATGCCAGGGCCTCCTGAAATGACCAGGCCTGTACCTCGACGCGAAACACATCGGCCGGGTCAACCCCCTGGAGCAAGTGATAGAGCACAAATCGGTAACTCTGCCCCGCATCGATCTCGCAGGGGGTGAAGGCAAAGGCCAAATTGCCCCCGGTGCTCAGGCGACCCGGATAGCCGTAGTGCAGCAAATTTTGTTTGAAGACGGCAGCAGCCGTGCGAGCCAGTTCGGCCTCGTCGGCCAGAAACTCAAGCACCAAGCCAAGCTCCTGACCGCTGCACGCCGATGACGGTAAAGGCCGCACCGCGCCCTGGCCGTAGAGGTGGGGGACCAAGCGCCAGGAGCCGGGGAGCAACTTGCGCACACGATCGCGCACTTCATCGAGCGCGACCGGCAAGCGAGCGATCAGGTGGGGGTCGGCCACTCCGGCCAAAAGCACCGCCCGCGCGCCTACCCGCATCGCGCCCTCCACCTTGAGCGTAGGACTGGGCCTGGGCACAAAACGCGCGCCGCTGACCCGGGTGCGACGGTCATCGAGGGCCTCGTAACGGGCCTGCTGCAAGTCCAGCGTACCCTCGGGCTCCTCGACGCGCCAGGGATCGGCCTGCTCGTAGAGGGCATGCGCCGCCACCGAGGCCGGGGTGGCTCGCAGCGATGGGTTCATGCTCTCCAGAATAAAGTCTTCGGGCCCCAGCTCAGCGAGCATCGCATCGCGGCCACCGGGCTCGCAGCACAGGGACGTGCATTCAATGATCTTGGCCATGTGCAAGGCCAGCGCGGCGTCATAGCCGAGCATTCGCGGCAGGGCGGCAAAGATCGCAGTGTCACAGGATCGGCCGGCCACCAGGACGTCCGGCGCGGTGCGCAGGGCCGCTTCAAAGGTGTCGCAGCCGCACTGGGCCACCACATGGGCACAGGCCTGCATCTGCGCAGGCTCTGGAACCGGCAGGGCAGCGGCCACCGGTTCGAGGCTGCTCAGACGGCCCTCCCGCGCGGCGCGCTCGAGTATCTCCCGCGGCACATCGCTGTGCACCACCGCCAGTCGCAAGGACCAAGCGCCTTCGCGGGCGATATCCCGCAATAAATCCAGCGTTGCCTGCACATGCGGTCGGGCCCCTGCGGTGCCGGCGCTGCCAATGATCAAAGGCACGTCGAGCGAGCGCGCCGCACGCAGGACCAGTTCCAGGTCGCGGCGGACCATGGCTCGAGGGGCGGCCATTTCTCCCGAGCCGAGATAGTAGGGGCCGGGGTCGATGGAACCCATGTCACAGCCGATGAAATGCGGCCGAAGCGCCAGCCCCCGCTCGAACGACGATTCCACGATGCCAAAACCGAGTTGCCCGGTGGCTGACAGCACCCGCAGACGCTCCCCGCCGGGACGGTGCGACTGCAGCAAACGCTCGGTCGCGCTCACACCCGCAACTCCAGCAAGGGACCATGCTGCTGAGCCCCGTAGACATCGCCGTCGCCGGGATCACCCGCGCACAGGCGCCGAGGCATCGATAGCTTGATGGCCAGAATCGACTCCAGATCAAAGCGGCGAATCTGCGAGGCGTCCAGGCCATAGAGCAGCGCCAGGGAGGACAACTTCAAAGCCGCGCTGTCCCGGGCACGCTCAAAGGACGGACGATCCGGAAAAAACAGATCAACCGTCAGGCACAGAGGGCCCGCATTCTTGCTGCGGATCACGCGAGCCACCTGGGACAGAGGAAGCGTACTCATGGCCTCACCGCGCGGTAAAACCGCCGTCTGCGCACAAAACCTGCCCGGTGATGAACGAGGCGCGCGCTGACAACAGAAAGCTGACCACCTCGCCAATCTCCTCAGGCTGACCCAGACGGGCCATGGGAATCGACGCCTGCATCGCCGCCAGGGCGGCCGGGTCGGCCATCACCGGAGCCACCATGGGGGTGGCCACCGGCCCAGGGCCGACCGCGTTGATGCGAATGCGCTGATCGGCCCACTCCAGCGCCAGAGAGCGCACCATGCCGTTGAGCCCGGCCTTGGAGGCCGCATAGGCCGCGCCTCGGGCATGGCCCACCTGACCGATCTGGCTGCTGATGACCACCACGCTCGCATCAGACAGCGCCTGCGGTCGCATGCAAGCAATGGCCGCACGCGTCAGGATAAAGGTCGACTCCAGGTTGAGAGCCAAGGTCTGGCGCCATTCATCGAGCGTCGTGTCGTCCGAACCTTTCTTGAAGAAAATACCTGCGCAGCAGGCCAGCGCATCGAGCCCGCCTAGCGCGTCCATGGCCTTCAAGGGCAGTCCCGCACAGGCCTGTTCATCGAGCAAATCCTGCACCAGGACATGGGCTTGCGGCAGGGCCGCCAGCAGGGTTTCGCGCTGTGCCGGATGCTGCACCACAGCCGCCACCCTGGCGCCATGTCGAGCCAGGCAACAGGCCGTGGCCAAGCCTATACCCGAGCCCGCGCCGGTGACCAGGGCACGGCGGCCGGCAAGCTCGGGGGCGCTGGTCTGCATGCCTTAAAGCCCCAAATAGTTCTTGCGCAACTCGGGGTCGCGGGCCAGATCCTCCGAGCGCCCCTGCATGGCCACCAGCCCGTTCTCAATGATGTAAGCCCGGTGGGCAATGGCCAGCGTCTGCACCGCGTTCTGCTCCATCAGCAGCACCGGCAAACCGTCGCGGTTGATGCGCTGAATCAACTCGAACATCTGCTCGACCAGCAGCGGGGACAGGCCCAGGGAAGGCTCATCCATGATGAGCAAAACAGGCTCGGACATCAGACCGCGGCCGATGGCCAGCATCTGCTGCTCGCCCCCGGAGAGCGTGCCGGCCAGCTGACCAAAGCGCTCGCGCAAGCGCGGGAAGATGTCCACCACCTTCTCGATGTTCTGCGCGCGCCTCTGGCGCCCGCGCACCAAGCTGCCCAGCTCGAGGTTTTCACGCACGCTCAGGTTGGGGAAGATGCGACGACCTTCCGGCACATGGATCAGCCCGCGTCTGACCACCTCGCTGGACGACAGTCCCGCAATCTCCTCGCCCTGAAAACGGATCGAGCCGCCAAAAGGCTTGTACAGGGAAGAAATGTTGTTGTTCAGCGTGGACTTGCCCACCCCGTTGCTGCCGAGCACCGCGACGATTTCACCGGCAGCCACATCCAGATCGATGCCGCGCAAGATCTCCACACTGCCGTAGCCCGCGCGCAATTGACGGATCTCAAGCATGGCCACCTCCTGCCACACCGGCCATCTGGTCGGCCGCCCCGCGGCCGAGGTAGGCCTCGACTACATCGCGGTTGTTGACGATGTCCAACGGCGCACCCTCGGCGATGATCTTGCCGTAAGACAGCACATAAATATGCTCAGACAAACTCATCACCGCGTGCATCACGTGTTCGATCAAGAGGATGGTGACGCCGCTGTCGCGGATTTTGCGAACGATCGCGATGATCTCCAGGATTTCTTGCGGATTGAGCCCTGCCATCACCTCGTCGAGCAGCAGCAGCTTGGGCTCCGTGGCCAGGGTGCGCGCCAATTCGAGCCGCTTGCGCCCGGCCACGGTCAATTCAGCCGCGGGCTGATCGAGCATGGACGCGGGCATGCCCACGCGCTCGGCCACGGTACGCGCATGCGCCAACGCGTCGGCGCGACTGGCATGCAACTGGTGCGAGCCCACCGCGATGTTCTCGATCACCGACAGCTTGGCAAAGGGCTGGGTGATCTGAAAAGTGCGCACCATGCCGCGGCGGGAGATGTCGTGCACCTTCATGCCGGTGATGTCCTGCCCCAGGAACTCCACACGCCCCTGGTTGATCGGCAGGAAGCCGGCGATGCAGGCGAACAGGGTCGTCTTGCCGGCGCCGTTCGGGCCGATCAGAGCGACGATGCGGCCCTCATCGACTTGCAGCGACGCGTTGTCCACCGCCCGCAGTCCACCAAAAATCTTGGTCAGATTGGTGACCTTGAGCATCATGGGCCTCCGGAACGGCCCGAGCGCCGCTTGAACAGATCAATCAGCCCGTTAGGCAGGTAGGCGATGATCACCACCAGCAAGGCCCCGTAAAGCACCAAAGACAGCCCCTGAAGAGTGAACCAGGCACGGGTGACCTCACTGATGGCCGCCAACAAGACGGCGCCGATCAACGGGCCATACACCGTTCCAGCGCCGCCGATCATGCTCACCAGCAGCATCTCCACCGACTTGTCGACGCCGAAGGCGATCATCGGATCGATGTAGAGGAAATACTGCGCAAAAAAGCAGCCTCCGACACCCGCGATGGCGCCGGAAATCATCATGATCTTGGTCTTCTCAGCAAACGCATTGATGCCCAGGGCGCGCGCCGAATCCTCGTTCTCTCGTATGGCAGCCAGTCGCGCGCCGAAGCGCGAGGCCTTGAGCCACAAAGCCAGAGCCACTGACACCACCGTCAAGGCCAGGATGATGTAGTAGAAAACGCGGCGGTCACCGAACTGAAAATTGGCGGCGGTCTGCTTCATCGGGATCAGCATGCCCAGTCCGCCACCGGTGATCTCCACCGAGTTGGCAATGATGCGAAACACCTCTGAGAAAGCCAGGGTGATCAGCGCAAAGTAAGAGCCCTTGAGTCCGGCGCGGAAGGACAGCACGGCAATCAACCATCCAGCCGCAGCGCCGGCCAGCGCCGAGACCGGCAGGCCGAACCAGGGATTCCAGCCCAAGCGCATTTGCACGATGGTCGAGGCATAGGCACCCACCCCGAAGAAGGCCACATGCCCGAAGGACAATTGCCCGGCAAACCCGCCCGCGATATTCCAAGACTGCCCGATGAAAGCATAGAACAAGGCCAGTACCGCAAAGTTGACCATGAAGGGAGAACTGAACACCAGCGGAAAGACCAGCGCCAGGACCAGCAGCAGGGCGTGAACCGCCCAGGGATGATGCGCCGACTTCATCGCTTGTCTCCGAACAGTCCCGAAGGCCGGAAAAGCAAGATCAGGATAAAGATCAGCGAAATCCCGATCTGCCCCAGACTCTCACCCAGGAACAGGCCGCCGAAGGATTCGGTCAGACCGACGATCAAGCCCCCGATCACCGCGCCCAGAAAACTGCCCATGCCTCCGAGCACCACCACGGTGAAGGCCACGATCACGAACACATGGCCGCTGGAGGGCGAGACATAAAAGATGGGCATCAAAAGGCAGGCGGCTGCGCCCAGCGTGGCCAGACCTATACCAAAGGAAACGGCAAAGATGCGGTCGACATCGATGCCCACCAGGCGGGCGCCCATGCGCTCCTTGGCCACCGCGCGAATGGCCTTGCCGGTATCGGTGCGCGTGATGAACAGCCCCAACAGTCCGCACAGCACCATGGCCGCAACGAACGAAACCACCTTGGGCACACCCGAGAGCAAGGGGCCCAGTTCGATCATCTTGTCGCTGTAGGACAGCGAAATCGTGCGCGAATCGCCCTTGAAGAACATCAGCGCCAGGTTCTCGATCAAGATGGACAGACCCAAGGTGATGAGCAGGATGTTTTCATCGCGCCCCAACGAAAGCTTGCCAATCATGTGCCGGTACAAGGCAAAGCCCAGCAAATACATGCCCGGAACCATGATCAGGAGCGAAACATAAGGGTCTACGCCTGCCAGGGTGAGCAGGAAATAGGCGCCAAACATGGCCAGCATGAGCATGCTGCCATGCGCAAAATTGATGATGTGCAGCACCCCGTAGATCAGCGTCAGGCCCGACGCCACCAGGGTGTAGATACCGCCCATCAGCAGCCCGTTGATGGCCGCCGCTAACAAGATGTAGGGATCCACGGATCTTCCTTGCTTTCAGGCCGGGAGGTCTGAAGGCGGACTGCACCCGCGCCAGGCAGGAACAGCCCGCCCACCCACAGCCGCTCGCAGGCTGTGGCGGACGCCTAACCCGAGGCCGCGATCAGCTGAACTTGGGCTTGGGGAAAACCGGCTTGGCCGCCGCAAACTCATTGGGCCAGACCACTTCGATGTCGGTACGGCTGGCCTGCAGCAACACCGCACGACCGCCCTGGTTTTGGCCGTTGACAAACTTGGTCGCGCCGTAAGGCATGAAGTGGTCCGACCAGGTGCTTGCCTCCAAAGCGGCGATGACCTTTTCTTTATCGGCCGTGCCCGCACGCTGCACAGCGTCGGCATAGCACTTGACCGAGTTGTAACCGCAATACACCTCGAAGGTGAACAGCGCGCCGCGATCAGCCGCGCGCTTGCGCAGATCGGCCGCGCGTGGGTTGCGCGGATTGAACCAGTGGTTGAAGTCCATCATGTGCTGGGCCACTTCGGGTTGTTCCTGCACCAGCTTGTAGTTAAAGCCGCCGCCAAGCACGCTGAACATGGCTGCCACATCGACCTTCTGCTGATGCAGGGTGCGCGCAAGCAGCACATACTCGTTCTGGTAGTTACTCATGATCACCAGGTCGGGCCGCAGACTGCGGATGCGCAGTGCCACGTTGGAGAAATCGCGCGTCGGGTTGGCGTGCTTGATGACCTCGGCCACCTCAACGCCGATGCCGGGGAGCTTGCCCGCCAGCAGCTTGGCCGTACCCGTACCGAACTCCGATTCCTCGTGGACCAACACAGCCTTCTTGGCCACGCCGCCAGCGGCCTTGTTGACTTGGCCCAGCCCTTCGATGGCATCGTCGACGCACTTGCCAAAGCCCGGCGCCAACCGGAACACGTTCTTCAGGCCTCGGTTGACGATGTTGTCGGACACGCCCACATCAATCATGAAAGGGGTGTTGTACTTGGCCGCCGCCTGGGTAGCCGGCAAGGCAATGGCGCTGGAGAAGCAGCCCACATAGGCGGCCACACCCTCCTGATGCAGACGCTCGACCTCGGAAACGCCAATTTCAGGACGCGACTGCGAATCACCGAGAGCAGCCTCCAGCCGCGCGCCGCCCATGGACTTGATGCCGCCAGCCGCATTGATCTCGTCGATGGCCAGTTGGCAGCCCAGGCGACCTTGACCGCCGCTGTAGGCCAGGCCACCGCTGACCGGATGGACCAGGCCAACCTTGACCGCACGGGGCTGGGCCAGCAACAGGCCGGGGGCGCCGAGCGCAGAAGCAGCCGCACCGGCCTGCAAGACCAAACGACGGGAGACGCGAGCTTGAGACGTCATGGTTTTTCCTCGATGATGGGGTGGGGAGTTGAGTTACATTGTTCTATTGATAGAACAATAGAGCATACTGTGCAAGCTCAAGCCCGGAAAGTCAAGCGGCCTATCCCCTAGAGGGTTATTGCCAGCCCGACCTCGATCGCCCTGCCTCCATGGACCACGCCCACTACCGTTACAGCGCCCTGCCCCTGCGAAGCGCCGCCCCGCTGCCGGCGGGCCTTCACGTCTTCGTGGTGCTGTACCTGGAGCATTGGGACTTTGAGGCGCCGCCGGGCAGCCTGCGCGACCCCCGCTTTGTGGGAGAGTTCGGCAGCTTCAACCCCGACTATCGCAGTTGGTCTCAGCGCGAATACGGCCTGCGCATTGGCGTGTTCCGGCTGCTCGATGCCTTGCGGCAGGAGGCCATCGTTCCCTCGGTGGCCGCCAACAGTCTGGTGCTACCGCGCTTGCCGACGCTCATCGGCTCGCTGCGGGACCTGGGCGCCAGCTGGCTGGGTCACGGCGTAGCGGCCACCCGCCTGATGCATTCGGACATGCCGCTACAGGAGCAAAGCGAGCAGATCCAATCCTCACTGGAGGCCCTCCGGCGCGAGGCCGGCCCGGCCCAAGGCTGGCTCAGCCAGGACTGGGGTAGCAGCGTACACACGTTCGGGCTGCTGGCCGATGCTGGACTGAAGTACACCCTGGACTGGGGCAACGACGACCAGCCCTACTGGCTTGAGCCGGCCGGTCAGAGCGCTCGACGGCTGTTGGCCCTCCCCCTCTCAAGCGAATGGGACGATGTGCAGGCCCAGTGGCTGCGCCACATTGAACCGGCCCAGCATGCCCTACAAATTCTGCAAGCGGCCCGATACATGGCCGACGAGTGCGAGCGTCACCAGCGCTGCGCCGTGCTCGGCCTGGGCCTGCACCCCTGGGTCTGGGGCATGCCCAGCCGCATCACCCATCTGCGCCGACTGCTGGCGCAGATGCGCCAACTCTCTAGCCTGACCCTGACCACCACCGACCAGCTCTACGCACAGTGCGCGGCATCGACCGCGCCTTGAACCCCGACCAAGGACACCCCATGCACTACCTGGACCGCCTGAGTCAGTTTGCCGCCGACTTCGACTACCGCGAGCTGCCCGCTGCGGTCCGGCAACAAGTGGGTTGGATATTGGCCGACACCCTGGCCGCCACCGCGGCTGGATCGGCCGAACCGGAGCTCAAGGCCCTAGCTTCCCGCCAGGGCGGCAACGGATCGGCCGCCCTGATCGGATCGGGTCGACGCGCCAGCTGCGAAACGGCGGCCTTTCTCAACGGCACCGCAGGCACCTTCCTCGAAATGGACGAGGGCAACCGCTTCTCGCGGGGCCACCCGGCGGTGCATGTGATTGCCGCCGCCCTGGCGCTGACCGAAGAGCGCGAAGCCAGCGCCGAAGACCTGTTGGCCGGTATCGTCGTCGGCTACGAAGTCGGCTCGCGCCTGGGCGCCGCCGCGCAGCTGCGCGGCAGCATGCACCCGCATGGCACCTGGGGCACGCTCGGAGCGGCCGCAGCCTGCGCGCGCATCGCCCATTTCAGCAGCAGCGCCATGCGCGAAGCGCTCAATGTGGCCGCCTCGCTGACCACCGCCACCTCCAAGCGCACCATGCTCGAAGGCGGCTTGGTGCGCAATGTCTACGCCGGCCTGAGCAACCGCAACGGGCTGCTGGCGGTGGATCTGGTGGAATGCGGCTTTACCGGCGAACGCGACGGGCCCGCCTCATTGCTCGGACAGATCGTCTCAGAAAATTTCCGGCCCGATGAAGTCGTACAGGGTCTCGGTGAGGACTGGCATCTGATGCGCAATTACTTCAAGCTGCATTCATGCTGCCGCTACAACCACGGCACGCTCGATGCCCTCGATGAACTGGCCGCCCGAGGCGGTCTGCCCGATGCCCAAGACATCGAGCGTATTGATGTGCACACCTACGGCCTGGCGGCCGAACTGGACGACCCGACGCCGGCCAACACCCTGGCGGCCAAATTTTCAGTGCCCTTTGCCGTGGCCACCCGGATCGTCAACCGATCGAGTGCGCTGGAGAGTTTTACCTGGGAGCAAGTTCGCAACCCCAAGGTGCTGGCACTGGCCGAACGGGTGCGCCTGATTCACGACCCCGCCATGAGCGCGCGTCTGCCGATGGAACGGCCTGCCCGGGTCACCCTGCAGCTCAAGAACGGGCAGCAGCAGATCGGTCAGGCCGGCGTCAACCGCGGTGACGATGCCTCGCCCTACACCCGGGAAGAGCTGCGCGGCAAGTTCATGAACCTGAGCAGCCGCATCTGGACGGCCCAGCAGGGGCACGAGCTGCTGGAGGCCACGCTGGGTTTGGCGGACCTGCAAAGTCCCCTGCGCCGCTGGCTGGCCCTGCTGTCGAGGTCGCCGTCGGCCAGCTAGGCACGGCGGACGAAGGGCAGATCGCTGTATCAACGCAGCGAGTTATCGCCGCTCATGTACACCCAGACCTGCACGAACAATCCGTCCTGCACCTGGAAAAAATTGCAGTTGTTCTTGTGCAGCCGCTCGCCCGCGTGGGTGGTGTTTTCAACCCGGAACCGGCTGGCGACCCGCTGCCGGGGCACATCACAGACATGGTCGAAGTCGCCATGCCAGACCTGCGCGTATCGCTCATGCAGGCGCTCGAACATACTGCGCAGTTGCGTATCGCGCCCCTGATAGGACACGCCGTGATTGGCAATGCCAAATTGCGCCTGCGGCCCGAAGCAGGCCAGCGTGGCTGCCACATCCTTGCGGTCTACCGCCGCAAAATACCGCTCCACCAAATCCTGCAGAGCCGGTGCATCAAGCGTGCGAGAGGTCCGACTCATGCCGCCTGCCCTACCCGGCCCCGGTCCTCGAAGCCGGCATCCTGCAAGGCGCGAAACAAAGCCAAGGCCCGGCTGTGATGGACCCGGGCCTGCTCGGAAAGGGGCTGGACCAGACGCTCTTCCTCCATGAAGTGTCCGTGGCTGCGACCACGCACGCACAAGGCCGAAGGTCGTACCGCGCCGACCGGCTTGACATGAGCCGGGATGTAGCTGATGGCAAAACCCAGGCGCCGGTCGTCGGTGTCGTTACCGGCCGAGGCGTGCACCAGATCGGTGTGGTGCAAAGACATCTGACCGGCAGCTACCGGCATGAAGTGCCCTTGGGCATGGTCAAACCGTCCGCTGATGCCCTGTCCGCGGCGGATCATGTTCATCGGCTCGGGCTTGTCGTCGTGATCGAACGCGCCCCATCGGTGACTGCCCGGCAGGGCTTGCATACAGCCGGCGGCCACGCTGGCATCTGACAAGGCCACCCAGGCAGTGACGTGCAGATGAGGCTGCAGGTAGAAGTAAGTGCTGTCCTGGTGCCAGCGTACATACGCCGGCGTGCGCGCCTCCTTGACAAACAGGGTCGAGTGGTAGACCAAGATGTCAGGGCCGATCACATCTTCCACCGCATCGAGGATGCGGGGATGGTGCACCAGACGATCGGCCCAGGCAAAGAGGAGGTAGCTCTTGGATTTCTCCGGAAAATCAATCGGCGCACCACGCTCGCGCTCCCAGGCTTGGAGCTCCTCGCGGCAGGCGCGCGCCTCCTGAGCCTGCAGTACGTCGACCGGAAAAACGAAACCATCGCGCTCATAGGCCTGGACCTGTTCGGGAGTCAAGAGCTTGGGCATGTGTTCGCACCGGCCTTTCAGGTCTGGGGGGGCTCTAGCGACCGCGCAGCCGCACCCATCATGGCCGCGAGCATGTCCAGCCGAGGGTGCATGGGACGGGCATAAGCCCGGCGACTGTGGCTCAAACCCAGGCCCAGGGCCGCCTCGACCGTCTTGTAGCTCAGCGGCCCCGGATTGATCAGGGGAACCGGCAATCGCCCGCTCAGCCATCCATGCGACTGGTGCATGGTGGTGGAGCCGAGAATCAGCACGTCGGCGCCGTCTTCTTCGATGGCCCTACGGGCCGCCTCTTCGAGCAAGGGAAACACGTCCTCCTCCTTGCCCGACAGCAGGGCCTGGTTGTCAGGGGCGACCTCGATGGCGCGCACCGAGGCGCATTTGTGATGCAGGCCCAACTCGTCCAGGGCCTTTTTGTACAGGGGCTTCCAGCGACTGGCCATGGTCAGGATAGAAAAACGATCACCGAGCATCAGGGCCGCCAGCATCGAGAGCTTGCCCGGTCCGAAAACCGGGATGTCCAGCACCGAGCGCAGCGCTGCCACGCCCGAATCGCTCATGGTGTCGATGCAGACGGCCGAGTACCCTTCGGCCTGGGCCCGGCAACCGGCCTCGAAATTGGCCACATCGGCCAACACAAAATCATGATGACTCGAGTAGTTGGCCGGTCCGGCCTTGACCGGTCTGAAATCAAACTGCAGGGCGGGAGAAAGATCGATCCCCTGCAACTGGGCTCGGCGCAGCGCCAGGTTCTCCGGGGACATCGCAAAAGGGACGATGACCAGCACACGGTGGTTCATGCGCCCCCCTTGAGCTCGGCCATCACCTGCTCTGCACTGGCCACGCGTCCGAAGAGCCGCTGAAAATTGCGCAGGGTCACCTGGTGCAGATCTTCGAAAGTGGTGGCGCAGCCGTCTTCCACCAAAGTGACTTGATAGCCCCGGTCGGCCGCCTCGCGAGCGGTGGTTTCCACACACATATTGGTCGACACCCCCACCAGGTAGAGCTGATCGATCCGCAGTGAGCGCAAGAGACTGTCGATGGAAGTCGATGCGAAGGCCCCCACTGTGGTCTTGCGCAACACATACTCACCGGGGACCGGCTTGAGTTCGTCAAGAATTTCATGTTCGCGGCTGCCCACGTAGTTACTGCAGGTGGCCAGCAGCTTGCGCATGTGGCGTGGCGCATCGCCGGCATCGGCCCGCGCCGCTCCGAGGGTGACATGCAGAACCGGGCGTTCGAGCTGATGAAAATGCTGGCGCAATTTCAAAATGCGCGGCAGCACCGTGCTTTCGATGCGCGCGAAGCGGTAGTCCCCCACCGTGGAGCCCTGGGCCTTGAGCGTGCGTCCCAGGGCGCCTTGTCGAGAGCCGGTGGCGTACTGCATGTCAATGATGACCAGCGCTGCACCGGCTGTATCGATCACCGGCTCGCTCATGTAATCGCGGATGTAGTCTTGCGAGGCGCTCATACCAAGTCCTTGGCTTGTTGCTGACGATACCAGTCGACGATCTGAGCCCCGGTAGCAAACCAGACCTGATCATGCCCAGCGATGTATTGCAGCGCCTCGGCCAGCGCGGCTATGCGATGGGGCTGCCCCATGATAAAGGGGTGCACCGCAATATTCATCACCCGACCGTGATCGGCCCCTTCGGCATAGAGGACGTCAAATTCATCACGGATTTTCTGTGCAAAGGCCTGCGCTTCCTGGCCGCGCCGCCAGGCGATGCTGTCATTGATTTCCATGGAATAAGGCAGACTGATCAAGCTGCCGCGGCGCACGCGGACCGGTGTCGGTTGGTCATCATGATAGAGGTCGCAAAGGTACTCAATTCCGCTTTGCGCCACGAGGTCAGGAGTATGCAGAGTATTGGAGGCCGCCGGCGAAAACCAGCCCTTCAAGCGGCGCCCGGTGTGACGCACGTGAATCTGCTGACAAGCTTCAATGGCCGAACGCTCCTCCTCTTCGCTCAGGCCCCAGTGGTAGCGGGTGTTGTAAAGCCCATGCGACATGAATTCCCAATCGCGCTCGATCATCGCGCGGGCCAGCTCAGGGTACATGTCCAGCACCGACATCGACAGGGAGACGGTGACGGGCAATCGCAGACGGTCGAACAGATCCATCAGGCGCCACACCCCAACCCGATTGCCGTAATCGCGCAGGCCGTAGCCCAAGATATCCGGGTGCGGCACACGGGGCCAGGGGTTGCGCACCCTCACCTGCTCAGGCAGGTACTCGTAGTGCTCGATGTTCGGCGCAATCCACACCGCCACCCGCGCCCCATCGGGCCAACGCAGGCGCTTGCGCTCGGGCAAGGCCGAATAGGCGATGCGCTCATGACCGGCGATGGGGCTCATGCCCACGCCCTCCAGGCCGCCTCGAGGCGGGGGCGCCCAAGGGCGGCACAATAAGAGCGATCCGGCTTTTTGAGAGGTCCCCTTCCATGCCTGTTGTCTCGATCACCCTGCTGCCCGGCTACAGCGCACAAGCGCGCGAGCGTCTGGTTGAACGCACGGCGCGCAGCGTGCGCTCGGTGATTGCCGCCTCCAACGCGGGTACCACCGTGTACGTCCAGGAGGCGGCCACCTACCAGCGCGACGGCCAGCGCTTTAGCGCCGGTGGGCCCGAATTGCCCGACGCCGGGGCCCTGGTGCGGCACTTTCTCGAACGCATGCAAGCTCGCGATCTGCAGGCGGCCGAAAAGCTGCTCGCCCCCGGCTTTGTGATGACCTTCCCCGGCGCCCCGGCCATGCACCACTTCGGCGAGTTGCTCGAGTGGGCCAAGACGCGCTACAGCCGGATCGGCAAGCAGTTCGATCGCATCGACCAATGCTGGGGCGAGGAGAGCACCGTGGTCTATTGCAGCGGCACGCTCGAAGGCGTGTGGCTCGACGGCAGCACGTTTTCCGGCATTCGCTTTATCGACCGCTTTGAAGTGGCCGGCGGACTCCTGGTGCGCCAGGATGTCTGGAACGACCTTGGCGAGATGATGCAGCGGCGCTGAAGCCGTGCCGCGCCCGCAGCCCATTGCGACAACAGCGCAGCACCGACCCGACATTCAGCCCTGCTGGCCGCGCCAGGCCTCAAGAATCTGCGAGCCCGTGGCCGCCCAGACACCGCGGTGCTGCATCATGTGCGCCAGCGCCTCCTCCAAGGCTCCAATGCGATAGGGTTGACCGATCACCCACGGGTGCAGTGCGATGGCCATGATGCGACCGTTGTCCGGACTCGACTCACGGTAGAGCACATCGAAATGGTCAATCAGCTGATCCCGAAAATCGTCTTCGGTGTGGTGGTTGTTGACCAGAATGGTGTAGTCGTCGATATCGATCGGATGCGGCATGGCCACCACCGGCCCGCTATCGGTGCGCATGAAGTAGGGCATGTCGTCATTGACCCAGTCGCAGACGTAGTCAAGTCCGGCCTGGCCGAGCAGATCCAGCGTCTTGAAGGACTCTGACTTGGCCGGCGACAGCCAGCCGCGCACCTGCTGTCCGCTGGCCCGGCGCAAGATCTCCAAGGTTTGGCTGATCCAGCGGCCCTCTTCCTGCGCATCGAGTCCGCCATGGTGCAGGTGATCCATGTCCAAACCGTTGGCCATCACCTCCCAGCCGGCCTGCAGACAACGCTGCAAGAGCGCCGGATAGCGCAGCACCACAGCCGCATTGACCGCGACGGTGGCCGGTATGCCATGGGCGCCGAGGGCCTGCATGATACGAAAGATACCGACCCGGTTGCCATAGTCGCGCAGGGTGTAGTGGCGCAGGTCCGGATAGGCCGTCTGCATCGCCCCCGGGGGCTTGAAGGGCACGCCCGCCATATTCAAGGGAAACCATTCCAGCGCGGGCACCACCCACAGCGCGATGCGGGCCCGCTGCGGCCAGACGACGGGCTTGCGCTGCGGCAACATCGACCAGGCGTAGCGGTCATGGTCCATGCCATAGCGCCGCAGGGGATAGGACAGATAGTCCTCGGGCAAGGGCTTGCCGCTCATGGCGCCTCCCCGACAGAATGAGCCGCCGCGACGAAGGCAGCGTGGTAGTGCTCATTGAAATACTGCGCAATCTCCCGCCCGGTGGCTAACCACACCTTGTCATGGCGGGTGATGTAGTCGAGCGCCTCCTCGAAGGCAGCCAGGCGATAGGGCTGACCGATCAGGTAAGGATGCAAAGGAATGCACATCACCGTTCCCGAGCGCTCGCCTTCGGCGTAAAGGCGGTCAAACTGGCGCTTGAGGATGTCGCCATAACGCCGCGGCGACACCAGGTTGACGTTGTAGACGATGGTGTCGTTCAT
>CAZCSD010000025.1:3506-35441 GCA_964501235.1 uncultured Polaromonas sp. | reverse complement strand
ACCGGATTTTGATTCCGGCATGCGAGGGTTCGAGTCCTTCCTCCCCTGCCAAATGCTGCGCGCTGGGTCCGGATCGGGTTGAGGAGCAGCCCCTGGATACCTGGCAAACCTGGCTGCGGCCAGACTTGTTTAGATGGCCGGCCTGCTCCTGACCCAACCCTTTTTGCCCCGCGAGCGCCAGCCCCTTTCAACCCGCCGCCCGATATGCAAGCGAATCACTCCGACTTCGTGGTCTTTACCGGCAACGCCAACCCGATCATGGCGCAGGAAATTGCCACCGACCTGGGCACCACCCTGGGCGCTGCCCATGTCGGACGGTTTTCCGACGGCGAGGTGACGGTCGAGATACAGCAAAACGTACGGGCCCGCGATGTTTTCGTGGTGCAGTCCACCTGCGCGCCGACGAATGACAACCTGATGGAGTTGCTGATCATGGTCGATGCGCTCAAGCGAGCATCGGCCGAGCGCATCAGCGCGGTCATCCCCTACTTTGGCTATGCACGCCAAGACCGCCGACCGCGTTCGGCGCGGGTGCCGATCACCGCGAAGGTGGTGGCCAACATGCTGCAGGCGGTTGGCGTCTCGCGGGTGCTCACCATGGATCTGCATGCCGACCAGATCCAGGGGTTCTTCGATATCCCGGTTGACAACATCTACGCCTCGCCGGTCCTTCTCGGGGACCTGCGTCAGAAAAATTACACCGACCTCATCGTGGTCTCGCCCGATGTGGGTGGCGTGGTGCGGGCGCGCGCCCTGGCCAAGCAACTCGGCTGCGACATGGCCATCATCGACAAGCGTCGCCCGCGGGCCAATGTGTCCGAGGTAATGCATGTGATCGGCGATATCGAGGGCCGTAACTGCGTCATCATGGACGACATGATTGACACTGCGGGCACGCTGGTCAAGGCTGCTGAAGTCCTCAAGGAACGCGGCGCGGCCAAGGTGTACGCCTATTGCACCCACCCGGTGTTCTCGGGCCCGGCCATCGAACGGCTGTCGCAAGGCGATGCGCTCGATGAGGTGGTCATTACCAACACCATCCCCCTCAATCCTGCCGCCAAGGCGTGCAGCAAGATACGCCAGCTCTCCGTGGCGCCGCTGTTTGCAGAAACCATTCAGCGCATCGCCCGCGGAGAGTCGGTCATGAGTCTGTTTTCGGAGCAAGACAACCTGTTTTGAGCCGGAGACGATAAGCCGGCGGCGTGAGCCGCCATTTGTTCAATGGAGGTGAGACTGGTCGCGGTCCGCCTCACAAGGAGAAAACTATGAAATTTGTCGCTTTCGAGCGTAAGCTGCAGGGTACGGGTGCGAGCCGCCGTCTGCGTATTTCGGGCCGCACGCCCGGTATCGTTTACGGGGGCACGGGTGAGCCCTTGCTGATCGAACTCGATCACAATGCCCTCTTCCACGCCATCAAGAAGGAAGCCTTCCACTCCTCCATCCTCGAGATGGAACTCGGCGGCGCCGTCCATAAGGTCCTGCTACGTGACCTGCAGATGCATCCCTTCAAGCCCCAGGTTCAACATGTGGACTTCCAGCGCGTCGAGGCGACCACCCGCATGACCGTCAAGGTGCCGCTGCACTACAGTGGCGAAGAAAATTCACCCGCGGTCAAAGCCGAGAAATGCTTGGTCAACCATGTGGTGACCGAACTGACCGTCTCCTGCCTGCCCGCCGACATCCCCGAGTTCATCGCGGTCGACCTCAGCGGTCTGCGCAAGGGCCATTCGCTGCACATCAACGACATCACCCTGCCCAAGGGCGTCAAGCCGGTCACCAAAGGACAGGCCAATCCGGTGCTGGTGTCGGTGTCGGCCATCGGTGAAGAGGAGGCCGAGCCCACGCCAGCGGCCGCCGCTGCGCCAGCCGCAGGTGCCGCGCCCGCTGCCGACCCCAAGGCAGCCAAGGCCAAGGCCAAAAAGTAATCGCGCCGAGGGCGGGGCTGCCACTGGCTGTGCAAGCCCCACCCTCGCGGTGATCCTCGGAGGGTTTTTGGGAGCCGTACCCTCGCGTAGAGGGCCTGTGGCTTGTCATCCCCATTGACCGACAATCGCGCCATGATCAAGCTCTTGGTGGGCCTGGGCAACCCGGGCCACGAGTACGAGGCCACCCGCCACAATGCCGGCTTCTGGTGGATCGAGGCCCTGGCCCGCGAACTGCGGGTCGATTTGGTTCCCGACAAAAGCTACCAGGGACGGGTGGCACGCACCCAAAGCCAGGGCCAATCGGTCTGGCTGCTCGCTCCGCTGACCTTCATGAACCTCTCGGGCAAATCGGTGGCCGAGTTGGCCCGGTTTTTCAAGATAGCGCCGCAAGAGATTCTGGTGGCGCACGACGAACTGGATTTACCGGCCGGGCAGGTGCGCCTGAAATTCGGGGGCGGGCATGCGGGACAGAACGGCCTGCGTGACATCCACGCCCGCCTGGGCACAGGCGACTATTGGCGGCTGCGCATAGGCATCGGCCACCCCGGCATCAAGTCGGAGGTCTCCGGATGGGTGCTGGGCAAACCCGCGCCCGAGCAACGAAAGGCCATGGAAGAGGCCATTGCGCGCGCGATCCAGGCCTGGCCGCTGCTGCTGGCCGGCGAGATGGAAAAAGCCATGCAAGCCATACACACCACCGCCCCGCCGCGACCCAAACCCCCGCGCAAGGAAGCTCCGCCTGCGGGCACGCCGACCTAGGCACCACGCCTTAAGACTGCGCCCCCGGCTCGGCCAGTTGGGGCATTTGTTGCAGTCTCTGGAGCTTGAGCTCCAGTTGTTCGCGGGTCTCGATATGGTCTGGGTGCAACGGGATGCAAGAGACAGGGCACACCTGCACACACTGCGGCTCATCAAAGTGACCAACGCATTCGGTGCAGCGCGCCGGGTCGATTTGATAAATCTCAGGCCCCAAAAAAATAGCCTGATTCGGACACTCGGGCTCGCAGACATCGCAATTGATGCACTCGTCGGTGATCATCAAGGCCATGGTCGCGCCCCTCAACTCGCGCGCGCTGCGCGCAGCGCCGCGGCCACTGCGGGGCTGACCATCTGACTGACATCGCCACCGAGCTTGCTGATCTCGCGCACCAGGGTGCTGCTGATGCACTGCAACGAGGCCTCGGGAAGCACAAACACGGTCTCGACCGAAGGCCTGAGCTTGCGATTCATCGCGGCCATCTGCGCTTCGTAGTCGAAGTCGGTGAGGTTACGCACGCCGCGCACCACCGCACACGCCCCGTGCTGAGCGCAAAAATCCATGATGAGCCCTTCAAAGGGCAGAACCTGTATCGCCGACTGCCCTGCCGTGGCCGCGCGCACCTGCTCGACCCGCTGGTCCAGATTGAACAGGGTCTTTTTGTGGTGGGCGGCCGCTACGGCAACGAGCACGCGATCAAACAGCGCCACGGATCGGCGCACGACGTCGGCGTGCCCGAGCGTGAAAGGATCGAAGGTGCCACTGTAGACGGCAACGCGTGCAGGAGATCCGGACATGGCCAAATTATGCCCTCGTGTTCTGGCTGGCGTCGGCCAGCAGGTGGAAATGCACCGCGCCGGCGCGGCCCTGCCGCAGCAGTTGCAGGCCCAAGGGATCGAGCTGAGCCTGCGTCCAGGCCACCGGTGCCTCCAGGTAGATGCGACCGCCCTCGGCCAGGGTCGGCACAGCGGCCTTGAGGGCCGGCACAAAGAGGTCTGCGTCGAAGGGCGGATCAATCAAGACCAAATGGGCCTGCCCGGCTGGCAGGGCCCGCAGCAGCGCCACACCGTCGCCGCGCACGACGCGCAGGGCTTGAGCCCCTAGCTTGTCCCGCAGGGCCTCGATCTGCACCACCAACTGGGCATCGCGCTCGAAGGCCTGCACTGCGGCAGCGCCCCGCGAGAGGGCCTCAAACGAGAGCGCACCCGTGCCTGCAAACACATCCACCACCTGCCAGCCGCTCAGATCTCGGCCCAGCCAATTGAACAGCGTCTCGCGCACCCGGTCCGGGGTGGGACGGAGGCCGGGACGCTGCGCCACCGCAATACGGGTGCGCTTGTAGATCCCCCCGATGATGCGTACCTGGCCCGGCAAGCCCGGCTCAGCCCCCCGGCTGCCCGGCCGGGTCCCTCTCACGAAGCGCCCCCCAGAACCAATGTGATCATGCGATCGGGTTGCAGCTTGCGGGCGAAGGCAGCCCGAATATCAGCGGCGGTCAGTCGCTCGACCTGCGCGGTCCAAGTGTTCAGGTAATCGAGCGGCAGGTCGTGCCAGGCGATGTTGGCCACGTTCTCCAGCAGGCGGGCGTTGCTGTCGAGTCGCAGCACAAAGCTGGCCACCAAACTCTGCTTGGCCTGCCGCAGTTCCTCTTCGGTGGGCCCCTGGGTGACGAAGTCGCGCACCACCCGCCGCACCACCTCCACCGACTGCTGAGCCTGGTCCGGTCGTGTACGCAGACCGATGGTGAAGGAACCGGCGTGCAAGCCCGGAGAGAAGTAGCTGGAGACGCTATAGCTCAGGCCCCGCAACTCGCGCACCTCGCGCGTCAGGCGGGAGACGAAGCCACCCCCACCGAGGATGTAGTTGCCCACGGTGAGGGCAAAAAAATCGGGGTCGGAACGCTTGAAGCCCGGTTGACCGATAAAGACCTGAGCTTGCGCCGCTTTGAAAGGAATACGCAGATCCTGCGCTGCCGTCAACGCAGCCACTTCAGGTATGACGGGCAAAACCTGCGAAGCGCTGCAAGCGGCCTGCGGCAGCCGCGCGAGAAGTCGACGCACCAAGGCATCGGCCTGCGCGCGGTCCACGGCGCCGACCAGACTAACCCGCGCCCGACACGCCCCCACATGCTCCTGGTAGAAGCGACGCATATCATCAGGGCCGATGCGCTGCAGCGTCTGCTCGGTCGTTTCATGACCGTAGGGATGGTCGCCGTAGAGCGCCTTGACATAATGGCGCCCCGCAACGCTGGCCGGGCGGGTGTAAGACTCCTTCAGATCGGCGATGTAGCGCTCGCGCTCGCGTTGCCAGACATGCTGCGGAAAAGAAGGTTCACCCAACTGACGGGCGGCCAGGGCCACCGCGCGGGAAAGCAAGTCGGGCTCGGTCAGGGTGCGCAGAGAAAAACTCAGCCGATCGGCGCCAGCGCTGGCCCCGAAACTGGCACCCAGATCGACCCAAGCTTCGGTGATCTGGTTTTCATCGAGGGCCGGATCCGCGTCGCGAGCCAGCACCCCTTTGCTCAGCAAATTGGCCAGACTGCTGACCAGTCCGGCTTTTTCGCGCGGCTCGCGCCGCTGCCCGGCATCGAAGTCGATCTGCACATCGAGCATCGGAATGGAGGGGCTGCGCACCAAATAGACGCGCGCGCCGCTGGGCTGGCGCCAATGCTCGATCGGCAGACTCGCATGGGCCGGCTGCATCGCAGCCAACGCGAGAGCGAAAGCCAAAGCAGACCCAACCAGGGCCAAGGCCCCGCGGGCCACAAGGCCTACACCGAGCGCTTTTTTAATGCAATCAGACAACAAAACCGTCTCCTTCAGGTCCAAGCACCAGAAACCTCCCGGCACCGATGGCCCGCTCAATAATCACGTATCGGGGTATCGCCCCAATCGGGCCGACCACGTCGCGCCGGCGGGCTGCCGTCACCAGGCTGGGGCACCAGAATGGCTTCGGTCAGTTGATCTTCACCGAAGTAGCGCTGGGCCACAGACTGCACATCGGCGGCCGTCAGGCCGCGCAGATGCTGCACCAAGCGTCGATCGGCATCAATGGGCAAGCCCAGCAGCCAGTTATTGCCAATTTCATTGGCCTGACTGAATAAGGCGTCGCGCTTGTAGGTCTGACTGGCGAGCCACTGGATCTTCACCCGCTCGAGTTCGACCGCCGCGATACCCTCGCGCGCCACCCGCGATACCTGCGCGCGCAGGGCATCCATTAACTGCCGGGAGCTGATGCCCTCGGCGGGCACCCCGTCAAGAACGAAGACCTGGGGCCCCCGACCGTAGAGCCCGTTATAGGCACCCGCGCGCAGGGCCATTGGCTGCTCGCCCTGCACCAAGGTTCGGTCGAGACGGGCTGCCGAGTGACCATCAAGCACCCAGGCCAATACCGTCAGGGCCAGCGCGTCCCGGCTGGCCGGATCGAGCTTGTCTTGATGCAGGGCCTGCGGATCGAGCTGTGGCACCTTGAACATCAGGCTCACAAAAGGCTGGCTGCTTCGGGCACGATGCTCAATACGCCGCGGGCCCGACTGCGGCGGCTCCAGGCGCGGCTTGCGCGTGGGCAGCGCGCGGGCGGCAATGGCTCCGTAGTACTGCTCGGCCCACCGCCGCACCTGATCGACATCAACATCGCCGGCCACGATCACCGCCGCGTTGCCGGGGACATACCAGCGCTGATAAAACTCGCGTACATCCTGCGGCGTCATCACGTCCAGGTCATTCATCCAGCCAATGATCGGGCGGCGATAAGGCGAGGCAGTGAACATGACAGCCCGAGCGGCTTCGTACAGTTGACCCCGTGGGGAATCGTCAATGCGCTGTCGCCGCTCTTCCTTGACCACCTCGATCTCACGCTTGAACTCATCGTCGGTCCAGACATTGCGCGCGAAGCGATCGGCCTCGAGCTCCATGACCTCTCTGAGGCGAGATGCCGGTATCTGCTGGTGGTAGGCCGTCGCATCTCGACTGGTAAAGGCGTTATCGCGTCCGCCCAGAGCGGCGATACGTTTGGAATACTCGCCCGGCCCCAAAGTGGGTGTGCCCTTGAACATCATGTGCTCGAGCACATGCGCCACGCCCGAGGTGCCATCGACCTCATCGATCGAGCCCACTCGCACCCACAACATGTGAACCGCGGTAGGGGCGCGCCTGTCAACCTTGATCAACAAGGTCATGCCATTGGACAGGGTGAACTGGCGCGTCGCGTCCTCCCCGGACGGCGCAACCGGTGCGGATGCCTGCGCCCTGGCCGGTGCAGCAGTCATGCCAAGGCCGAGAACAAGGCCTATGCAGATCCTCAGCCACGCTGATGAAGCCCATGCTCGCATGCACAATCCTCTGTCTGACGGGCCGGTCGGCCCCTGGATTTCTAGAATAGGCCTTCTTCGATAGACCTGCTTCATGTTCAGTTTCTTTAAAAAAATTCTCGGCTCCAGCGCCGACGCTTCGGCCGCCGCAGCGCCCCTGCCGTCGCCCCCCACTGCCGCCGAGCCCCAAGCCGCAACGGCCCCCGAAGCGCCTGCGCAGCGCCAGGGCTGGCTGGGGCGCCTGCGCGAGGGCCTGCGAAAGACCGGGCATAGCATCACCAGTGTATTGGGTGGAAGCCGCATCGATGAGGCCTTGTACGAGGAATTGGAGGCGGCCCTGCTGATGGCCGACGCCGGGGTGGCTGCAACCGAGCACCTGCTGGCCGATCTCAAACGGCGGGTGCGCGAGAGCGGCGCGGTCGATCCACAGGCCCTCAAACCGCTGTTGATCGATGCGCTGACCGAGTTGCTGATGCCGCTGCAAAAACAGCTGGAAATCGGGCGGCACTCACCCACGGTGATCATGGTGGCCGGCGTCAACGGTGCCGGCAAGACCACATCCATCGGCAAGCTCACCCGACATCTGGCGCTCGAGGGGGCTTCGGTGCTGCTGGCGGCAGCCGATACCTTTCGCGCCGCAGCGCGCGAGCAGCTGATGGTGTGGGCCGAACGCAATACGGTAGACATCGTCAGCCAGGAGGGCGGCGATCCAGCGGCGGTGAGCTTTGATGCGGTCAGTGCGGGCAAAGCGCGGGGCAAGGATGTGGTGCTGGTCGATACCGCCGGTCGTCTGCCGACCCAGCTGCACCTGATGGAAGAATTGCGCAAAATCAAGCGGGTGATCGCCAAGGCCGACCCGCAAGCCCCCGATGAGGTTTTGCTGGTCATCGACGGGAATACCGGACAAAACGCACTGGCCCAGGTCAAGGCCTTCGATGAGGCCTTACAGCTTACGGGGCTGATCATCACCAAGCTGGACGGAACGGCCAAGGGCGGCGTGCTGGCGGCCATTGCCCTGTGGGCCCGCGAGCGATCGCGGCAGCATCCCCAGTGGCGGGCGCCTGCGGTCTACTTCATTGGCGTGGGTGAGAAGCTCGAGGACCTGGAGACCTTCGAGGCGCGCGAATTCGCGCAGGCTTTGCTTGACTGAAGCGCCTTGACGAGGGTCACAGCCCGATTTGTTGCCAGCGCAGCCAATCTGCGGGCTCGTCCACATCCCAGAGCATCGGCATTTCGCTCCATCGCAATCCCATTTTCTGCAACTGCGAGCGCGTTTGCGCCATGACACGATTCGTACCCCAATCAACCGATTCGAAAAGTGCGGCTTGCGGCCGGCTCAGACCCACCAACACATAGCCTCCGTCCTCGGCTGGCGTAAAAACGGCGTCCTCGCCGTCGAGCAGTCGCTGCGCGGCCTGCTGCAGATGGGCAGGATCGAGCAGCGGGCAATCGGTGCCGATCAGCAGTAGCGGTCCTCGGCCAGCATGGGCCTCAAACGCGGCGTGCATGCGATGACCCAGGTCACCCTGAACCTGAGTCTGGCCCGCGCAGTCACAGACCCGCTGCAAAGCCCGGAAAAAGCGCGCTTGCCCCGAGGGCTCGCACCACAGCTGCAGGGGCATGCCGCTGCGCCGCACCGTTCGCACAGTGCGCAGCACGAGCTGCCGGTGGGCACGCGCCGCACCGGCCGGTCCGAGCAAGGGGCTCAGTCGGGTCTTGGCACGGCCGGCCAATGGCGCGCGGGCGAAAACCGCCACAGGCACCGACTCAACGCCCGCGCGGTCGGTACCCATACTGTCGGGCCAGATCGTCCGGATCGGCGCCCAGAAAATAGGCTGCGCGCAAACGCCACATGAGCCAAATGGTGCGCCAGATCCCGTGCCTGAGCCATCGGCGCGGCGATGTCAGTACCGCCGGCTGCAGGCACACCGGGCGCGTGATCGACTTGAGTTTGCGCGACAGCGCAAGATCCTCCATCAAAGCCATATCGGGAAAGCCGCCGACCCGCTCAAAGGTTTGGCGCCGCACGAAGATCGCCTGATCCCCGGTGGCCAGGCCAGTCCAGCGCGAGCGAAGGTTCATCAAGAAGCTGACCACCGCCAGCATCGGGTGTGGATCATCGATGCGCACTCCAAAGCGCCCCCACTGCGCCTGCGCGCCGATTTGTCTGATCGCCTCGAGGCCCTGCCACGGCAGGCGTGTGTCAGCGTGCAGAAACATCAGCCAGTGGCCCCGGGCGCGGGCGGCCCCCGCATTCATTTGAGCCGCCCGCCCGCGCGGGGCCTGCAAGACCAGATCAGCCCCCGCCTGAGCACAACGCAAGCTGTCATCGGCACTCCCGCCATCGACCACGATGAGTTCGACGCCGGCGCACCGCCAAGGCGTCAGGGCCTGCAAGGCCGAAGGCAGCTCGCCGCCCTCATCGAGCACGGGCATGACGATGCTAAGCCAGGGCAACTCTCGCATGGCCTCAGGGGGAAGCGATCCAGAGGGCCTTGCCGGCGCTGATAAGCTTGTGCTTTGGATGTTGCCCGTGCCTGCGTCCACCGTTCATCCCCCCTCGCCCCATGCCCTTTCTCAATGTCATCTCCAAGGTCCTGGCCCGCCTCTTGCGCCTGGTTCTTCGCGTCATGGGCCTGATACTGGCCCTGGTCTTGGTGCTGGTCCTGCTGGTTTTCCTCTTTTTCTGGATTCTGCTGCGCTTGCTGACCGGCCGCAAACCGGATGTGGACGTTAGCGCACACTTTTCCAGGGTCCGTGTCTTCACCCACCTGGGCGCAACCAGCACCAGACCCTCGGGAACACCGCCCTCGGAGAGCCAAACGTTGCCCACGCCCTGGATGGGCCCCGGGCGCCGGCCCACCGACGTCCAGGACGTGGAGGCCAGAGATTTACCGCCCCAAAAAAATAGTAACAATTAGTTATTTCTTGACCTCGGCTCCCGGGGGGACTGTTAGCACTCGAGTTGGCCGAGTGCTAAACTTCACTGTGTAGATTCAAGGAGTCACCCATGACAAGTCTGTCTGTGAGTCCGGGGACCCTCGCGGTCAGCCAGCCTTGGGCTGGTGCCAGCCTTTTGCCGCCGCTGGGCAATCTGGACGCTTATATCAGCGCGGTCAACCGCATGCCGCTCCTTACGCTGGAGGAAGAGCAGGACTGCGCCCGCCGACTGCGTGATACGAATGATCTGGAGGCCGCAGGCCGTCTGGTGCTCTCGCACCTGCGTCTGGTGGTGTCGGTTTCGCGTAAATACCTGGGCTATGGTCTGCCCCATGCCGACCTGATCCAGGAAGGTAACGTCGGTCTGATGAAAGCCGTCAAGCGCTTCGACCCCGATCAAGGCGTGCGGCTGGTGAGCTACGCGCTGCACTGGATCAAAGCCGAGATTCACGAGTACATCCTGCGTAACTGGCGCATGGTGAAGATGGCCACCACCAAGGCGCAGCGCAAGCTGTTCTTCAATCTGCGCTCGATGAAGCAGGGCTTCAAGGACGATGTCGATGCGGCCACCCACCGCGAATCGCTCAGCGAGGAGCAGATCGACGAGATGGCCCGCACGCTCGATGTCAAACGTGAGGATGTGATCGAAATGGAGCAGCGCATGGCCGGCGGCGATGTGCTGCTTGACCCCAGCCCGGGTGACGATGGCGAGGAGGCTTACGGCCCCATCGCCTACCTGTCCGACATCAGCCACGAGCCCACCGCGCTGATCGAATCACAGCAGCGCGATCTGATGGCCAGCGACGGCATCGCCGCCGCGCTAGAGACACTGGACCCGCGCTCGCGGCGCATCGTGCAAGAACGCTGGCTCAAGGTCAACGACGACGGCTCGGGCGGGATGACCCTGCACGAATTGGCCAACGAGTATCAGGTGAGCGCCGAGCGCATCCGTCAGATTGAAGGGGCGGCGCTCAAAAAGATGCGCCAGGCGCTGGCGGCTTACGCCTGAGCGCCGCTGGACGCTATCGCCCGCGCAGCAGGATGATCACATCCTGCGCCAGAGCCTCGGGCTTGATGCCCTGGCGCGTGTACAAACGCACCCTGCCCTGCGGATCGAACACGTAACTGCCGGCCGAATGGTCCAAGGTGTAGCTGCCTGGGGTCTTGCCCTCGTTCTTGCGATAGAAGATCTTGAAGTGCCGCGCCAACTCAGGCAGTTGCTCGACGGTCGGGATCAGGGCCAGGAACTGCGGATCGAAGTTGGCGGTGTAGGCCTTGAGCACCTGGGCGCTGTCGCGCTCGGGATCGAGCGTGATGAAAATCGCCTGCAGCTTCGAACCATCGGCCCCGAGCAACTGTTTGACCTGGACCAGATCAGACAGCGCGGTGGGGCAGACATCGGGGCACTGGGCAAACCCAAAAAACACCACGACCACCTTGCCGCGGAAGTCGGCCAAAGTGCGTTGCTGCCCATTGAAGTCGGCAAGCTTGAAGTCGCGCGCGTAGTCAGCGCCGGTGATGTCAATGCTGCGAAAAGCGGGTTTGTCGGGCGAGCAGGCGGCCAGCAGAGCCGAGAGGGCCGCGAGGACCAGGAGACGAAGCAGGCCAGGCATGGGCATCAGGGCAAGTAGTGATCGATCAGCAAAGCCGCAAACAGCAGCGAGAGATGGATCAGGGAAAAGCGAAAAGTCTTGCGTGCCAGCGCGTCGGAATACTCGCGCCAGAGCGCCCAGGCATAAGCACAGAAGATCAAGCTCAGAATGAGAGCCGAGACCAGGTAGAACCAACCGCTCATCTTGAAGACAAAGGGCATCAGACAAGCGGCAAGCAGGACTACCGTGTAGAGCAGAATGTGCAAGCGGGTAAATTCATTACCGTGGGTAACGGGCAGCATGGGCAGCCCCGACTTGCGGTAATCCTCCACCCGGTAGAGCGCCAGAGCCCAAAAGTGCGGCGGTGTCCACAGGAAGATGATGAGGAACAAAATCAAGGCTTGCGGGGCCACCTCGCCGGTCATGGCGGCCCAACCCAAAACCGGTGGCATGGCTCCCGAAGCGCCCCCGATGACGATGTTTTGCGGCGTCAGCGGCTTGAGTACGACGGTGTAAATCACGGCGTAGCCGACAAAGGTGGCAAAGGTCAGCCACATGGTCAGGGGATTGACCCAAACATAGAGCACGAAGGACCCTGCGGCACACAGAGCCCCAGAGAACAGCAGGGTTTGGCCGTTGCCCAGCTCCCCTTTCGCGGTGGGTCGCCAGGCGGTGCGCCGCATGCGCGCATCGATATGGCGCTCGACGATGCAGTTGAACGCGGCTGCCGCCCCAGCGACCAGCCAGATACCCACGCAGGCAATCAGCGCGAGGCTGACGTCGGCCCAGCGGGGCAGACCCGGTACCGCCAGAACCATGCCGATCAGCGCGCAAAAGACGATCAGTTGCACTACGCGCGGCTTGGTCAGCGCGTAGAACTGAGACCAGCGCGAGGCCGGAGGGAGGGCCGAAGCGGCCGAGGCTTGGGTTGAACTCATGCGGACAGGTGAGAAGCGGCAGTGTAGGCCCTGCCGGGCCCAGGGTTGCCGGTGCGTGTGCGCAAAACCAGAGCCGTCAACACCACGACCAGGGCAGCGGCTCCGCCGGTGTGGGCCAGGGCCGCTATCAGCGGCCATCCGAGAATGACATTGCTCAAACCGCTGAGGAACTGCCAGATGACCAGCCCCAGTAACCAGTAACTGGCCGAGCGGGTGGCCGGCTCGCGCCCCAAGAGGCCGGCAAGGATGAGCAGGAGCAACATGACCCCATAGGCCGCCAGCCGGTGCACATAGTGAATGGCGGTGAGCGCCGCAAAGCTGATGTTCTGGCCGTCTGCAGTAGCTCCGAGCTCACGCCAGAAGACAAAGCCTTGCCGGAAGTCCATCGGCGGCCAGAGCGAGCCCTGGCAGGCCGGGAACTCGGTACAGGCCAGCACCGCATAATTGGTGCTGACCCAGCCCCCCAGCGCAATCTGGATCCACAGCAGGGCAAACCCAAAGCCCAAGAGGGCGTAGACACGTCGGGGCAGTATCGTCAGTGCGATCTGTCCGCCAGCCAGCGCGTAGCGACTGGCTTGCGCCTGCAACAAAGCCAGCAGGATCAGCCCGCCGAGCAGATGCAAGGTGACGATGGCTGGAAACAGCTTCATGGTGACAGTCCAGGCGCCAAAAGCCCCCTGCACACACACCCACACCAGCGTCAGTGTCGGCCACCAGGGAGAGACAGCCAGGCCCGCACCCCTCTGGCGCCGACTCTCCAGCCAGCTGGCAGCGGCCAGGGTCAGGATAAGGACGCCCACGCCAGTGGCCAAATAGCGGTGAACCATCTCGATCCATGCTTTGGCATGGGTCACCGGCCCTGTGGGCAGGGCTGTTTGTGCCTGGGTGATCTCCTCGCGCGCGCCCAGGGGGCTCGCACTGCCGTAACAGCCGGGCCAATCGGGGCAGCCCAGCCCCGAATCGCTCAGTCGGGTGAAGGCGCCGAACAGCACCAGGTCGAAGGTCAGAAACAAGGTCACCAGCGTGAGCGTGCGCAGCCTCTGAGCCGGTGCGCTCGCACGCTGGCGCAACCAGACCCAGGCCAGCGGGCCCAGCGCAATGATCACGCCCATGAGCATCAGGCGCCCCGTGGGGCCGAAATCGTAGAGAGCACCTTCATTCATCGGGGATCCCCATCAGCGGCCTGGCTGATCCCAACTGCTCGAAGCACGCAACAGTCGCTCCAGATCTCTCTTTGCCCGGCCGGCTGACTCCACGCCCAGACCGGCGGGCATGCGCAACATCCAGTTGCCCATGGGATCCACAACAAACAGGTGGTCGGCCAATTGCCGGCCTGGGGCCGGCTGCAGCCAGTCACTCAGGGCGGCGGCGGGCACACGCAGCACCACAGCGCCCTGCAAGGCAGGCAGCAAAGAAGCAGGGACCGGAGCCTCATCGTTGATCAGCCACACCCGATCTACCCGGTCTTTTTCGCGGCCCAGAGACTCGCGCAGCTGACGCTGCAGGTACAGATGGTTTTGGCAGCGCTCATCGCAGGCGCCGCCGGCCACGCTGACCAGCAGCCACTGATCCTTCAGACGGCTCAGGGGCTGGGTCTGACCCTCCAAGGTGCTCGCCTCTAGGGCCGGCAAGGGGCGCTGGGGCTCAATGAGCTCGCCAAAATTACGGCGCCCCTCGGGCCGAACCACGTAGTAGGTGAAGTAGGAGGCAATCACCGGGGCGGCGCAAACCAGCAAGATCAGCAGCATGCGCACGCGGCCGGCGGCGGCCGCTGCGGTGCTGGCCCGCTCGGGCGAGGGCAAGTCGTGCACCGTCAGGCCCAGGGGTTGCTCCGGCGCAGGGCCGGGATTGGAGGGCGTATTCATGAGATGGGGGCCGACTTTTTTTTCCGATAGGGAGCGATCCATTGAAACCAGGCGTAGAGCAAGACCAGCAGCGCCGAGAGACTGAACCACTGAAACGCATACCCCTGGTGCTTGTGCACGCCCGAATCGGGTTGATCCCACTGGCGCAGCAGTCCCTCGCTGGGCGGACCCGTCTGTATCAGCACAGCGGGCAGCAAGGGCAAGCCCGATTCATTTTTATATTGTGCCAAGTCGAGATTTTGTCGGATTGGACCCTCGTCTTCAGGACCGAGCTGATAAAGCTGCCCCGCAGTGAGGGCTAAGCGCCCTTCGAGACTGACCACATCCTGCGGCGTTTCGATCGGGGCCAAACGCCGCCGGTCCTGGAAATTGCGCGCAATCCAGCCGCGCTGCACCCAAAGGACTTGGGCGTGCCCCTCGAGTTGTAAGGGCGTCAAGACCCACAAGCCCTGACGGCCGGCCATCGGTCTGTTGTCGAGATAGAGCGTTCGGTCGCTCAACCAACGCCCCCGAACCGCAACGCGCCTGTGAACCAGGCCGGCCAGATCGGTACCGGCCAGCAGTTCCTCAACGGGCAGCAAGGGGCCCGAGGCTCTGGCCTCGATCGAGGCGGCCAGGTCGGTCTTGTACTGGGCACGGGCCAGTTGCCATCGGCCCAGGGAGAAGGTCAGCGCCACCATCGCCAAAGTGGCCAGGGTCAAGACCCACCAGCGCAGGCGGCGGCCCGCCCGGTCGGCAGAGTCGCGCTCGGACTGAGGCATGCGCAGATAATCTCCTGTATGTCGTATCTGATCGGTCTGGCCTTCGTGGCCATCATCGGGGCCCTGGCCAGCGCCCTTTACTTCATGCTCAAGGGTGGGACAGGGGACAAGCCCAAGTCGGGCCATATGGCCCGGGCCCTGGCTTTCCGGGTGGGATTTTCCATCTTGCTGTTCCTCTGCATCCTGTTGGCCTGGAAGCTCGGCTACATCCGCCCAACGGGTCTACCCACCGGGGGCTGAGCCGCGCCGCACAAAAAAGGCCGCTTTGGATGCGGCCTTTGTTCAGGTCCCGCCGGCTCTGAGCCGGCCGGAACAAGCTCACATCCAGTAGACCAGGATGTAGAGGCCCAGCCAGACCACATCGACAAAGTGCCAGTACCAGGCTGCGCCCTCAAAGCCGAAATGGCGATCCGGCGTGAAATGGCCCTTCTGGAGCCGCAGGGTGATGAACAGCAGCATCAGCATGCCGACAAACACATGCAAACCATGAAAACCGGTCAGCATGAAGAAGGTCGAGCCATAAATGCCCGAATTGAGCTTGAGGTTGAGGTCCTTGTAGAGGTGGGTGTACTCATAGCCCTGAACGAAGAGGAAGGTCAGGCCCAGCAGCACCGTGATCCACATGTAATTGATGGTCTTGGCGCGATGCCCCTCTCGCAAGGCGTGGTGAGCGATCGTCAGGGTCACGCCCGAGGTCAGCAACAGGGCGGTGTTGATGGTCGGCAGCCAGAAAGGGCCGATGGTGGCAAAGGGCTCAACGATGTCAGCCGGCGAACCGGTGATGCCCGCTTCCACGGTAGGCCAGACCGCCCGGAAATCGGGCCAGAGCAAGGCGTTGTCCAGACTGCCCAGCGCCGGCAGCGCATGCGCCCGTGCCCACCACAGGGCCGAGAAGAAGGCGCCAAAGAACATGACTTCGGAAAAAATAAACCAGCTCATGCTCCAGCGGAAAGAGCGATCGATACGGGCGCTGTAGAGCCCACCCTCACTCTCGCCGACTGCATCGCGGAACCACTGATAGAGCACCACGAACCACCAGAGCAGGCCAAACAGCAGGCTGTAGGCTCCCCAGGAAACGCCGTTGACCCACTGCGCCGCACCGAAAATGACGAAAAACAAGCCGATCGCCGCCATGACCGGGTGGCGCGAGGGGGCCGGCACAAAGTAGTAGGGCGTGGCGCCGTGTGTAGCTGAAGACATGCTCTTTCCTCTTTGACTCAATCGCTCTGAAAAATTCTAGGGCTCAGGCCACCCGCGGGCCCTCTCTCCAGGGCTCAGCCCGGCACCATCCAGTGCACAAACGCTGCCAAGCAGCCCACAAACAAAAATACCCCCAGGAGAGCCACAGCAATCACCTGCAACGGCCTGAGCTGGCGCACATCTTGGTCGAAGTCGCTGCGGGCACGCAGTCCCAGGAAGGACCACAGAACAGCCTTGACCGTGCCGATCCAGTAAGCGGGGTTCAATCCAGCCACGATGCTCAGGCTCCCGAATGACTGGACGTTACTGCAGCGGCCGACTTGCCCATCGAGCCCGATGGGGCTGCTGGCACCTTACCGCCCACCTCGAAGAAGGTGTAAGACAAAGTGATCGTGGTCACATCCTTGGGCAGCTTGGGGTCGACAACGAAAGCCACCGGCCACTGGCGCTTTTCGCCCGGCGCCAGGGTGTACTGGTTGAAACAGAAGCATTCGAGCTTGTTGAAATGGGGCGATGCCTGCCGCGGCGCGTAGCTGGGGATGGCCTGTGCGGCCATGGTCCGGTTTTGGATGTTTTGGAACTCGTACATCACGGTGGTCAGTTCGCCGGGACGAACCTGGACCGAACGGACCGCTGGTTTGAAGTCCCAGGGCCCACGGGCATTGGCATCGAACTCGATCGTCACCGTGCGAGTGGTATCGATCTGGGTGTTGGCGGTCTGCCGCGAGGTATTGCCCGGGATCAGCTTGTCACTCAGAGACAGCACATTGATGCCCGTCATCTCGCAGATGGCGATGTACAGCGGCACCAGGGCGTAACCGAAGCCGAACATGCCCAGCACGATCACCACCAACTTGCCGGTCATCCGCAGGTTATCGCGACGCACTTGCATGATCGAGCCTCAGGCACCCAGAAAAACAATGCGGGCCATGAACCCCAGGAAAAAGGCCAAGGCCACCGAGGCCAGGATCAGCCCCAGGCGACGATTGCTCTTATCTTCTTGGCTGGCCACGCCCGTCTCCCCTTAACCAATGACGCGCGTTGCGGTGGCGTCGAGCTTGGGCGGCGTCTCGAAGGTATGGAAGGGCGCTGGCGAAGGCACTTCCCACTCCAGGCCCTCGGCAGCCTCCCAAGGCTTGGCCGGAGCCTTTTCACCGACGCCGCGCATCACCGGCAAGACGATGAAAAGGAAAAAGTAAACCTGCGCGAAGCCGAAGGCGAAGCCTCCGACGCTGGCCCACATATTAAAGTCTGCGAACTGCATCGGATAGTCGGCGTAACGGCGCGGCATACCCGCAAGACCCAGGAAGTGCATGGGGAAGAAGGTGATGTTGAAGGAAATCAGCGACCACCAGAAATGAATCTTGCCCCGCGTCTCGTTGTACATGACACCGGTCCACTTGGGCGCCCAGTAATAGAAACCGGCGAACATGGCATAGAGCGAACCGGCCACCAACACGTAGTGGAAATGAGCCACCACGTAATAGCCGTCCTGCAACTGGGTGTCGATTGGCGCCACCGAGAGGATGAGGCCCGTAAAACCACCCATGGTGAAGACGAAGAGGAAACCCACTGCAAACAGCATGGGCGTCTCGAAGGTCATCGAGCCCTTCCACATGGTAGCAATCCAGTTGAACACCTTCACGCCGGTGGGCACGGCAATCAGCATGGTCGCGTACATGAAGAAGAGCTGTCCGGTCACGGGCATGCCGGTGGTGAACATGTGGTGAGCCCAGACGATGAAGCTCAGAATGGCGATCGAGCCGGTGGCATACACCATGGACGCGTAGCCAAACAGGCGCTTGCGCGAGAAGGCCGGAATGATGTGGCTGATGATGCCGAAGGCCGGCAGGATCATGATGTAGACCTCGGGGTGACCGAAGAACCAGAAGATGTGCTGGTACATCACCGGATCACCGCCACCGGCGGGATTGAAGAAGCTGGTGCCGAAATGACGGTCGGTCAGCGTCATGGTGATGGCACCGGCGAGCACCGGCATCACCGCAATGAGCAGGTAGGCGGTGATCAGCCAGGTCCACACGAACATCGGCATCTTCATCAGCGTCATGCCAGGGGCGCGCATGTTCAGGATGGTGACGATGATGTTGATCGAACCCATGATGGACGAGGCGCCCAGAATGTGCAGGGCGAAGATGCCGGCGTCCATGGACGGGCCCATTTGCAGGGTCAGCGGCGCATACAAAGTCCAGCCAGCCGCAGGCGCACCCCCCGGCATGAAGAACGAGCCGGCCAGCATCAGGCCAGCCGGAATCATGAGCCAGAAGCTCAGGTTATTCATGCGTGCGAAGGCCATATCGGCGGCGCCGATCTGCAGCGGGATCATCCAGTTGGCAAAGCCGACGAAGGCCGGCATGATCGCGCCAAACACCATAATCAAACCGTGCATGGTGGTGAGCTGGTTGAACAACTCAGGGTTGACCACCTGCAGACCGGGCTGGAACAGCTCGGCCCGGATACCCAGCGCGAGTACGCCGCCGAACATCAGCATCGCAAAGGCGAACAGCAGGTACAGGGTGCCGATATCCTTGTGATTGGTGGCAAACACCCAGCGGCGCCAGCCAGTGGGCGCATGGTGATCATGGTCATGATCGTGCGAATGATGGTCAAGGACTGCGCTCATGGATCTACCCTTTGTTAGGACTTCGACGGACTCTCGAGCTTACTTGCGCGCAGCCTGCACTTGCGCAGGCTGAACGAGCTGGCCGGTCTTGTTGGACCAGTTGTTCTTGGCGTAGGTAATGACAGCAGCGATCTCGGTGTCGTTCAGCTGCTTCCAGGCCGGCATGGCCCCGCCACCGGCCCCATTGAGGAGAATGTTGATGGTTTTGAGCGGATCGGCATCGGTCACGATGGCCGAGCCATCCAGCGCTTTGATCGGGCCGGCCCCCTTGCCGCTGGCCTGATGACAGGCGGCACAGTTGGCGGCATACACCTTTTCGCCACGGGCCACCAGATCGGCCTGCTGCCAAACCTTGCTCGGGTCATCGGCCTTGGCCGCCGCCTCCTTGAGCTTGGCTTGCACCCACGCGGTGTACTGCTCGGCCGTCACCACCTTGACGTGGATGGGCATGTAGGCGTGCTCCTTGCCACACAATTCCTGGCACTGGCCGTAAAAATCGCCGGTCTTCTCCGCGCGAAACCAGGTGTCGCGCACGAAGCCGGGGATGGCATCTTGCTTGATGCCGAATTGGGGCACCGCAAAAGCGTGAATCACGTCGTTGGCAGTGGTGATGATGCGCACTTTCTGATTGACAGGCACGACCAGCGGGTTGTCCACCTTGAGCAGGTAGTCGCTGATGATCTGTCCCGGCTTGGGGCCGCCAGCATCGGACAAGGCACGGTGGCCAGCGTCAAGGGTAGAGACAAAGGCAATGCCCTCGCCCTCGCCCTTGATGTACTCGTATCCCCACTTCCACTGGATGCCGGTGGCCTTGATGGTCAGGTCGGCATTGGAGGTGTCTTTCTGCGCCACCAGCAGTTTGGTTGACAGCAGGGCCATGCCGATGACGATGAGGAAAGGAACCACCGTCCAGGCGATCTCCACTGCCGTGGACTCGTGGAAGGTAGCGGCCTTGTGCCCCACCGAACGCCGGTGTTTCCAAATGGAATAGAACATCACGCCGAACACCGCGATGAAGATCACCAGACAGATGATCATCATGGCCCAATGCAACCAGTTTTGTTCAGCCGCGATGCGCGTGGCCGGGCTGGGCAGGTTGAGCTGGAAGGGTTGCGGCCCGCCTGGCAGATTGAAGGAGGTGGCTGCCGCGGTGGAGGCCCAGGACGCGGCCACAAAAGCCAGGACGCTGGAGGCTTTGCCCGCCGCCGATGTCCAGAAATCTTGAATCGATCGGACGAGCGCCGAAACGCCCCTCATGCCGCCGCCCTGAAATTTGCTCGCGTTCATCGTTTTTGCTCTTCGGAAGGTTTCGTGATCAGATCAACCCCGGGATTATAGGCAGAGGGCGCGGGGCTGGAAAACACGCTTGAAAGTTTCGCGACAGCTTGGAGGCCTACCGATCAGGCACCGCGCAGGGCCATGCGGATTTCACGCGCCAAAACCGGCCTGAGGTCGGGTCTGAGGTGTCGACCGACCACCACACGACGGCCTTGTCCAGAGACCTCGATAAGCGAGCCGTCCCCCCCGCTGGGCTCCACACGAACCCAGTCGCGCAAGAACTCGGTGCGCTCAGTGGCGCCTCCATGATCGCGCTCAACGACCAGCACAGGGCCCTGCAGAATGATGGTCTCGCCATCGCCGGCATGGCGGGCATAAATCAACAAGGCCACACCGAGGACGGCGATCTCTATCGAGGCAAAAGGCAGAACCAGCGTCGCCCCCATGAGCCAGAAGCCGCCGGCGATAACCAGGGAGACCGCACACAGGCCCAGATAAAAGCGCAGCAGCTGCCCTGGGGACAGACTGCAATTGCGACGCAGCGTCCAACGCAAGCCGGGCCGACGACCGGCCTCATCGCTGGAGTAGGCGGTGGCGAAACGGTAGGGAGGGGGTGCGGAAATCACAGGGCGAATTCTCCAGGAGAGCGATGCAAACCCCAGGGGCCTGACTTTCACCAGCCACTTGAGTTTAGCGCCGCACCCTCGTCCATCCCGTCAGCGTGGCTTTGACTGCTGCAGCGATCGACGCAATTCGTCGACAGCCACCGTGCTCACCGGATCGGCCTTCCAGCGTGCCGCCGGCCTGAGCGCGTGACCGAAGATCAGTTCCACACTCAGGCTGAGACGGCCATCGGGCTGGCGCGCACCGTCGCGCTCGATGGACGACAGCAGCGCCTGCTGCCACGCGCGCCCACGCAAGCCTGCAAAGCGGCTGCGGTGCAGATTACGCCCCCACTGCCGCAGCTCCAGCAATAAAGCCTGGGCGCTGCTGAAAGTCAGGGTCAGCCGTTCCATCTCCATCACCGGCTCGGCAAAGCCGCAGCGCACCAGCATGTCGCCCCAGTCGTGCAGATCCGTCAGAGGGGCCGCTGGCAAGGGCCAGGCCCGCCGCTGAAAAATCTCGCGCAACTCGACCGCCGTATCAGGTCCTAGACAGGAGAACATGACAAAACCGTCAACACGCAGCATGCGGTGCCAGCGCCTCAAGAGGTCGGCCGGATCCGGCTGGGCATGCAGCACCATATTGGCCCACACCATGTCCTGAGACTGATCGGGAGCCTCCTGCCAGAGCGGTCTGTCATGGAACCAGCGCCTCAAACGCCACCAGGGCGGTGTCAGTTCTCGCTGCAGGCGCGCCCGTCGCGGCGCGACCGGGTCGACCAGCCGCACCCGGGGGCCACAGGCCTCCAGCAATGCGGCATGCACCCCAGCACCGCTCAAAGCCGGTATCCAGTGAGTCCAATCGCTGGGCTTGCGCCGAAACCACTGAAGCCGCTCCAGCATGCGCCGGCCCGTCTCTTCATGCAACCAGGGGGTTTGTTCGACCCCGTGCAGCCGCTGCCAGCGCAGCAGGGCGGGCCCGTCAAAATCGGGCGGCGTGGAATCAGGAATGGGCGGAGTCAAAGCAGTGGACCGGCGCCGCAGGGTCCCTCTGGACAAGAGCGGCCTGTCCGGCGAGTATAGGGTCCGATGCTCTCGCAACTGCGCCCTTTCGGACTGCCCAGCCGCTGTGCGGTCTGTCACAGCTGGCCCCAACCCCCGGTGTGCGGCCCCTGTCTGCAACGCTTTGGCACCCCCCGAACGCGCTGCCCCCGCTGCGCCTTGCCCCGTACACAGGCCGACGACAGTCGGGTCGATTGCCCCGACTGCCGGGGCCGGGACTGGGCGCTGAGCGCCTGCCAGGCGGCGGTGGACTATGCCTTCCCGTGGAACGAATTGCTGACAGCCTTCAAGTTTGCGCGTCAATCGGGCTACAGCGAGCTCTTCGCGCGCCTGCTGCTGCGCCAGCCCGGCACCTGCGAGATGTTGGCGGCCCTGGGGCCGGACGATGTGATGATGCCCCTGCCCCTATCGGCGCAGCGACTGGCCGAGCGCGGCTTTAATCAGGCCTGGGAGCTCGCGCGCGCCGTGCACCGCCTCAGTGCTTGTCGGGCGCGGCTCGATGCGCGCCTGCTGATCCGGATCCGGCACACCCAGGCGCAGAGCCAGCTCGACCGCGAGCTGCGGCTGGCCAATGTCCGTGACGCCTTCCTGGTCGAGCCCCTGGCCCCACACCCTGTCCGGGGGCGCGCGGTCGTGCTGGTCGACGATGTGATGACCAGCGGCGCCTCGCTCCAATCGGCTGCAAAAAGCCTGCTGCAGGCCGGCGCCGCACGCGTGCAAGCCCTGGTGGTGGCCCGCACCCCGGCCTGAGGGCCCGCCGCGCCCCGGCTCCATCGGCTGTCGATAATCAATGGCATGTTCCATATCGTGCTGGTTCACCCCGAGATCCCCCCCAACACAGGCAATGTGATCCGGCTGTCGGCCAATACCGGCTCCCAGTTGCATCTGGTAGAGCCTCTGGGCTTTGCGATGGAGGACCGCCAACTCAGGCGAGCAGGGCTGGACTACCACGAGTACGCCTGTGTCAAGCGGCACGCGAGTTGGGACGACTTGCTCAAGAGCGAACAGCCGGCGGCCGAGCGGCTTTTTGCCTTCACCGCCCGAGGCACCCACTCGCCCTTCGAGACCCGTTTTCGACCGGGCGATTGGCTGGTCTTCGGCTCGGAAACGGCGGGCCTGCCGATCGCGCTGCGCCAGAGCTTCGATCCCAGACGGCAGCTGCGCCTGCCGATGCGACCGGGCCAGCGCAGCCTCAACTTGTCCAACGCGGTGGCGGTGGCGGTGTACGAGGCTTGGCGCCAGTGTGATTTTGGCGCGCCCCACAGCGCGAGCCCCTAGGGGGCAGATCCGACCGAGCGCAGGCCATCCCAAAGCAGCTTCAGGCCGGTCAGAAACATCCCGACATAGACAAATTTATAGAAGAGTCCGGCGTCGATGCGACGCGCCAGGTTGATGCCCACCCAAACCCCCAAGGGCACCAGCGGCAACAGTGTGAGCGAGGTCAGCATATTGCGCATATCAAGCAAGCCCAAAAAACCGTACGGAATCCACTTGGAGAGGTTGATGACGAAAAAGAAATAGGCCATCGTCGAGGTAAACAGCAGCGGCGAGAGGCGCAGGGGGATCACATAGGCACTGATCGGCGGCCCTCCGGCATGGGCAATGAAGCTGGTAAAGCCCGAGGTGGCAGTCAGGATCGCACCGACCCAACGCGGCGGCGGCGCTGCATCGGGTTTGGGCGGGAACAGCAGGCGCTGAGCCAGAAACAGCAAGGTAAAGACGCCCACCACCGCCTCCACCACCCCGGGGCTGAGCAGGCGGAACAGCACGAAGCCCAGCACCGTCCCCACCAAGCCGCAAGGCACCAGAAATTTCAGAAGCCTCCAGTCCAGGTGGCTGCGCAGAAAGATCAGGCCCAGAATGTCCGTCAGGAGCAGGACCGGCATCAAAATAGCGGCCGCCTCAGGAACGGTGACGGCCAGAGCCATCAGAGGCACGGCCAGCGACCCGAAGCCGGTTCCAAAACCGCTCTTGCTGATCCCCATCAGCAACACCGAGGGGATGGCCACCAAGTAGAAAAAGGGGTCGGTGATGAGGGGCAAAGCCATGCGGCGCAAAGAAGGCCCGCCCTGAAAAATCAGTGCGCCTCGATCCCCAGGTAGGCCTTTTGAATCTCAGGTCGGTTCATCATCTCGCGCGCCTGACCTTCTGCCACGATGCGCCCCTCCTCCATCACATACGCGCGGTCGGCGGTCTCCAAGGCCATGGCCACATTCTGCTCGACCAGCAGCACCGCAGTCCCCTGCTCGTTGATGCGCCGGATGGCAGCGAACATATCGAGCACGATGGATGGGGCAAGACCCAGCGAAGGCTCGTCGAGGAGCAAGAGGGTTGGGCCAGCCATCAGCGCGCGTCCGATGGCCACCATCTGTTGCTGCCCGCCAGACAAAGAGCCGGCCGGGCTGCCCAGCTTGACCTTGAGCGCCGGGAACAGCGAGAGCACCTGCTCCAGGCGAGCGGCGCGGTGGGGCCGCGCCGATGCAATAAAGCCCCCCAGTTCGAGGTTCTCCATCACCGTCATCTGAGTGAACAAACGCCGCCCCTCGGGCACGATGGCGATGCCCGCCTCGCAAAAAAGATGACTGGCCAGACGCGTCACGTCCTGATCGCGAAAACGCAGACTGCCGCTCTTGACCGCATGCAAGCCCGCGATCGCGTTGATGAGGGTGGTCTTGCCCGCACCGTTGGGGCCCACCACACAAACCAGTTCCTTCTCACCACAGCGGATGGAGACGTCCCAGAGGGCCGGTGCAGCCCCATAGTGGACCGAGATCTGATTGACTTCAAGCATGGGGCTTCCCCAGATAGGCATTGACCACTTCCGGATCACTCATGACCTGCTGCATCGGGCCGATGGCCAGCAGCTTGCCGTGGTTGAGCACCGCCACCCGGTCGCACAAGGCCACGACCGCGCGCATCACATGCTCCACGAAGACGATGGTCGCACCCTGATCGCGAATGCGTCGTATCAACACGATGGCCTCATCAATCTCACTGGGGGTCATGCCCGAGAGCACCTCATCGAGCAACACCAGACGCGGCCGCGCGGCCAGCGCCCTGGCCAGCTCCAGAAACTTGCGCTGATGCAGATTCAGGTCATCTGGCAGGCTTTCGGCCTTGTGGGCCAGCCCGGTAAAGCTCAAGCAACGCCGGGCCTCTTCGGTGGCCTGCTGGCGATTCATCGAGGCGCCGCCAAACATGGCCGAGAGAATCACGTTCTCCAGCACAGTCAAGTGCATGAAGGGCCGTGGAATCTGATACGTGCGCGCAATGCCCGACTGCGCCACCTCGTGCGCCGCCTTGCCCACCAACTCACGGCCCTCGAAGGCGTAGGTGCCACCGGTGGCGGGGTAGTGGCCGCTGACCACATTGATGAAGGTCGACTTGCCCGAGCCGTTGGGACCGAGCAAACCGAGGATCTCGCCCTTATAGACCTGAAGATCGACATCGCTGAGCGCCTGCACTCCCTTGAAGGCCTTGGACAGTCCGCGCGCCTGGAGCAGCACCTCACCCGCGGCCACCGAAGCGGATGCTGGCAAAGACGGCTGCTGGACCGGGGGCTCAGACTGCGCCGGTGCGGGCGGGGCATGGGCCCGGCCCGCCTCAGCATCTCGGCTGCGGCGCGCCGCCTGCTCGGCACGCCGGCGCAGAAAGAAGCCCATGACGCCATTGGGCATGAACAGGATCACAACGATCAGCACGATGCCGACGATGGCCTTGCCCATCACCGGGTTGTTGCCGGCGGTAAAGAAGTACAGCATGGTGGTGATGAGCACCGCGCCGACAGCCGGACCCGCCCAATGCCGAGACCCGCCCAGGCAACTCATCAGCACCACCGTCAGCGGTACCGTGATGTTAAAGGTCTCACCCACCGTGACATACTGAACGAACAGTGCGTGTATGCCTCCAGCCAGGCCCGCCAAGGCGCTTGAGATGGCGAAGGCCACCAACTTGTAGCGGTAGGTGGGCACGCCCATGACCTCGGCCACATCCTCGTCGTCATGAATGGCAAACAGCCCCACGCCCAACTTCGATCGCTGCACCTTATAGGCGATCAATGCGGTGATCACGGCAACGATGAGCACCATCAGGTACATCGAGGACGGCTGAGAGGGACCCAGCTTGGGCACGTCGACCGACATCAGATAGACACCGGGCCCACCGTCGATGCGCGTGTTGATGATGATGGTGGCCACCACAAAGGTCACCGCCAAGGTGAGCAGGGCAAACAATTCGCCGCGCACCGCCTTGACGCGGAACACCACCGCACCGAGCAGGACACCCAGGACGGCGGGAATCAGGGCCGCCAGCGGCAAGGTGGCCAGGAAGGGCCAGTCCAACTTGCCAGCCAGCCCGGCGGTGGTGTACATGCCGACCCCGAAGAAGACCCCGTGGCCAAAGGAGAAATAGCCTGAATAGCCCGACAGGATGTTCCAGGACATGGCCAGGATGATCCAGTGGCAGATCAGGTAGAGGAAGGACTCGTAGAAAGCCGGCAGGCCCAGCCAGGGCACAGTGGCCATCAGGGCGCCGGCCGCGACAATGCCGGAGAACGTCTTGTCCATGTCAGCCCTTTCCAGGCCGCAGCAGCAGCATGACGATCAGCAGCGAGAAGGACACGATGGGCGCCCAGGAGGGCGAGGCCACCGCCATGGTGATGGCTTCGCTGACACCGATGATGATGCCCGCCACCAGCGGTCCGAGCGGACTGCCCAGGCCGCCGAGCATGACCGCAGCAAACACCACCCCAACCCAGGCGAAGATCTGGGAGGGCGCCAGAGTGAAGGTCAGAGCCAGACAGACACCAGCCACCGCGGCCAAGGCCGCACACAGCCCCGCCAGAAACAGCGACAGGGCCTTCTGGTTGATGCCAAAGGCCGCCGCTATGGGCCCGTCTTCGGCCATGGCGCGCAGCGCCTTGCCCACATCGGTGTAACGCATCACCGCCCAAATCGCCACCGCGATACCCACCGACAAGCCGAAGGTGATGAGTTCGGGCACAGGAACAAAGAGGCCGAAAACCTTGAACTTCATCGAGGTGTAGTCAGACTCCAGCCTGCGGAAATCGGCGGTCCAGATACCCTGGATGATGGACTCGAGCACCACCGTCAGGCCGAAGGTGGCCAACAGCGAATTGAAGGGCGTGATCGCAAATTTCGACAAGGTCCACTGCATCAGCAGGCCGAACAGGAAAAAAGCGGGCGGCAAGAGGAGCAGCGCCCACATCGGATCGACCCGACCGGTCGTGGCCATCTGATAGCTCAGATAGGCCGAAAGAAAAACCATTCCGAAATGGGACAGGTTGATCTGGCGCAGCAAACCCCAGGTCAGACCCAGGCCCAGACCGATGAGCCCATACAGGGCGCCGATGAAGACCCCGGAGAGGATGGACTGCATCAGCAGATTGAAACTCGGAAAATTCATGAGCGACCTGTATGGGTTGGAGAAACCGGCCCCGCCAGGGCCGGCCGGATCACTTCATCTGCAAACGCGTGCCCGGGGCCGCAAATTGCGTCGGCCAGACCACCTGCCACTTGCCGTTTTGCACCTGCTTGATCTTCATCAGGTCATCGCCGTAATTGTTGGGGCCGTCAAAACGCAGGCGGCCGTGGATGGTGTCGATACGGTTGCCCTTGATCCAGGCGGCGATGGCCTTGTCATCGAGGCTGTTGGCCCCGCGTATGCCCGCCTCCAGAATCTGCCAGGCCGTGTACGAGGCGGCCGCCTGAGTCTCCACGCTGGTGTCGGCCAGCTTGGCCTGGGTGGCGCGCTCATTGAAGGTCTTGACGAACTGGGCACCCGCCGGGTTGCTCAGGAAGGGCTGATGCTCTTCGAAGATGGTCAGCGACATTGCGCCGCGGCCCTCGGCCGACTTGGACATCGGGCCCGGCGCGGGATAGAGGTGAAAGTTCATGGGCGGGGTGTAGTCGATCTTCTTCATCGCATCGAGCAACATATTGCCTTCCAGACCGATGTCGCCCACCCAGACCAGATCGGGCTTGGAGTCCTTGATACGCGCTGCAATCGGGCCGAAGTCACGGTTGCCGAACTCCCACTCAAGGAACAAGACCTCCTGCAGCCCGCGCTTTTTCGCGATCTCGCGACCGCCGAGAGACAAGAAGTGGATCGAAGGGAACTTGCTGGTGACGATCGCGATTGTCTTGGGTGGCTTGGGCGAGGCGGCCAGCATGTCAAACAAGGTGTTGGGCACCGTGACCTGCGGATTGGGACCGAGCGACCAGGCCGGGAAGTGCATGTCGTACTTGGCCAGCGAGGGAATGCCGAAGGTGTGATGTACCAATACCTTGTTGTAGCGCTGGGCCACGCCCATGGCCGAAAGGATGGCCCCGGTGGCATAGGGGCCCATGAGCAAGTCCACCTTGTCGGCGGTAATGAGTTGCTCGTAGAGCGTGCGCGCCAGATCCGGCTTAGACTGATCGTCCTTGCAGATCCACTCCACCTTGCGACCCAGCAGACCGCCACGGGCATTGAGTTGCTCGATGTAGATGTCACCGACCAGCTTGTGCGTCAGCCCGGTGGCCGACAGGGGGCCGGTCAGGGCCAGGGTGCTGCCAATACGAACGGGTGCTGGCTGCGCGCGTACCGCAGGGGCCACGGCCATGGCCGCACCGGCTGCGGTGGCCGCCAGTACCGAACGGCGATCGATCTTCTTCATGCTTGTCTCCTGTGACAGTTGAAAAACAGTTGGGGAACAGACTCTCTCAATCTACCTGGGCGCCCGAGCGACGTACCAGTTCGGCCCACTTGGCCAATTCAGCCCGGCCAAAGGCCGACATCTCATCAGCGCGCATGGCATTGAGTTCCAGCCCCTGGGCCTTGAGCTTGCCAGCCACCTCCGGGTTGGCCAGCGTCTGCGCCGCGGCATCACGCAGTCGGGCCAGTACCGGTGCCGGCGTCGCTGCGGGGGCATAAACCATGAACCAGGCCACCAGGTCGAAGTCGAAGCCCGACTCCGCAATGGCGGGCACCTCCGGCGCGGCCGCACTTCGCTTGGCGCTGGAGACGCCTAGGGCGCGCAACTTACCGCTCTTGATATGCGGCAGCGCGGCGGCGGGGTGGTAGAACATGAATTGCACCTGTCCGCTCATCACATCCGACAAGGCCAGGGCGCCATCCTTGTAGGGCACGTGCGTCATCTCGCCACCCAGCCGCGACTTGAGCAATTCGCCGGCCAGATGCCCAGAAGTACCGTTACCCGCAGAGGCGAAGCTCACTCGCCCATCCGTGCGGCGGGCCTGCTCGGCCAAATCTCTGAGGGACTTGAGCGAGGACGAACCGGGGACCACGAGCAGGGTGGGCGTGTAACCGGTAAAGGCCACAGGCGCAAAATCTCGCTGGGGGTCGTACGCCAGTTTTTTGTAGAGCGTTGCATTGATGGCGTGGGTCCCCACAGTGCCCATCAAGAGGGTGTAGCCATCGGCGGGGGCTTTGGCCACCAGATCCGAGCCAATTCCACCCCCGGCACCGGCCCGGTTTTCTATCACTACGGCTTGACCGAGCACGCGCCCCATGCCCTCGGCCATGACGCGCGCGACGATATCCGTGGTGGTCCCTGCGCCAAAGGGCACCACCAGGCGAATCGGCTTGACCGGGAAATCCTGAGCCCAGGCCGAACCTGCCGAAAAAACCAAGGCGCTCAACAGCGCTTTCCATCCCGTACGAACCCACATCATGGAGACCCTCTCAAGACTCGGGCCGAGGCGGCCACCCGTGTTTGAAGTCGGCGTTGTGCTGCCCCAGCAAGGGCGGCGCGGTCACCTTCAGAGGACGCTGGCCGTCGAAGGAGACCGGGGAACGCACGGTTCGGAACGTGCCCTGGGCCGGCGAGGGGGCCTCGACGAACATTTGCAGATGCTTGATCTGCGGGTCTTCAGGCACCTCAGCGGAGGTATACATCGGCGCATGGGGCACATCGAGCGCCGCCAACCGGTTGCACCATTCGGTGCGGCTGTGTTTTCGGAAGATCTCCTGCAGCACCGCAATCAGCGCCTCCTGGTTGTCGATACGGGCCTCGCGGGTGGCAAAGCGCGGGTCCTCAAAAATATCGGAGCGCTCCATGGCCTTGGCCAGGCCTTCCCAGAACTTGGGCGGCGAGGACATGTGCAGCGCGATCCATTTGCCATCGGCACATTCGAGCACATACGACTGCGACACCCGGGCCCGACTGAAAGGGTCCACCACCTGGCCGATGGTAAAGAGATGGGTAAAGGCATCGAGGTTGAAGTGCGTCATCGCCTCGATCATGGAGACCTCGACCAGCCGTCCCTGACCCGTGCGGTTGCGCTCGTGCAGCGCGCCCAAAATGCCGTAGGCCGAATAAAAGCCGGTCATCATGTCGGCCAGGGCCGGCCCCACGACGCGGGGGTCGTTGGGGTTGACCAGCAGACCCAGAAAACCGCTGTAGGCCTGCGCCACCGAGTCGTAGCTGGGGCGATCTCGGTAAGGGCCGTCAGCCCCAAAGCCGCTGATGGCGCAGTAGATCAGGCGGGGGTTGATCTTGCGCAGGCGTTCAACACCGGCGCCGAGCTTGTCGGCCACGCCGGGTCGGAAATTTTGGATGTAGATGTCGGCCTGAGCGATCAGTTCGTCGAAGCGCTTGAGGTCCTCAGCATTCTTGGTGTCGAGCGTGATCGATCGCTTGTTGCGGTTGCAAGACTGAAAGTGCGGGCTGTAGAGCTCGCCGCGGTAAGCCCGAAAGGGGTCGCCGGTGCCCGGCAGCTCCACCTTGAGCACATCGGCGCCCTGGTCTGCCAGCATCATGCCGGCGAACGGCCCGGTGATGAAGGTGCCGTGCTCGACGACCTTGATGTCTTTGAGTACTTGCGCCATGGTCAGTCCCTCACAGGGGTCCCGGTGTACTGCTGTTGTGCCACCGCGTGGTTGGCCAATGCGAAGCCGATCGGGTCGGACATTTCTTCGTTGAGATGGGCAATCAGGCTGGCCACGCGCGCCAGCATGGGCACACCCTTGAGCGCAGCGACCGGGAAATTGACCCCCAACAAGACGGCCGGAATGGCCGCCGAGACATTCATGGGCAGGTCCTTTCCCGTGACCTCGGGAATCACCGACTCAATGATGCGGGAGAGTTGCACATACTTCTGGCCTCCACCCACACGGGCCGAGAGCTCAAAAAGCGCGGCCACCCGGGGGTCGGCGGTCTTGTGCTCGGGATGGCCGTAGCCCGGCACGATCTGCTTGCGCGCACGCAGATCGGTGACCACCGCTCTGGCCGCGGCCTTGAGATCGCCGCCATGCGAAGCGGCTTCCGCCTCAACCCGCAGAAACAGCTTGCCCGCGGTCTCGGAGGCGCCGAGTACCACGGAGCCGGCCCCCAAAATACCGGCGGCCACCGCCCCCTGCATTGCATCGGGCGCTGCCGCCAGTGTCATGCGCGCCGCCTGGTTACTGGGCACCAGCCCGTGCTCGGCGATGGCCACCATGGTGGCATTGACCAAGGCGCTGGCCGCCTTATCGGGCATCTGCCCGGTCAGGAGCAGAAAAAAATAATCGCCGAAATTAATTTGACCAATCAGATCGCGCGACAGGTCCAGTCCACGCACCACGATGCGCTGCTCGCTCGATGTACTGATCGCCGTGTGCGGCACGATATTTTTTCCGATTTTCATGAAGGCCTCCCGATGAAACTGCGCTGGCTGGCGTTGGAACGGTGGATGGGCCGATGCCTCAGAGCACCTGACAAGCCTGCTCAAAACTGAGCCGCGGGTTGCGATCGAACAACTTGCTCTTGTCCATATAGCCCAGATTAATGAGGAAGTTGCTCTGGTAACGCCCATCCGGAAAGAACTCGGCATTGACCTTGGCCAGGTCCACCCCGCTCATCGGGCCGCAGTCCAAATCCAGGGCGCGCGCGGCCAAAATGAAATAGGCCCCGCCCAGGGTGCCGTTGCGGATGGCCGTGGCCGACGCCATGCCGGCATTGCCCTCGAACATCGCCTGGGCCTCTGGCTTGTGCCAGATCTGCGGCATATGCTCATAAAAGCGAGTGTCGGTGGCCACGATCACGCACACCGGAGCCGATCGGGT
>CAZCSD010000025.1:0-3406 GCA_964501235.1 uncultured Polaromonas sp. | reverse complement strand
TTGGACCACCGATCCACATCACGCTTGACCAGGGCCTTGGCCTGCTCGCCGGTCAGCGCCAGAGGCTTGCCGCCGGCCTTGCGGAAAGTCTCGACCAGATCGGCCGACTGGATGATTCGTGAGAGTTCGCTGCGCAGCCGCTCCTGTACATCGGCTGGCGTCTTGGCCGGCACGAACAAGCCGAACCAGGACTCCAGATCCAGATTGGCCACGCCGGTCTCGACCATGGTCGGCACCTCCGGGTGAAAAGGCAGGCGGGAACTGCCCGAGACGACCAGCGCCTTGAGGTTGCCCGCCTCCACCTGCGGACGCGCCGTGGGGGAGAGGTCGAAGAACAGATCCACCCGACCGCCGAGCAAGTCTTGATAAGCCGCCTGCGCGCCACGGTAAGGCACATGCACCAGTTCAACCCCAGCCAGATTCCACAGGGCAGCGGCCAGCACATGCTGTCCCGAGCCACTGCCCCCCGAGGCGTAGGTGAGTTTTTTGGGGTTGGCCTTGGCATGCGCGACCAACTCGCGCAAGTTATTGAAGGGCAAGTCCTTGCGCGCCACCAGGGTGTAGCTGTAGGCCACGGCCAAGCCCACGGACTCGAAGTCGCGCAGACTGTCGTAAGGCAGATTCGGATACAAGCCCGGGTTCAGGGCCAAATTGGAGACCGAGCCCACCAGGAGGGTGTACCCGTCGGCTGCCGCCTTGGCGACCAGCTCGGTGCCCACCAGCGTGCCGGAGCCGGGGCGGTTTTCCACCACGGCCCCCGAACCCAGAGCTTTGCCCAGGCGATCGGCCAGCAGCCGCCCCACCACATCAAAGCCGCCGCCCGGCGGCTGCGGCACCACCACCCGCAGCGGCTTGCTCGGGAAGGCCTGGGCCCAGGACGAAGCGGCCGACAGCCCACCCAGGAGACCCAAGGCCAGGGTCTTGTTGAAAGTGCGCTTGTTCATCATGAGAGTCTCCTGAAAGTGTGAGGAGCGCTTGCGTGAAACGACGGGAGTTTCACCGCAGCCGCTGTTAACGCTCGAGCGCGGCGCCGGCCAGCCAACGTGCACCGCGAGCGTAAAGTTGCCCGACCCCATCGCCCTTGAGCATAGGCATGTCCATTTTGACCTTGTAGCCAATTCGCGTCTGAATGTAAGCCAGGTGCCTATACCCCTCGGGGAATGCGGACAAGGCCTTCTGATCGAGTTGCAGCACCGCGCTGGGATCGACCGGATCAATCCGGTCTTTCTCATAGATCGGCTGACGATGGAGCAATTTCCAGCGCCCCTCATGCCGTGTGACGAAATCGTAGAAACGCCCGGTGCACACCACATCGCACAAGACCGGGCCGCCGACCCCCTCGACCATACCGCGCTGGGAGATGGTCATCTTGGTCTGCGAGATCGCGCGGTCACCGGCCACCTCGATAGCGCTGCCCCCGAGAAAATGCAGGATGCTTACGCCCTTGGCCCAGCCTTCCTGGGTGACGCGAATGAATTCGCGAAAAGGCCCCTGAAACCAGGTGGCCATCATCACCCCCTCCGGATGCCAGAGGCTGGCAAACTGATCCCAAAGACCGGCATCGCGCCAGACCGCCCAACGCTCGACCATCTGGCGGATTTCCAACTCATCCTGCATGGGGGCATTCATGTTTGCTTCTCCAGGGCTTTAACGGGGATCGGCCAAGTAGTCCACCTGATACCGCGCGATACGCAGGTCGGCCAATTCCTGCTTGACGCGCAAGTGCTCGGGGTGCTGGGCATAGGCATCGAGGGCGGCCTGGGACTCAAACTCCGAATACAGCACGACATCACAGGCATAGTCGATGCGGCTCGAATCCACGCCAATCTCCAGATGCATCAAGCCCGGAATTCGGCCGCGCAGCGATTCAAAACTGCGCTTGAGCACAGCTACGGCCCGGGCCTTTTCGTCCCGCGTGTCGCCGCGCAGATTCCACATGACGATATGCTTGATCATGAGCCAATGACCTTGTACCGGGCAAGCCTGCGCCGGCGGTTTGGGGCAGCCGCCGACCGTCCCGTCGGGATAAAGGAATTCATCATGTCGGCCCGCGCTGCAAGACGAAGTTGAAATCGATGGCGCAGCGGCCCTGCTGATCTTGCGTCCACGGCACGATCAGAGATTCGCGCACCCCATAGACCACATCGGTGTCGAGGTAAGGGTCGCCCTCCCGGTACAGATGCGTGACCAGGGTCTTAAAGCCGGGGGCAGAGATTCGAAAGTGCACATGGGCCGGCCGCCAAGGATGGCTGGCCGTGGCGCCGAGCAGGCGGCCCACCGGCCCGTCAGCGGCCACTCGATGGGAGGGAGCGACCACGGTCTGCAGTTCAAACCCGCCCTGCGCATCGGTCTCGATCACTCCGCGGCAGTGCCCGCCTTGACCGTCCCCCTGCTGCACGTCATAGAGCCCGTCGCCGTCGCAGTGCCAGACCTCCACACGGGCGCCGCAGATGTCCGAACCGTCCAGGGCGCTGACGCGCCCGGCAATCCGGCACGGCCGGCCTGCGTGCTCGCCGGCCAAACGGCCATCGGCCACCAGCGGCGCATCAGCGACATAGAAAGGCCCCATGACGGTCGACTCAGTGACACCGGCGGCCTTGTCGCCGTTCTGAGTCACCGTGAGGGTCGACAGGCCCAGCACATCGGAGAGCAACACAAACTCCTGCCGGTCGGCCTCGCAGTGCTGACCCACCGAGGTTAGGAACTCGATACCGGCCTGCCATTCCGATTCGCTCAGACGGGTCTCGCGCGCAAAGGCGTGCAAATGCTGCACCAGGCTGGTCATGACCTCCTTCAGGCGCGCATCAGGCGTGCCGGCCAGGCGGGCGATGACGGCCTGAGTGATGGTGTCCTGATTGAGATTGCGCAAAAGCCTGCCCTGTGGAAGAAATCCGTCTGCAGGGACTATAGATTTTCAAAACGCGAAGAAAAATAGCCCCTGCGCAAATGAGATTTCCGCCAAATGGAATAAATCGGCAGGATTTCAGGCTTGCCGCTACCATGGGGCCCCGCGCACCCGGGTCACCCCACCCCCCTCCCTCATGGACCGCTGGACCGAAATCGAACTGTTTGTGCAAGTGGCCGAAACCGGCAGCCTGAGCCGGGCGGCCGAGGCGCTGCACTTGTCCAATGCGGCCGCCAGCAGGCACTTGGCCGCCCTGGAGGCCCGGTTGGGCGCACGCCTGGTCGAGCGCAACACACGACGCCTGTTTCTCACCGACACCGGCCGCGAGTTCCACAGCCGGGCCCGGGCCATCGTGGCCGATCTGCGCGATGCCGAAGCGGCGGTCAACGCCACCGCGTTGAACCCGACCGGGGTGCTGCGGGTGACGGCCTCGATTTCATTTGCCATGCACCATGTGGCGCCGCTGCTGCGCGAATACACCCAGCGCTACCCCAATGTGCA
>CAZCSD010000024.1:0-35762 GCA_964501235.1 uncultured Polaromonas sp. | reverse complement strand
GCGGCGCCCTCGCGGCGATCGGCGGCCTCAGACGGCTGCCAAATCGCGCAGCCAATCGGGCAAGGGCATGGCCTTTTGCTTGGGAAAATCCACCCACATGGTGGTCGCGCCACCGGCGGCATGAACCAGCCCGGGCGCCTCAGCCCGCTCCATGGTGACCCAGGTCTCAAAAGTGGTGCGGGCCGGATCGCTGGCGTACATCTTGAGCAAGACCCGCCCCGGGTACTCAAGTTGCTTGTAGAAGTTGCAAAACGCATTGACGATCACGATGCCTTCCTTGTCGGCCGCTGGCACCTGATGAAGGCTGCTGAGCCAGTCGATACGTATGGTCTCCATGTAACGGAAATAGCTGGTGTTGTTCAGATGCCCCATCGCATCCATATCGCCCCAGCGTATGGGCAGTTCCATTTGATAGACCAGCTTTTTTCTCTCTGGAATCTCGATCCGCATGACGCGCTCCTGTTGTGGGCTGTCCCCCAAATGGGGCAGGGCCGAGCGAACAGACAGGCCCTTGCATAAAATCCATTTTCTTTTCTCTCCCCATTATCCCGGAGCCCCCATGACCCCCCCAGATCTGCTGGCCCAGTTCGGTCCGCGCGAAGCCATGGAATATGACGTTGTGATCGTCGGCGCCGGCCCTGCCGGTCTGGCTGCGGCCATTCGCATCAAGCAACTGGCGCAAGATCGGGGCCAAGAGGTATCGGTGGTGGTGCTCGAGAAAGGTTCTGAGCCCGGGGCACACATCCTCTCTGGTGCGGTCATGGACCCGCGCGCCATGGACGAGCTCATTCCCAACTGGAAGGAACTGGGGGCGCCGCTTCATCAGGCGGTGACCGGCGACGATCTGCTGGTCCTCAGCGAAACCGGCGCGCAGCGTACGCCCGACTGGCTGATGCCGCGCAACTTCCACAACGACGGCTGCTATGTCATCTCGCTGAGCAATGTGGTCAAGTGGATGGCTTCGCAGGCCGAAGCCCTGGGCGTAGAGATATTTCCCGGGTTTGCCGCCTCTGAGGTTCTCTACACCGACAACGGTGCTGTCAAAGGCGTGGCCACTGGTCATCTCGGTCTGGGCAAAGATGGGACAGCCACCGACCACTTTCAGCTGGGCATGGAGCTGCACGCCAAGTACACCGTATTTGCCGAGGGCGCGCGTGGGCATCTGGGCAAGCAGTTGCTCGCCAGGTTCAATCTCACCGAAGGCAAAGACGCGCAGACTTTTGCCATCGGCATCAAGGAATTGTGGGAGGTCCCTCCTGACAAAGCCAAGCCGGGGCTGGTGGTGCACACCGCTGGCTGGCCGCTGAACGATGACGCCTTTGGCGGCGGCTTTCTCTACCACCTCGAGGGCAATCAGGTGACGCTGGGCTATGTGATCGGTTTGGACTATGCCAACCCCTGGTTAAGCCCGTTCGAAGAAATGCAGCGCTGGAAGACGCACCCGAGTATTCGCGCGCACATAGAAGGCGGCAAACGCATCGGCTACGGAGCGCGTGCCCTTAACAACGGCACGCCCCAGGCCCTTCCCAAGACCGTGTTCCCGGGCGGTGCGCTGGTGGGCTGCGATGCGGGCTTTTTGAACGCAGCGCGCATCAAAGGCAGCCACGCAGCCATCAAGAGCGGCATGCTCTGCGCTGAGGCGGCCTTCGAGGCGGTCGCGGCTGGACGCAGTGGCGACGAGCTCACGGCGTTCGAAGACAAGTTCAGGGCCAGTTGGCTGCATGAGGAACTGTGGACCTACCGTAACTTCAAGAACTGGTTCAAAAAGAGCCCGCTGATGGGCAAGCTTATGACCGGGGTGGAGCACTGGTTCCTGCCGAAGGTGGGCGTGCAAAGCCCGCCCTGGACGATCCGCAACAGGGTCAAAGACCACACCAAGCTGCGCCCGGCCGCGGAGATGCCGCAGATCAGCTACCCCAAGCCCGATGGCAAACTCACCTTCGACCGCCTCTCCAGCGTGTTCATCAGCAATACCAATCACGAGGAAAACCAGCCGGCGCACCTGACACTCAAGGACGCCAGCGTCCCGGTGGCCACCAATCTGAGCCAGTACGCTGGCCCGGAGGGACGATACTGCCCCGCGGGTGTCTACGAGTTCGTTAAAAACGACGACGGTAGCGATCGTTTGCAGATCAATGCGCAAAACTGCGTGCACTGCAAAACCTGCGATATCAAGGATCCCACACAAAACATCGTTTGGGTCACGCCCGAAGGCGGCGGCGGGCCCAATTACGTCGGGATGTAACGCCCCTCTCGGGCGCAGGGGCCCTGGTCAACGCCCCCACCGCGCCTACGAGCTGCGTCGGCGACCACCGACACACAGGCGCTGCACTGCAAGAGACCATAGGGCTCATGCATCGGATCGCCGCCCGCGCCCATCGGATTGAGCCGTGAGTCTGTCGCTCGGTCTTCCCGGTGTGCGCGCGGTACGATGGAGCCTCCTGACCTCTGCGGCGCGAGTAACGCTGCAGTTGCTCCTGCAAATTGCGCTGGCACGCATGCTCGGACCGCAGGTCTTCGGGGTGTTTGCGATCGGTCTGGTCACGCTCACGCTGGCCGGCTTTCTGGCCGGCTTTGGGTTGAGCTGGAACCTGATGCAGCGCGAACACATCGACGAACAAGACATCCGCTTTGCCTGGACCTGGCAACTGTTGCTGGGATTGGCGGCGCTGCTGGTGCTGCAAGGCTCAGCCGCCGCGATAGCACAAGCCCTGCGCGAGCCAGCGGCGGAGTCTGTCATACGTTGGATGTCGCTGGGCTGCCTGCTGCAGGCTGCCGCCGCACCGGCCACACACCTGCTCACACGCGCCCTGGACTTTCGCTCCCTGGGTCTGACTCAGCTGTCAAGTTACCTCGTCGGCTACGCTGGCGTAGGCCTGCCGCTGGCCTGGGCCGGTGCAGGCGTGCATGCCCTGCTCGCGGCCTGGCTGACCCAGGCCCTTGTGGTGGCGGGGGCGAGCCTGGCCTTGCACCCCCATCCCCTCAAGCCCCTGCTCTGGTATGACCGGGCCCGCACCCTGCTGGGCGTAGGTCAAGCCGTCTTCATGGCCAACCTGGTCAACTGGGCGCTCAATCACCTCGACCGTCTGTTCATCGGCCGTCTGCTGGGAACCTGGTCGCTGGGCCTCTACAACGTGGCCTACAACCTGGCCAGCGTGCCCAGCCAAACATTGCTCAGCGCCCTGCAACCGGCCTTTATGTCGGCCGGTGCCCGTATGCAGAGCGAACCCGGACGCCTGGCCAGAGCCTATCTGCAGATGCTCAGCACCCTGCTGGTGCTGGGCCTTCCGGTGGGCACAGCGCTGGCCCTGCTGGCGCCCGATCTGATCGCCCTGCTCTACGGCGCGCAGTGGTTACAAGCAGCCCCCATCCTGTCTTGGCTGCTGGTGGCCATGCCCTGGTTGGCCATCTGGGGCATCTCGACACCGGTGCTCTGGAACACCGGCCGCGCTCACCATGAATGGTTGTTGCAAGTGCCCCTGATCGGCGTGGCCGCGCTCGCGCTCTGGCTGATCGTTCCCCAGGGTGTGGCTGCCGCCGCCGTGACGGCATCGGCCCTGGTGCTGCTGCGCGCACTGGTGCTGGTGGCAGCGGCGATGCAGGCCTTGCAACTGCCTCTGTCGGCGCTGGGCCCCGCAGCCCTGCGGGCCCTGCTACTGGTCGGCGTAACGACGTCCACCCTGCTGGTCTTGCAAGGCCTGACCGCCTCGCAGAGCCCGGCCCTGCGCCTGCTCTGCAGCACCGCGGTGCCAGCCCTGGCAGTGGTCCTGCTCCTGTGGACACAAATGCGCTGGTTCGAACGCGCCGTGGGCGCTCACGCCTGGTCCATGGTGCTGCGCTTTGTCCCTGGCTTTGAGCGACTGACAGCCACTAAAACAGGGTCACTGCCGGAGCAGGTGCATTGATGTCGTTCATGAGCCCAACGGCCTTCACCTTGGCCCCCTTGTTGATCGGCGCTTTGCTGGCCGCCGCCCTCTCCTGGTTGGGCATGGCAACTGCGCTGCACCGCACCAGCCTGCGGGCGTACGGCTACCTGCACTGGGTCATACCGATCTTGCTGCTGATCATGTCCGCGGGTGTCTGGCTCGGTGGACGCGATCTGACCAGTAACTTTCTCTTGCCCGAGTTCAGGCCCGATCCACCCCGACCGGCGCTGCTCGATACGCTGCAGCCGGCGGCTTCGCTGCTTTTGCTTGCGCTGAGCTTCGAGCGCATCATCACCCGCTGCCTGCTCGCAGGTGACCCGTCGACGATAAGCTGGTTGCCCGTCAGTTTCATTGTTTTCTGGCTGGGCAGCACCGCCTCACCGGCGTGGCTGGGCGCACATCCCCACTGGAGCCATGATTGGCTCTACCCACTCATCATCGGAGCGGCCGCCACCGTAGCCACGTCGCAAGACACCGAGATGGCCTTGCGCTGGGCGCGCGATGCGCTCTTGCTCCTGATGCTCGTCGGTGTGCTGCTGATCGCCGTATCGCCTACGCTGGTGCTCGATCGCAACTACCAGCAAGGTCTGATCGCCGGCCTGCCCCGCTTGGGTGGTTTGGCCACGCATCCGGTGGCCATGGGTCTGCTCGCTCAACTGGGCTTGTTGTGTCTGCTGGCACGTCCCCTGCGGTCGCCCTGGCTGCATGGCGCGGCCTGGCTGCTCGGCCTGTCCGTCCTGGTCTTGGCCCAATCAAAAACCGCCTGGATGGCCTTTGTGCTGTGCAGCGCCATCGTGCTGGCCTTTCGCTGGGCGCCGGGCTTGCAACGCACGCTGGCCGATGTGCAGCAGCCCACCGCGGCGCTCGGAGTACTTGCGCTGGCGCTTCTGACCCTGGCCACCTTGCTAGCGCTGCTGATTGTGGGCGACAGCAGCGCCTGGCTCGACCGTCTGCTGCAGTCGCAGCAGGGTCAGCAGCTGAGCTCGCTAACCGGCCGCGACCGCATCTGGTCGATCGCCTGGGAAGAATGGCAGGCGCACCGGGCCTTTGGTTGGGGGCCCCAAATCTGGGGCGAGGCCTACCGGCAATCGATCGGGCTGGCCAACGCGACCCACGCCCACAACCAACTCATGGACACCCTCTCGCGCGCCGGGCTCACTGGAGCTGCTACGCTGCTGGTCTATGGGTTGACCCTGACCGCCCTGGCGCTGCGATACAGCCGCGCCACGCAAGGTCTATCGCTGGCCCTGCTACTGGCTCTGTTGCTGCGAGCCGGCAGCGAGGTGCCGCTGCTCTTGATGGGCTATGGGCCCGACCTGATTGCCCACCTGCTCTTGCTGATGGTGCTGGCTGGAGCGACACAGAGCGCCCGCCGCAACGCTGCGTCGACAGTGCCCGGCCAAAACCACGCGGCGGCCCAAACCATAAAGCGCCGCCCCATATGAGGTTCTCGGTGCTGATCCCGCTCTACAACAAGGGGCCGTATATCGCTTGCACCCTGCACTCGGTGCTGAGCCAGACCGAGCAGGATCTGGAGGTGGTGGTGGTTGACGACGGATCGCAGGATGACGGTCCCCAGATCGTGGCGCAATGCGCCGATCCGCGCGTGCGGCTGATTCGTCAAGCCAACGCCGGCGTGGCTGCGGCGCGCAACCGCGGCATCGCGGCCTGCCGCGGCGATTGGGTGTGCTTTCTCGATGCGGACGATTGGCTCGACAGCGGCTACCTCCGCGCCCTGATGCGTGCGCACACGCTCTACCCTCAGGCCGATGTACTGGCCGCCGATTTCGTGCGTGTGCCGCACGCCGCAGGCGTCTGGCCGCCGCATTGGAGCCCTCCCACCAGCGCAGGGCCGGTTGAACTGATGACCCGCCTGGCGCGCTGCTGGATGAACCGGGCGACCCTGAGCAGCAGCTCAGTGGCCGTTCGGCGCCGCCGGCTCCTACAGCTTCAGCCCTGCTTTCCAACCGGCGAATCTCAAGGCGAAGATCTGGACCTGTGGTACCGCTTGGCCGAGCAGACGCCGATCGCTCTGGTCCATGAGGCACGTGTGGCCTACCGCACCGCCGTCAGCGCCAGTCTGAGCAGTCGGCCGCCCCAAGTCAGCCCGGAGGGCCCGCCGTTTCTGCAGCGTCTGCGCGAGCGGGTACGCAGCAGCACGATGCCGACCCTGCTGCGCCGCGACACGCGCTGGCTGATTGCCCAGCACGAGCTCAGTCTGGCGCGCGAGGCGGTGCAGGCTGGCCATCGAGGGCATGCGCTGCGTTGGCTGATGCGCGCCGCTTACGCCCTCACCGGCCGCCGGTGGTGGATCACGCTGCTGATGATTGTGGGTCTGCCCGGCGATGCGGTCGAAGGCCTCAGACGAGGGCGGGCCAAGATCCGAACGCGCCTGTCGCAAATCCGCGGCCGTCACGGCCTGGGCGCCTCCGACCCCCTGCCATGAGGTCCGATGAAGCCGCTCGCGCCGCCCGCAGTGTCGATCATCATCAAGGCCCTCAATGAGCAGGTCGGCATAGAGGCCTGCCTGGGCAGCGCGCTGGAGGCCCTGTACACCCACGGTAGCGGCGAAGTGGTGCTGGCCGATTCTGGCTCCACGGACGACACGGTGCGGCTGGCCAGCGCCTATCCGGTGCGGATCGTGCAGCTCGCCCGCCCCGAACAAAAGCGCTGCGGCATCGGCCCCCAGCTGGGCTACGAGCATAGTCGGGGCGATTTCGTCTACCTCATGGATGGCGACATGCAACTGCGAGTCGACTTTCTGGGCAAGGCGCTCCAATTGCTGCAGCGACGTCCCGAGCTGGCCGGGGTGGGGGGGCAGGTGCTCGAACTCAATGCCGACCATCTGGAATACCGTGCCCGCAACGAAAAGCCGCAGGCCCAGGCACGCAGCGCCGAAGTCGATCGGCTCGACGGCGGCGGCCTGTACCGGCGCAGCGCCATTGAATCGGTTGGCTATCTGTCCGACCGCAACCTGCACAGCTACGAGGAATACGAACTGGGCCTGCGCCTGCGCGAGCGCGGCTGGAAGCTCTGGCGCCTGCCCGACATTGCCGCCACCCACCGAGGCCATGCCACAGGCCCTTATCGGCTCTTGCTGCGTCGCTGGCAGAGCGGTTACATCATGGGCCTGGGCGAACTGCTGCGCGCCAGCTGGCCCCATCCGGCGCGGCGGCGTCAGGTACTTGGACTGCGGGAGATGCGCTTGTACTTGGGCGTGATGGCCACCTGGCTGATCGCTTTGACCGCCCTGCTACTGCCCCTGCCCGCCGAAGGCAAGCTGTTGGCAGCCTCATCCTCACCGGTTCTGGCACTGGCCCTGGTGAGCCTGCGCAAGGGTTCGCTGCAGCGCGGCCTGTATGCGCTGGTCGCCTGGCATCTGAACACAGCCGGGCTCTTGCGCGGCCTCTACCAGCGACGCCGTACCCCCACTGAAAAAACCGACTCTCGGGTGCTCCGCCAACCGACCTTCTGGCCCACGACAAGCAATACCCCCCAAAGCCATGCATAAAAGCCGCCAGCAAAAAATCATCCCCACTGGCCAGCCCATCCATCGCACAACCGCATCGGCACGACCTGCATCCCGCACCCCATCGCGCATCCTCATGGCCTGCCCCTGGGGGGCCGCCGGTGGTGGCATGTACCGGGTGGTGGATTACCTGATGAGCCAGGCGAGGAGCTCCCCCGTCACGAGGTTGCAGCTTGAAGGGTTGGACACGCGTGGTCAGGGCTCGGCTCTCTCGAGCCTGGGTGTGCTGGCGCGCGCCCTCATCACCGTATGGCAAGGGCATCGCCGGGGCGATCTGGCCGGCGTGCATATCCACTTGGCCGAACGACTGAGTCTGCTACGCAAAGCCCTGCTGATGCTCACTTGCAAAGCTCTAGGCGTTCCGATCATCGTGCACCTCCATGCAGCGCAGTTTCCGCAGTTCTACCGACGCCTGCCGCGAGGATTGCGCTGGCTCACGCGCGCGGTGATGACGCTCGCGCCCGTCATCGTGGTTCTGGGTCCAGCCAGCCGCCGCTTTGTCATAGAGGATCTGCAGGTGCCGGCCGACCGGGTGCGTATCGTGCCCAACGGAGTACCGGCCACCCCGCCGCCAACAAAGCGCCTGGCCACGGTTCGCACGCTGGTGTTTGTCGGCAATCTGTCGGAGCGCAAGGGCGTGGGCGATCTGCTGCAGGCCCTGAGCCTGCCCGGATGGGACCGTGAACATACCCGCGTTGTTCTGGCCGGGGGCGGTCATGTGGAGGGCTACCAACACAAGGCGCGGGCCTTGGGTCTGGGCGACTGGATCGAGTGGACCGGGTGGGTTGAGCGCCAGGACATCACCGGCCTGATGGCCAGCGCCGATGCTCTGGTGCTGCCCTCATACGACGAGGGTCTGCCTCTGGTGATTCTGGAGGCCCTGGCTCAGGGACTGGCGGTGGTTTGTACCCCCGTGGGCGAAATTGCACACTACATCGCCGACGAGGAGCACGCGCTGTTCGTGCCCCCAGGCGATCCCCCGGCGCTGGCGCGGCAACTGCAGCGGGTGCTGGGCGATGAAGCCCTGCGCCTGCGGCTGCAAATAGCCGGCCAGCAACTGCATGCACGCGAGTTTTCTCTGCCGCGATTTCAGGCGCGGGTGACACAACTGCATCAGGAGTTTTTTGGCGGCAGGGTCAAGCACGCAAGGGCCTCCACCGAGTGACAATCCAAGGCGTTCAGCCGCGAGTACACGCGGCCAGCCTGCGCTGCAGACGCAATGAGCGCCAGATGAAGACGGGGTTGCCGATGACGTAGCGTTTAAACAGGCGCCTAGGTTCCTGGCCTAGCCGCCACAGCCATTCCAGGCCGGTACGCTGCCAGGCCGGTGGGGCGCGGCGAATGCGGCCGGCCATGAAGTCGATCAAGGCTCCGGCACAAACGATCAGGCAGCCATGCGACAGGCGCGACTTGAGCCATTGGGCCAACTGCTCTTGATGAGGCATACCCATACCCAGCACCACCACGGCCGGCTGACGCTGGCGCAGCAGGTCCAGGTACACGGCAGCCGGCTGAAATCCGTCCGTGCCCCAGATCGTGCTGCTGGGCATGCACTGGCGCTGTATGCGATGCAAACCCGAGGCCAGATAGGGGTCACGGGTACCTAACAGCGCTGTGGGCAGGCCGTCGCAAATGCGCAGCAGACGCGGGATGAAATCGGTGCCGTTCATATTCATGCCCGGCGTTTTTCCGCAGTGCCGGATCAGCCAGGCCAGGCCCACCCCATCGCGCAAGAGCACATCGGCCGCCAGCAGGGCTCGGGCAAACTCGGTCTCGGTGGCTGCCAGGTTAAGAGCGTGCGCATTGACGAACGCCAGCACACGCGGCCGTCGACTGGCAAGCGCCATGCGGTGCAAGCGTCGCAGCAGGGTTGAGGCTGCCGCTTCGTCAGGCACAAGCCGCAGCCGCTCAAGAATGCGCGGCCAGTCGTGCATGCTCAGGACTCGCGCAGCACCGTACCCACCACCGAGACACCCAAGTCCCGCAGGCCCGAGCCTAATTGCATCAGGCGCGGCAGGGAGGATACATCGCGATGCGCGAGCAACAGGGCAGTACCGCTGCGTGCCGCCAGATGCAAGCCATCACTGCATTGAGAGGTGGCCGGCGCATCGATCACCACCAGATCGTTGTTCTCTGTCAGTCTGTTCAAGAGTTGTTGCAGCTGCGGCCGGGACAGCAACTCCTGCGGATTGGGCGCGGCCGTGCCCGCCGGTAAGACCGACAACCCGCGCAAGCCCTCGATGGACTGCGGGCCGCGCGCCATAACGCGGCCCGCCAGCCAATCCGACAGGCCCGCCGAGGGCGCCAGATTGAACAGACGATGCTGCCGCGGCTGCCGCAAATCGGCATCGACCAGAACGGTGCTGCGACCCATCTGCGCCCAGGCGATGGCCAGGTTGGCCGCTGCTACCGAGCGCCCCTCACCTCGGTCGGGGCTGAGCACCACCAGCATTTGCGGGCCACTTGTCGACATCCAGCGCAGAGCCAGTTGGCTGCGTACCGCGCGCCACTTTTCGGCCGCCACGCTTTCGGGCCGATGGGCCATCACCAACTCCACAGCCAAGCCACTGTCGGGCCCCAGGTAGGGGTAATCGAACTGTACCGACAAGGCAAAGCGCACATCGTCGGCCGACAACAGGCCCAGATCCTGACCGACCTTCCCAAAGAGCTCGCCGCTGCCCGATTGGGCGTGCAAGATACGATCAACGTCCTCTGGCGCAAGGCGCCCGGCCTCCACCAAAATCTGCCCCATGCGCAGAGTGCCGGCCACGGGCAGACTCAGCGCCAGGCCCGCCTCAGGAACCGGGGGCGGCTCGCGGTTCATGACGACCTCTGGTGCGAAAGCGCCAGGGGCGCTGCACGCAACGGCAGTGGCGGCGGGCGACCCACAGGACGACCGCCCACACTGCCCAGCACCGGCACATTGAGCACCTGCATCAGATCGGCCGCCGATCGGACGCGCCGGTGTACCAGTTCCAGCCAAAGCACCATCCCGATGCCCAGGAGCCCGCCGCCAAAAGCCCCCAACAGAGCCAACACGGTGGCCGACAGACCTTGGGGGCGCTGAGGCGCAACAGCCGTATCCAGGCGCATCACATTGGTCTGGTTGCTCAGGCTCTGCAGACGTGTCAGCGCCGCGCTCTTGGTCACCTCGTCGTAGGAGCGCTGGGCTGCCTCGACATCGCGGCGGTAGACATTGAGCTCGTCGCGCTGCTTGTTGAGCGCCATGACGCGCGCTTTCTGCGCGGCCAGGGCGGCCTGCAATGCGCGCTCACGGTCGCGACCGACCGTCCAGCTGGTGTCAATGGCACTGCCCACACGAGCGGTCTCCGTCTGTAGCTGGCTGCGCAGCGCTGCCAACTCTGACTGCAGGCGCAAAATTTGCGGATGATTGGGCCCCAGGTTGACGCCGAGCTCGCGCAAACGCGCCTCAGCGCGTCCAATATCGGCGCGCAAGCCCACAATCAGGGGGCTGTTCATCGCCTCTGACACGGTTTCGGCCGCAGCCAGGCGCTTGCTCTGCGCATCGGTGTTCTGGCCCTGCACTTGGGTTAGCTGCGAAGATAACTCCGTCAATCGTGTGCTCTCGTGGTCCAGCCGCTCGTCGGTCGAGACCAGACCAGCCCGCTGGGCGTAGGTCGACATGCGGGCCTGCGCCGACTCCAGCTGCTCCCTCGAGCTGCGAACCTGCTGGTCGAACCACTGGGCATATACCCGGGCCGGTTCGGTGCGCAAAGACAATACGGTGTCGACATAGGCCTGCGCAAAGGCATTGGCGATATCGGCCGCTGTTTGGGCCTGCGGGGCCTTGTAGGCAATGTGAATCACATTGCTCTCACGAGCCGGGCGCACATCCAGCCCGCTGCGCAGCGTCTCGAGCAACCAGGCCTCGTAGGAGCCGCGGCCCTCCGTGGCCGCCTGCCAACGCGCCTGCCACTGCCAATGACGCGCCAATCCCAAGGTCTCGATGACGCGCTGGGCCACCCGTTCACCCGCAATGATGTCCACCTGCGTGGCCATGTAACTGGGTGCAATCACGCCGCTCACGCCCTGGGCCGCTGCCACAGGATCAGGGGCACGCACATCGACCAGCAAACTGGTCTGCGCGCTGTAAGTCTGCGCCCGCATGACACCCGTGAGCAGACCTAGGGCCATGACTGTCAAGGCCACCCACAAAGCCAGTCGGTAGCGGGCACGCACAATAAGTAAGAACTGATGCAAGCTCATGCCGACTCTCCTTCAGAACAAGCTTTCGCCGACATAGAGCACATCGTCAGGGCGCAACAGGTCGCTGAGCGTGGGACTGAGTTCCTGCACGGTGCCCTGCTCGTCCTTGCGATGCAGCTTGAGTCGCTTCTGGCTGCCGCGCGCGGTGGGACCACCGCCCGCAGCCAGCGCTTGCTGTACCGTCATGCCACGCTCGAGCCGGTACACCCCAGGCCGCTGGGCAGCGCCATAGATGTAAAACTGCGGGGCTTTGCCCACAAACAGGGTGTCGCCTGCGGCGAGCACCACATCGTCATCCGATGCGCTGGCCCCGAACAGGCCCTGCACATCGATCAGCTTGCGCAGGGGCTGACCGGATCGCATGCCGGTCAGCAGCAGGTAGTCATGGCCTCCTGCGGCAACACCGCCCGCGGCGGCCAGCACTTGGCTGACGCGGGTGCTCGGGCTCTCCAGTACAAAGCGACCCGGACGCGCGACCTGCCCGAGCACCGAGACCTGATGACCACGCATCTGACGCAACACGAGACTGACCTGCGGATCGCGCACGAAGCCACCGCTGCGCAGCGCCTGGGACAGGCTGGCCTGGGCCTCCATCAGAGTCTGACCGCCCACCGAGAGTGATCCGATCAGCGGATAGCTGATCAATCCGCCCTCGGACACGCGCACATCGAGCGACAGATCGGGGTTCTGAAACACGGTGACGCCCAAGGTGTCACCGGCACCGAGGCGATAGTCGCTCGAGGCGGCCGCGGCCGGTTGGGCCTGCACGGGCAAGCCCACCACACCGGCCAGGAGTCCCCCCAGCACCAACGTTTGAAACAAGGCATCACGCGGCATGTCTGCACCCCTGATTTAAAAAGCACCCCGCAGGGCCACCGCGAACACCTGTGCGTTGTAGCGGACCTGCGGCTGGTTGGAACGACGCTGATCGCGCAGGGCGCTCAGGGCCACTTGTAGGGTACGGGTGGCCTGCCACTGCCCCTCGATACCCAGAGACTGCAAGCGATCACGACGGCCCGATGGCTCTGCGCCCGTAGGCGCGCCCCGGTAGCTGCGCTGGCCTTCCTCCCAACGCAGCCGCAACAAGGTCTTGGCCGTAGCTTGCCACTGCGGCGCCAGGTACACCCGGTAGCCCTCAAAGTAACTGGCTTGTGCGGTCTGGTACGCCCCAAGCTCGCGCACCGCACCCAAGCCCATCAAGGTCTTGCCGGTCAAGTCCCACTGTCCGCCCACGCGAGCGGTCCAGCCGGAGAAGTCGCGATCGGATCCAAGCTCTTGGTCGCGCTGCAAGTGAGCCAACTGACCTTGCAACCGCCATCGACCTGCGCCGGTCCAATTCCAGTCAAACCCGTGCTCGCGCTCCCTGAAGTCGCCGGGCGTCTGCGGCTGCGCCAAGCCCGCATAGCGGCCATGGCCCTGCCTGAAGAGATAAGTCAGGCTGCTGTCCGAGGGCCATTCATACCGCACACCGATCTGGCCGCCCTGGACCTGGCTGTCGGGCTCCAGGCCCAGGGGATCGGTATTTTTCTGGCGCCGGTCAAAGACGCCACCCAGAGCTTGCCAGGAGGCGGTCAAACGGTACTGCAGCTCCAGCAACCAGGCCGCCTCCGTGCGTCGGATCAGTCCGCTGTCGGCTGAACTCTCGCCCAGTCGATCCACCCACTGACGGCGCTCGGAGGCCAGGCGCCCGCTCCACTGTGGGCCCAGACCCCAATGCCACGCTCCCCGGTAGTTCAGGGCGTCAAAATCAAGCGCCGAGATACGCTGATAGCGATAGGCATCGACCTGCGCATCGAGCTCCAGGCGCTGACGGCTGTAGCTCTGATCGAACCGCAGGCCCGCGGTGTAAACCGCCAGGTGGTCGCGGGTCGGCCCGCTGGTGCTACGCAACACGTTGTTGTCGTGCTGCCACTGCAGACCCGCGCGCAAAACCAAGGGCTGACCGCCCTGGGCCTGCACAGCCGGCTCTTGCAGCCACTGCGCATCCTGGGCCCCCGCCGACAGGCTGGCCACCAGAGCGCTCGTCCACGCCAGCGCCTTGGGGCTTCGAAGCGCGACCGGGCGCATGAAAAAGGGCAGCACAGGCTTCATGATGGGGTTCTCAGTAAGCCCGGGCATCTTTGAAGACCAGGGCGATCGTGCGGGCAATGATGCGCAGGTCCAGCAGCAAGGACCAGTGCCTGAGGTAGTCCAGATCGAGATCGATGCGCGCTTGCATCTTGCCCAGCGTGTCGGTCTGTCCGCGCTGCCCATTGACCTGGGCCCAGCCGGTAATACCCGGCCTGACCTTGTGGCGCACCATATAGCCCTTGATCATCTTGCGATAGAGCTCGTTGTGGGCCACCGCATGCGGTCTCGGCCCGACGATACTCATGCGCCCTTGCAGCACATTGATGAACTGCGGCAGCTCATCGAGCGATGTGCGCCGCAGGAATGCGCCCAGCCGGGTGACGCGGCTGTCGCCCGGTCGGGCTTGTTCGATGCGGGGGCCATCCTCGGTCACCGTCATGGTGCGGAATTTGTAGACACGGATCTCCCGGCCATCGAGTCCATAGCGACGCTGCACAAAGATGGCCGGCCCGGGCGATTCGAGCCTCACCATCAGCGCAATGAGCAGCAGCAGCGGCGCAATCAGCAGCAGGATCAGGCTGGCCAGTACCAGATCGCTGCCGCGTTTGAGCACCCCGGTCCAGCCACGAAAAGGCGTGTCGCAGACCGAAATCACGGTGACCCCACCGATCTGATCACTGCGGGCCTGGATCAGGTCGGTGATGAACATGTCGGGCACGAAGTAAATCGATGCGGTGGTGTCCTTAAGTTCATCGAGCAAAGCCAGAATGCGCGGACTCGAGGACATGGGCAGCGACAAGTAAATCAGCTGCACCCGGTGATCGCGCACATAGCCGGACAGATCGGCCCAGCCTCCGGCCAAGCGCTGCTGGCAGCCAGCCTGACGAGATCGCTCGCGGTCGTCAAAGAAACCGAGCAGCCTGACGCCGGTCTCGTCCGCGCTCTGCAGGCGTTCGGCCAGCGCCAGACCCTGCGCATTGAGGCCCACAATCACCGCCGATCGCGGCGGCCCTTGCAGGCGAACCAGGCCCGGAGCGCTCCAACGCAAGGCCAGGTGTAACGCCCATTGGGCTGTGGGCGCTAACCACAACCACTGTGGCAGCACCGGTCCCTCCAGCAAATTCCAGTCGGTACTGACCCAACCGACCGCAGCCAGCAAGAGGACGCGCCAGGACCAGCGAGCCGCCACCTGCACGGCCATGCGCAGCGCCCCCAGATGACGCAGCGCTACCCCGGGGTAGGCCAGCAGAAAGCTCATCAACGCCAGCACAATGAGCGAAGGCTGCATGGGTCCAGCCAGCCAGGACAGCAGCAAAAGCGTAAGCACCGGCATGAGCGGATCTAGCCAAGCCTGCATGGCGTCAATCAGGGGACTGCGGCCGGGCTCAACGCCCGAGGGCCCACCGCGCCAAGGCCACCCGGGGCCGGCGATGCGTGTGGACTCAGCCATGGTCAGACCCACCCTGCAAGACCGTCCCCGCGACCTGCTGCCGACGCACACTGCGGCGCGGCTTGTCCAGCGAGCGGCATCGTATTTTTCGGGCGGGAAGCAACTTCATCGTTGGGCATTGTTCGGCCCCGGTCCCTGTCCCGTTCGTAGGACAAAGTCGGCTGTCACCGACAGTCCTGCGCCAGCCCGGAGCCCTCGGCATGCCCGGGTACCGGTTCGTTAGAATGCGCGAGTCAGGAGAGCGTCTTCCACGACGAAGACCGCCGAAGGCGCAGGCCCTTGCTGATCGACAAACGGCTGAACGCTCAGGCACCCAGGACTGACAAACGCCGTCACCAGAGAGTGACGGCGATCCCATCTGGAGAGAGGTCCGCCACCGAGCGGGCCCACCGAAGGAGCAAACCCGCATCACCGGGTGAATCTCTCAGGTAAAGAGGACAGAAGGGGCACCGCGTGATCCGTAAGCCTTGCCCAGCCCTGGAGTCCGATGTGTCTCATGCCGAAACCGGCCCCGACCTGCTGCCAACCCCGCTGCACGCGCTGCACCTGGAGCTGGGCGCGCGCATGGTGCCCTTTGCCGGCTACAGCATGCCGGTGCAGTATCCCAACGGCCTGATCCAGGAACACCGCCACACCCGCATCGCCGCCGGCCTGTTTGATGTTTCTCACATGGGTCAGCTCGTCCTTTCAGGCCCCGACGCAGCAGCAGCGCTGGAGAGCCTGATCCCCATGGACGTCCTCGGCCTGGGCCTGCATCGCCAGCGCTACGGCCTGCTGCTCAACGAAGACGGTGGCATCCTCGATGACCTGATGTTCGTCAACCGGGGACACGATCTCTTGCTGGTCGTCAACGGGGCTTGCAAGCATCAGGATCTGGACCATGTACACAACCGGATTGGCATGCGCTGCCGCATCGATGTTCAATTCGATCGTGCCCTGTTGGCCCTGCAAGGGCCCCAGGCGGTGACCGCGCTGCAGCGCCTCTTGCCCGGCATCGAGCGCTTGGTCTTTATGACCGGCATGTCGGCACGCTGGCAGGACTGCAAGGACATCTACCTGACGCGCAGCGGTTACACCGGCGAGGACGGATTTGAAATCTCCTTGCCGGCCGATGGGGCCGAGGCTTTTGCGCGCGAGCTGCTGGCCCAGCCCGAGGTGCTGCCCGTGGGTCTGGGCGCGCGCAATTCGCTGCGCCTGGAAGCGGGCCTGTGCCTCTACGGCAACGACATTGATGCCACAACCACGCCGGTTCAAGCCCAGCTCGACTGGGCCTTGCAAAAGGTGCGACGGCGCGGCGGGGCGCGCGAAGGCGGCTTTCCGGGCGCCGATCGGGTACTGGCGCAACTCGAAGGCAGCGAGCCGGTACGACGCCAACGCGTTGGACTGGTCGGCCTGGAACGTGTGCCTGTGCGTGAACACACTCAATTGCAAGACGAGACGGGCCAGCCCATTGGCGAAGTCACCAGCGGTCTGCTCGCACCCACTACCGACCGACCTATTGCCATGGGCTACCTGTCGCCTGAGCACGCCGGACTGGGCCGCCGCGTCCAGGCCGTGGTGCGCGGCAAGCAGGTTCCCATGCAGGTGCACGCACTGCCTTTCGTACCTCACCGTTATCACCGGGGCTGACCCCGGACCTTGCCAACCCCTTCATTTCCCGTCCATAAGGAGCCTCCCATGACCCTCAAATACACCGAAGACCATGAGTGGATACGCGTCGAAGGCGGCACGGCCACCGTGGGCATCACGGCCCATGCGCAGGACGCTCTGGGCGATGTGGTCTTCGTCGATCTGCCCGAGATCGGCGCAGCCCTGGAGCAAAAAGCCACCGCGGGCGTAGTCGAGTCGGTCAAGGCCGCTGCCGATGTGTACATGCCACTGAGCGGCACCATCACCGAGGTCAACGAGAACCTGCGCGCAGATCCCTCACTGGCCAACAGTGACCCGATGGGTGCAGGCTGGTTCTTCAAGATCGCCTTGTCCGACCCCGCGCAGGTCGATGGCCTGATGAACGAGGCGGACTACAAGCAACTGACTGGCTGACCTGCCCCTGACCTGCCCCTCCAACCTGCTGCGAGACCTGCCATGCTCATGTCTGCCACCCACCCCTTGCGCGAGCTTGAAAACCCGGAGGAGTTCGTCGCCCGTCACATCGGACCGAGTCCGCAGGACCAGGCACACATGCTCAAGGCCATTGGGCTGGCCTCACGGCGCGCCTTGATCGAGGCAGTGGTGCCACGCTCAATCCAGCGCGACACGCCGATGGTTATTGCCCCTGGGATCGGCGAGGCCCAGGCCCTGGCCGAGCTCAAAACACTGGCCAGCCACAATCAAGTATTCAAAAGCTACATCGGACAAGGTTACTACGGCACCCACACGCCCGGCGTGATTCTGCGCAACATCTTGGAGAACCCGGCCTGGTACACCGCCTACACGCCCTATCAGGCCGAGATTTCCCAGGGCCGCATGGAGGCGCTGATCAACTTCCAGACCCTGGTCTGCGATCTCACCGGCATGCCAATGGCCAACGCCTCCATGCTCGATGAGGCCACGGCTGCCGCCGAGGCCATGACCCTGGCCAAGCGCAGCGTGAAAAACAAGAGCGATGTCTTTCTGGTCTCGGGCGACTGCCATCCGCAAACCATCGAAGTGCTGCACACCCGGGCGCTGCCGCTGGGCATCACACTGAAGGTTTCAAGCGCCGCCGAGCCTCTGGCCAGCCTGATGGCCCGGGGTGATTTTTTTGGGGTGCTGGCCCAGTACCCGGCCACCGACGGCACCATTGCCGACCTGCGGCCGCTGGTGCAGGAGGCCCACCGACATCAAGCCGCTTTTTGTGTGGCCGCCGATCTGTTAGCCCTCACGCTGCTCGAGCCCCCAGGCGCCTGGGGCGCTGACATCGTGATGGGGTCCTCTCAGCGTCTGGGCATGCCCATGGGCGCCGGCGGGCCACACGCGGCGTATCTGGCCTGTCGCGACGAATTCAAGCGCTCGCTGCCCGGGCGCCTGGTGGGCGTGAGCGTGGATGTCCACGGCAGCCCGGCGTACCGGCTGGCACTGCAAACCCGCGAACAACACATCCGCCGCGAGAAGGCGACCTCCAACATTTGCACCGCCCAGGTCCTGCCGGCCATCGTGGCCAGCATGTATGCGGTCTACCACGGCCCGCAGGGACTCGAGCGCATCGCTCTGCGGGTGGCCAGCTACACCGCCATTTTGGCCCGGGGTCTGCGAACCCTGGGACTCGATGTCATGAGCCGCTATGCCTTCGACACCCTGCGCATCCGAAGCCCCCAAGCCGATGCAGTCCTGCACAAGGCCCGCGCGGCGCGCTGTAATCTGCGTCAACTGAGCCCCCACGAGCTGGGCATTTCGCTGGACGAGACCACAACGCGAGCTGATATCGAGCAGCTCTGGAGTTTTTTTGCACAGCCCGGACAAACCTTACCGAGCGTGGCGGCCCACGAAAACGGCATCGAGACCCTGATTCCGCTGGACCTGCGGCGCAGCAGCGCCTTCCTCACGCATCCGGTGTTCAATGCCCACCACAGCGAAACGGGTATGTTGCGCTATATCCGCAGCCTCAGTGACAAAGACCTCGCCCTCGACCGCAGCATGATTGCGCTGGGTTCATGCACCATGAAGCTCAATGCCACCAGCGAGATGATCCCCATCACCTGGCCCGAGTTTGCGCAGATTCATCCCTTCGCCCCCAGCGAGCAACTGCAGGGCTATGCGCAACTCGATCGTCAGCTGCGCCACTGGCTGTGCGAGGCCACCGGCTATGCGGGTATCAGCCTGCAACCCAATGCCGGGTCACAAGGCGAGTACGCCGGTCTGCTCGTGATCCAGGCCTACCACCGGGCGCACGGCCAGGGGCATCGCAACATCTGCCTGATTCCCAGCAGCGCACACGGCACCAACCCGGCCAGCGCGCAGATGGCAGGCCTGCAGGTGGTGGTGGTCGCTTGCGACGAGAAGGGCAATGTGGACATGGCCGACCTCAAAGCCAAGTGTGAGCAGCACAGTTCCCATTTGGCCGCCGTGATGATCACCTACCCCAGTACGCACGGAGTGTTTGAGACGCAGGTCAAAGCCTTGTGCGAAGTGGTGCACGAACACGGTGGCCGGGTCTATATCGACGGCGCCAATATGAATGCCCTGGTGGGCTTGGCCGCGCCCGGTCAGTTCGGCGGCGACGTGAGCCATCTGAACCTGCACAAGACCTTCTGCATCCCACATGGCGGCGGGGGCCCGGGCGTGGGCCCGGTGTGCGTGGTCGAAGACCTGGTGCCCTATCTGCCCGGCCATGCCACAGGCGGTCTGCCAGTCAACGGGGTGGGGGCCGTCAGCGCGGCGCCTCTGGGCAACGCCGCTGTGTTGCCGATTTCCTGGATGTACTGCCGCATGATGGGCGCCGACGGTCTTCGCCAAGCCACCGAGACCGCCATCTTGTCGGCCAACTACATCAGCCGGCGGCTGGCCCCCCACTTCCCTACGCTCTACGCCAGTGACGGCGGCCATGTGGCCCACGAATGTATCTTGGACCTGCGCCACTTCAAGGACAGCTGTGGCGTCATGGCCGAAGATGTGGCCAAGCGCCTGATGGACTATGGCTTTCACGCGCCCACCCTGAGCTTTCCTGTGGCCAACACCCTGATGGTCGAACCGACCGAGAGCGAAACGCTGGAGGAGATCGACCGCTTCATCGAGGCCATGATCGCCATCCGGCAAGAGATCGCACAGGTCGAAGCAGGGCACTGGCCCCCGCAAGACAACCCGTTGAAGAATGCGCCGCACACCGCGGCCCGGGTGATGGCCCAAGACTGGCCCCACCCCTACTCGCGCGAAGTGGCCGGCTTTGCGGTGGCCGGACTCAAGCAGGGTAAGTACTGGCCACCGGTCGGTCGGGTGGACAATGTCTGGGGGGACCGCAATCTGTTTTGCAGCTGCCCTCCGGTGAGCACCGAAGACTAGGAAATTCGCGTGCACGCCGCTGCAGCCTGGGTTCATCACGCATCAAGGAGAGACTGAGGCATGGACGCAGGGCTGCTCGGTACCCTCCTGCTGCTTGCCGCCTACTTTGCCGCCCTGGCCTGGGGTCTGCGGCACGGAGGCCGCACGCTGCAGGGCCCCTGGCTTTTTTTTCTGCGCGCCTTCTTCCCAAACTGGAAGTTCTTTCATGCCGTGGGTCGGGCCCCGCGCCTTTATGTGCGCGGCCGCGATGCCAAGGGGCAGTGCGGCCCCTGGCAGCGCGTTTACCCGCAGCTGCCCAGACGGGCCTGGCACCTGCTGCACAGCCCGGTGATCAATTTGGCCTTGACGCAGCAAAATCTGGTCGACCATCTGGCCCAGGACATCAACGATCTGCCCGAAGGGGCCGATCCACGGCAGTGCGTGAGCTACGCGCTGGTATGCCGCCTCGCCCTCGATGCCCTACAGGGCGAGCGGTGGGGCGATCAAACCTTGATCGCCCAGCCCATGCCCGAGGCAGCTGCCTGGCAGATGGAACTGCGCATGGAGCATCCCGGACTGCCCGGCCACCCCTGCGAGAGCGTGCTCATGCTGCAATCGGCTTTCACGCCCTTACCGACCCGAGCGGACTGAGACATGGAACTGGGTCTGGCCATACGAGCCTTTGAAGGCCTGCTGGGCTGGAGTGTGGTCCTGCAGACCCTGGAGTATCTGCGGCTCATCGACTTAGATCGCATCAGTTGCTGGCCGGTGCAAAGGCGGGAGTTGCCCCAGCGACCCGCCCTGTTGCGGCCCCTGCTTGATGCGCTGATGCAGCCCGGCCCCTACCGCGTCCTGCTGGTGCTGCGCCTGATCCTGGCCCTGATGCTGATGGCCGGCTGGCTGGAATTATTCGGCGCATTTCTGCTCTTCCTGACCGCCCTGGTGTTGCTATTTCGCTGGCGCGGCGCCTTCAATGGCGGCAGCGACTTCATGACCCTGGTGGGTCTGAGTGGACTGCTGCTGGCGCAGATCGGTCAGGCCCTGGGCCACAGCGACATGGGTTGGACCGCTGCCCTGTGGTATGTCACCCTGCAAACCGTGACTTCATACTTCGTCTCCGGCTGGGTCAAGCTGCTGCGACCCGAGTGGCGTAGCGGAGCGGCCCTGCCGGTGTTTCTGGACTCCGGGGTTTACGGCCCCCTGCCGCCCGACAGCCTGTTTCGAAGGCCGCTCATTGCGCGTACGGTGAGCTGGGTCTTCACCGTCTGGGAAGGTTGCTTTTTTCTGGCCCTGCTCGACCAGCGCATCGCCCTGGTGTATTGCGCAAGCGCAGTTGCGTTTCATTTCCTGGTGTACTGGTACTTTGGGCTCAATCGTTTCTTTTGGGCCTGGCTGGCGAGCTTTCCAGCGGTGATTTATTGCGCCCTGCCCTGAGGGCCAGGCCGCATCGCGCCCCTGCAAGCCCAAACTCTCCCCCATAGGCCCAACGCGCCTGCGGCGCTAGACTGGGGCTATGACGTCCTCCCAACCGCTTGCCCTGCAGCCCGGGCCGCTGACCCCCGTGTGCAGGTTCGCCTTCGCCGCCCTCATGGCGCTGGCCTGCTGGGCCAGCGCCATCGCTCATGCGCAGGCGCCCTATCCCAACAAGCCCATCAAGTGGATCGTGCCCTTTGCCCCCGGCGGATCGGGCGACCTTATCGCCCGCGTGCTGGCCGAACGCGTGACCCAGACGCTCGGGCAGCCGGTGATCATTGACAACCGTGGGGGCAATGGTTCGGTGCTGGGCACCGAATTGGCGGCCAAGGCCGCAGCGGATGGCTACACCTGGGTCCTGAGCAATGGGGCGGCCATCACCACCGGACCGCTGATGGGGCAAAACCTCGGGTACAAGCCGCTCGACGATTTTGTGCACATCAGTCTGATCGGCAGCTTTGCCAACGCGCTCATCGTGCGCGCAGACCATCCGGCACGCTCGGTGCAGGATCTGCTGAATCTGGCACGGGAACAACCGGCCAAGCTCAGTTACGGCTCGGCCGGCGTGGGCTCGGCCGGTAACCTGACCGGTGAACTGCTCAAACAGCTGGCCAAAATCCAGATGGTGCATGTGCCCTATAAGGGCTCGGGGCCAGCCCTCAACGATCTGCTCGGGGGCCAGATCGACCTGATGTTCAATGCCCTGATCGCCTCGGCCCCTCACATTCGCGCCGGCCGGGTGCGCGCCTTGGCCGTTACGGGCGCCCAGCGCGACCGGGAATTCGCACAGGTGCCCACCTTGGCCGAAACAGTGCCCGGCGCGGTCGGCGATGCCTGGTTCGGCCTGTCGGTCCCGGCACGCACCCCACCAGCGGTGATCGAACGTCTGCGGGCGGAGATGGCCAAGGTCTTGGCTGCGCCGGAAACCCGCAACAAGCTCTCTGAAATGGGGATGCAGACCCTCAACCTCGGGCCACGCGAGTTTCAGGACTTTCTGATTCAGGAAAATCGCAAATGGGCGCCGGTGATCCGCAACGCGCAGATTCGCATTGAATAGCGCGCCGGCAACAGCGCGCCCGATGCAGGCTTTACTTGATCAGCGCCTGCACGGCCTTGAAAGCAGGGTGACCCGCTGTTCGCAGCCACTCAAAGGCCACCATCTCGGTGCTGACCAATTCGGCGCCTGCGCTGGCGAGCCGGTCAAAAGCGGCGTCACGGTTGCGCTCGGTGCGAGAGCCGCAGGCATCGGTCACCACCCAGACTTCAAACTCCTCAGCCAGCAGATCGAGCGCCGTCTGCAAGAGGCATACATGGGCCTCGCAGCCGGCCAGGACGATGGACTGCCGGCCGGGCTCGGACTCGGACGCTTTGTGAAGGTGTCGAGGCAGGCTGCGGGCATTGCCCGTGGGTTTGCGCTGCGCAGGACGAAGCAGCGCACCCAGTCCGTCTGGCACCGCGCTGAAATGCATCTTGGCCAAATGCCGAGCGCCAGCGGCCTCGAGCGCGGTCTCCAGCTCAGGCATCTGCGGCCCCAGCCGGTCCGGATTCTGCGCGGTAGCCACCACGGGCACCCTGAGCAGCTCGGCCATACGCACCAAGCGCACCGCATTGCCCAGCACCGACGCTGATTCATCAATGGCGGGCATCAGACGGGTCTGGTAATCAATAAGCACCAACTGACTGTCATCGGCATCGAGCAACATCAAAAGACTCCTGGGTCATCATCAACGCTTACGAGGGCAAGCGCCCGACTATACGCCGAGCGTACGACCGAGCTTCCTACAATCGAGCAGCTTGTTTTTGGAGAGTCGATCATGATCGTCGAACGCATCTGGACCGGCAACAGCCTGCGCAACTACAACTATCTCGTGGCTTGCCCTGACAGCGGCGAGGCGCTGGCCATTGATCCCCTGGATGCCGAGAAGTGCCTGCACACGGCCCGGGTCAAGGGCTGGCAGATCACGCAGGTGCTCAACACGCATGAGCACCATGACCACACCGGCGGTAATGCGGCGGTGATAGCAGCCACCGGGGCCACACTGATCGCCCACCACAAAGCCGCTGGCAAGATTGAGGGCGTGGACCGGGGCGTAGGGGCTGGAGACGTGGTCCGGGTGGGTCGCCACATCGAACTGCAGTGCCTGGACACGCCGGGACACACGATGTGCCACATCTGTCTGTTTGCCGACGCCCAGGAGCCAGCTCTATTTTCAGGCGATACGCTCTTCAATGCGGGGGCAGGCAATGTGCACCATGGCGGCAGCGTGGACGCACTGTTCGACACCTTCGAGCAGCAACTGCGTCAACTGCCCGACACCACCCGGCTGTTTCCAGGGCATGATTACCTCGAAAACAATTTGCGATTCACCCTCGATCGCGAAAGCGACAACATGGCTGCTCGCCAACGGCTTGAGCAAGCCACCGGGCATGACCCGGCGCAGGCACAAGTGACCACCCTCGCACAAGAGCGTGAGCACAACACCTTCATGCGCCTGGACAGCCCCAGCCTGATCGCGATCCTGCGCCGGAACTTTCCAGACCTGCCCGAACAACCCGACCGACGTACGGTGTTTTCCAAGCTGCGGGAATTGCGCAATCGCTGGTAAACGCAGGTGCTATGGCCGTGGGGGCGCAAGGCCGGTAGCCCTGCCGCCCGGGGCTGCGTAGGCCGCCAGCGGCCTCAAGCCAAAGCCACTTTCAAGCGCCCCACGCCTTCCTCGATGCGGGCGATATCGGCGGTTGCAAAGCTCAGGCGCAAGGTGGACAGATCCGGGTCGCGGGCATAGAACGGCGCGCCTGGAACGAAAGCCACGCCCTGCTCAATCGCCTTCTTGGCAAACTCACCTGCATGGCGTGTGCGCCCCCCCGCGCCGGTCAGGCTGGTCCAGAAGAACATGCCGCCTTGAGGCTGGGTGAATTCAAGGGAAGGCCCTAAATCGCGCTCCAGGGCGTGGCCCATGGCGGCGGCACGCTCCGCATAGGTGCGGCGCACCTGGGCCAGGCGCTCAGGCATACGACCGGACTGCAGGTAGCAGGCCGCCGTCACTTGCGAAAAAGTACTGGTGTGCGCATCACTGAACTGTTTGCACATGGTGGCCCTGGCCAGGACTTCGGCGGGGGCCATCAGCCAACCCACCCGCAGCCCGGGGCTGAGCACCTTGGACAGGCTGCCGCAGTAGGCCAGCCACGGCCGGCTCTGCGGCCGCTGCGCTGACAAGGCCATCAGGCTTGGCGGCGGGGGCTCACCGAAGTAAAGGTCGCCATAGGGATCATCTTCCACCACCAGCACCCCATACTGCGCGGCCAGCTCCAGGACTCGCAGCCGCCGCTCGAGGCTGAGCATGGCGCCGCTGGGATTGCCGAAGTTGGGAATGAGGTAGATCATGCGCGGCTTGTGCTCGATGATGAGCTGCTCCAGGCGATCGACCTGCACACCCTGCGCGTCGATGGGGGCGCTGACCAAATCGGCGCCGTAAAGGCGGAAACACTGGATGGTGGCCAAAAACGTGGGGCCCTCCACGATCACCTTGTCGCCCGGATTGATCATCACCTTGGCCAAAAGGTCCAGCGCCTGCTGGCTGCCCGTGGTGATGATCAAGTCCTCGGCGCCGGCCACGATGCCCTTACCCCCCATAAACCGGGCCACCTGCTCGCGCAGGGGACCGTAGCCTTCGGTCGCGCCGTATTGCAGAGAAGCCCCCGGCTGCTCGCTGAGGGCCTGGTCAGAGGCCTCCTTGAGTCCTTCGACATCAAACAGGGCGCTGTCCGGGAAGCCCCCGGCAAAGCTGATGATGCCGGGCTTGCCCAAAAGCTTGAACAATTCACGGATGGCAGAAGTCTCGACGTTCCGAAGACGGTCAGCAAATTCAATCGGCATGATGCCCTCTGAAAAAATCAAGGCGCCATGTTAGCGCCCTCAGACCCGCAAAGTAGCTTCGATCACACGGGTGACCGATCCCCAGAGTCAGGCACGTTGATCAGCTCGCCGCTTCAGCGGCGGACTCGTCAAGCCTTGGGCGTGAAGGGGGCGATGCATCAGATCGTCCAACCAAGGCATGGCCGACTGGCCCCAAATTTGCACGGTGGGTACCAGCTGGGCCCGCTCCTGGATACATCCGACCCGCAAGTTAAGCACCTTAGGCTCATCGGCCTCGGTGGCAAACAGATGGGTGCCACACTCGGAACAGAAAGCCTGCGCACGCCGGTTACCGCTGGCGGCTGTCTTGATATAGCGTTTGGGTGTGCCCGTGACCGTGACCTGCGAAACCGGCGTGGGGACAACCGCCCGAAAGGGCGCGCCCGAAAACTGCTGGCAGTCGGCACAATGGCACACGACGATTCGGGTGGGATCAATCTGCGCGGTAAAAGAGATGGCGCCGCAATGGCATCGACCGGATACATGCATGACGAGGCTCCGTAGAACGGGCTGGGTTTTCCAGTGCCTTTGATCTTACAGGCCCACAGAGATCCGGCGTCTTGCCGATAAACTCCCGGCCATGAAACGCGAGGCTATCGAATCTTTTTTTGCGACTCTGCGCGCTGCCAATCCACTGCCGGTGACCGAGCTGGAATACACCACGGTCTTCGAGTTGCTGACTGCGGTGTTGCTGTCGGCGCAGGCCACCGATGTAAGCGTGAACAAGGCAACGCGGCGGCTTTTCCCGGTGGCCAATACGCCAGCCAAAATTCTGTCGCTGGGCCTGGAGGGTCTGGAGTCCTACATCAAGACCATTGGCCTGTACCGCAGCAAGGCGCGGCATCTGATGCAGACCTGCCAGATCTTGCTGGACCAGCACGGCGGGCAGGTCCCGCGAGATCGGCAAGCCCTGCAAGCCTTACCCGGCGTAGGCCGCAAAACAGCCAATGTGGTGCTCAACAGCGCATACGGCGAAGCGGTGATGCCGGTGGATACGCATATCTTTCGCGTCAGTAACCGCACCGGCTTGGCCCCCGGCAAGACCGTCGATGCGGTCGAAGCCGCCTTGCTTGGCCGAATACCACCGACCTATCTGGTACACGCACACCACTGGTTGATCCTGCACGGGCGCTATGTGTGCCAGGCGCGCAAGCCGCTGTGCGGACAGTGCGCAGTGCGACCCTGGTGCGATTTCAAGCCCAAGAGCCCCGATTAAAACTCCAGCCAGGTCCACTGCCCCATCTGCGGGGCCGTTCGAGGCCACTGGCTGGCGCTGGTGATGGGCGCCCCTGGTGCTGCGCCGTGCACAAAAGCAGCGGCTCGCATCACGCCGGCGTGGGTGACCCAGACGATTTCGGACAGCGCCAGCGATTGGGCGTGCTGCAGTGCCTGCACCGTGCGGTCGATCACCTCTTGGGCCGATTCGCGTCCGCCAAAACGATGGGCTCCAAAATCAGCCACCCAGGCATCGATGGCGCTGCGGTCTATGCGGTCCCAGGGCTGCATCTCCCAGCGGCCAAAATCCATCTCGCGCAGTCGCTCGTCGACAACGGGTTCGGGTAGATCGGGCCGGTGTTGGCGCAGGGCCTGCGCCAATTCGACGGTGCGCTGCGAGGGTGAGCACCACAGCGCGCTGCCCGCGGCCGGACACGGCGCAAACCGGCGGGCCGCCTCGGCGGTCGCCGCCGGGTCAGCGGGCAAGTCACTGATACCGTAGCACAAGCCCGGCTCGGCCAGGACTTGCGCATGGCGCAGCAGCCAGAGCTTCATGCGGTGCCCGCCGCCCCCAGCATGCCCAGGTAGAAGGCGATTTCGGCCACCTGCTGGCTCGCGCCCAGCCCATCACCGGTGTAGCCGCCAATGCGCCGCTGCAAACGCCAGGCCACCGCCACAGCGCCCAGGGCAGCCCCCAGGCTGCCCAGGAGCCACGCCTGGGCCGGCAGGACGAGGGAGACGCCCGCCATGGCGCAGGCCCACCACAGCACGCCCACCAGCAAGCCCATCCGACTGATCTCGTCAGCCAGCGGCTTGGATTTGGAATGCGGCAAGTCCCCTACATGCTTGAGGGCGCGGATGATAAACAGCGGCGCCGTGCGCGAGCTGACATGCGCAGCCAGCAATCCGGCAAGCACCCAGGACAGGCTGATCTGTGCCAGCGTCACCAGCAGTGTCACCTTGCTCAAAAGGGCCAACACCAGGGCAATGGCGCCGTAGCTGCCAATGCGCGAGTCCTTCATGATCTCGATCACCCGCTCGGGCGTCCAACCGCCCCCCAGACCGTCGGCGGTATCGGCCAATCCGTCTTCATGGAAGGCACCGGTCAGCAGCACACCGAAAGCGGTGCTCAGGACCGCGGCTACCCAGACGCCGGCGGGCAGTTCACCCAGAAGCACCATCAGGGCCGCAAACACCGCTGCCGTCAGGGTCCCCACCAAAGCGCCCACCGCCGGGAAATGAGCCGCGCTGGCGCGCAACATCTCCGGCGAGAACCCCACCCAATCGGCCAGCCGCCCAGTCACCGGAATACGGGTGAAAAATTGCACCGCCAGAAAAAGATGTCGAACAAAACGCACGAACATGGTTGACCCCTGTGCTACGGCAAGGCAGGCTCTTGCCGCGAGACACCGGCCGATTCGAAGCTGGCCATCTCGCGCAGCAGGGCGCAGGCGCTTTGCAACAACGGCCAGGCCAGGGCTGCGCCCGAACCTTCACCGAGCCGCAAGCCCAAGTCCAGCAAGGGCTCGGCCTTCAGGTGCGCCAACATCAAGGTATGGCCGCGCTCACCAGAGCGGTGCGCAAAAACACAGCGCTCCAACACCGCCGGCTGCAAGGCACTGGCCACCAGCACAGCAGCACTGGAGATAAAGCCATCGACCACGATGACGCGCCTTTGCGCAGCGGCCTGCAGAACGGCACCGACGAGGGTGGCGATTTCAAAACCGCCAAAGGCCGCCAGCGCAGCCAAGGGCTCCCGAGCTTGCGCATGCCGGTCCAACACCTGACGTAAGACGCTGATCTTGCGCTGCACCGCCAGGGCATCCAGGCCCGTACCCGCGCCGGTGCAATCGGCGATATCGAGGCCGATCAGGCGGCTCATGAGCAGCGAGGCGGCCGAGGTGTTGCCTATGCCCATCTCGCCGAGCAAGAGGGCATTGCCTGGCAGGCTCAGAACCGACTGGGCGCCGTTACGCAGCGCCTGATCGCACTGGGCCTGGCTCATGGCTGGCCCCGACAGCGCGTCGGCCGTACCCGCTGCGATTTTGCGCACTTGCAAGCCCGGGCGCGGTGCGAAGTCATGCCGTACACCGCAATCGATCACCGTCAACTCCAGGCCATGCTGACGCGCCAACACACTGACGGCAGCGCCGCCGGCCAAGAAATTCTCGACCATCTGCCAGGTCACATCGCTGGGATAGGCCGAAATGCCATGAATGGCCAAACCATGATCGGCGGCACAAACCAGCAACTGCGGGCGCTCGAGCTCGGGGGCTTGGCTGCCCAGAATCAGACCGATGCGCAAGGCCAGACGCTCGATCTGGCCGAGCGACCCCTGAGGCTTGGTCTTGCCATCGAGCTTGCGCTGCAGACACAGAGCCAGCGCATCTTGCTCTAGGGCAGGAACAAGCGGGTAAGAGGACTGCATGTGGACTTTTCTCCTGGAAACTCAAACGCCACCCGGGGTGCTCACCGGCAACGCCGCCCACTGGGAGCCGACGGCGTGTATGGCCAGGCGCTGATCGAACACCGCCTCAATGGCCCGGTGGCTGAAGGCATCGCCGCAGGGGCCCTGGTGCACCACACAACCGGCTTGCATCACCACCACATCGTCAGCGTGCAGGGCCACGCCGATTTCATGCAGCACGCTCAGGAGGGTCACACCCTTGGCCTTGAGGCATTGCACCTGCTCCAGCCAATCGGCCTGATGCGGTGGATCCAGGTGCGCGAGCGGCTCGTCCATCAGCATCAGCGGCGCGTCCACGGCCAAGGCACGCGCCAGCAGCACCCGCTGGCGCTCGCCACCGGAGAGCTGCCCGAGCAGGCGATCACGCCAGTCCCAGGCATGCACAGCGCGCAAGGCCGACTCCACCGCCTGCCGGTCTCGAGCGCCGGGTGCAGCCAGCCAGTCTTGGTGCGGCAGGCGCCCGAGCAGGACCACATCGAGTACGCAGAGGTCCTCGGCGACCGGCTCGCTCTGGCCCAGCCAAGACAACCGCCGCGCCCGATCCCGTCGCGTCAGCTCAGCAGGCCGCGCCCCTTGCCAGAGCACCTGGCCCTGATGCGGCAGCAGGCCAGCCAGTGCCCGCAGCAGCGTGGACTTCCCCGCCCCGTTGGGCCCGACGATGCAGGTCCAGCGGCCCTGCGCGATGTGCAGATCGATGCCCTTGAGCACCGATCGCCCGCCAAGATCGACGCTCAGGCCTTGGACCTCGAAGGCCGCGCTCATCGCGCTCATGCTGGAGTCCCCTGGCCCTGCAGACGTGACATGCGCAGCAACAGATAGGCGCCACCCAACACCGCGGTGAGCAAGCCCACGGGCAGATCCTGTGGGTGCATCAGCGTGCGTGCCAAAAGGTCCGCCGCCAAAAGCAGATTGCCCCCCATGCAGGCAGCCAACGGAATCAGCCAGCGATAGGGCAGAGGCGCCCAGGCCCGCACCCAGTGCGGCGCGGCCAGCCCCACGAAGGCCACCAAACCCACCTGGGCCACCGCTGCCCCGGTGGCCAGCGCCAGGGTCAGCACCAAGGCGATGCGCGCTGAGGCCACTGGCATGCCCAAGCTGCGCGCCGTGTTCTCACCAAGCGTCAAGGCATCGAGCACGCGTGCCAAGGGCCAGGCCAAGGCGATGCAAAGCAACAGGGCCAGGGCCATCAGGGCACAAGCAGGCCAGCTCAGCAAACCGGTGCTGCCGAGCATGAAGCTCTGCATGATACGAAGCACCTCGGGCCGAAGCAGACTGAACCAGGAACTCAAGGCCCCCAGGGTCACGCCCACGATCACGCCGGCCAACAAGAGCCTGAGGGTGTGCTGTACGCCCCGCGAGAGCAGCACGGTGAGCATGACCGCCGCCCCTGCGCCCACGAAGGCAGCGCCAGTCAGACCCAACTGGGCCAGCCAGGACAGGGTCCAGGCGCCGCTACCGAGCCACATGGACAGATAGAGGCAGACACCGAGCGAGGCGCCGGAGGCACTGCCCAGCAAAAAAGGATCGGCCAAAGGATTTCTGAAAACGCCCTGGGCCAAGGCACCGGCCAGGCCCAGCAGCGCGCCCGCCAGCCACGCCCCCAGGGAACGCGGCATGCGGATCTCGAAAACAATCTGCCAGGCCTGCGGCTCTTGCCAGGCCAGCCACGGCGCTTGCCAGCCGGTGCTGCCTGCCGCTGCCCCCAGAGCCAGGCCCGAGACCGCCACGATCATCATCAGGACGGCCAGGCCTGCGGGGCGCCATGTCCGCAGCGACCTCATCGCGCCCCCCCGGACTGCAGCAGGCAGGCTGCCAAGAGCTGCGCGGCTTCGGCCAGACGAGGCCCGGGCCGCATCAGGATGTCCACCTGTGCAGGGGCAAGTGCACAGATCCGGCCCTGCTGCACGGCGCGCAACTGCGACCAGCCAGGCCGTCCGACCAGATCGTCCCGGCCCTCACGGCTGACGACGATCACATCGGGCTGGGATCGAACCACGAATTCACCCTGAATCTGCGGAAAAGGCCCGAGGGCAGCCGACAGGATATTGACTTGTCCCAGGCGGCTGAGCGTTTGGCCGATGAAGGACGACTCGCTGGCCCCGTACGGACCGCTGCCCACCTCCACATAAAGCTTCTGTCCGCGCAGAGACTGAGGCAGGCTTTGGGCCGCGGCCGCCACCGCGGCATCCATCTCGCTCCAGACCGCATGCGCCTGCCGCTGCGGCAGACCGAAGACGCGGGCCAGAGTCAGCAGATTTCGCCGCACATCTTCATGGGTGCGCGGCTCCAGGGCCAGAACAGGCACGCCCAGCGCACGCAGACGCTGCTGTCCCGGACTGGAGACGGCCATGAGCACCAGATCAGGTCGCTGGGCCACCACAGCCTCGAGATTGACATCGAGACCACCGCCCATGCGGGGCAGAGACTGTATGGAAGCAGGCCAATTGGAATAGCGATCCACGCCCACCAGGCGCTGGCACTGCCCCAGGGCACACACCGACTCGGTAAGAGCGGGCAGCAAGCTGACCACCCTCCGGGGCGGTTGCGACAAGCGCAGCTCCTGCTGCAGATCATCGCGCACTGCGATAGCCTGTCCCCAGGCCACAGCCGGAGTCAGTACACAGGCCGCCATCAGGCCCGCCCAGAGCCGCCCGAGTCCCCTAGGCATACCGTTGCTCCCACTGAAGCATGATGCGGTGCAACTGGGACAGGCCGTCGGTCAGCGCAGCCGGTCCCGGCTGCAAAATGTCGGCCGACTTGATCTCAAACAACTGGCCCGTGCGTACTGCGGGCACCGCCTGCCAGCCGGGTCGTTCGGCCACTTTCTCGGGGCGAAATTTTTTCCCGCACCACGAACCGATGATGATGTCCGGCGAGCCCTCCACGATGCGGCGGTGGTCTGCGATGATGCGGTCCTTTCCCATGGGAGCGAGCGCGAGCTCGGGAAAAATGTCCTCGCCGCCGGCAATGCTGATCAACTCCGAGACCCAACGGATGGCGCTGATTGGCGGATCGTCCCATTCTTCAAAGTAGACGCGCGGCCGACGCTTGAGGGCTTGACCACGCTGCCTGATGCCTTGCAGATCGGCGCGCATTTGCGCCAGGCGCTCCAGGCCCTGATCGGCCTGCCCCACCAGCGCGGCAAGCTGATAGAGCACGGAGAAGATCTCCTCCACGCTGCGCTGGTTGAAGATATGCACCGGCACCCCTGCGCGAATGAGCTGCGCGGCAATGTCGGCCTGCAAATCAGAAAAACCAAGCACGCAGTCCGGCCTGAGCGCCAGGATCTTGTCGATCTTGGCGCTCAAAAACGCACTGACCCGCGGCTTTTCCCGCCGCGCCTGAGGCGGCCGCACGGTGTAGCCAGAAATTCCCACGATACGATGCGACTGCCCGAGCAGGTACAGCCACTCGGTGGGCTCTTCGGTCAGGCAGACGATGCGCTGGGGGGTCAGGGTCATGATCAAGGCTTGGGCGCGTAGCGCAAAGTCACAAAGACAGACCGTCCGGCCGTGGCATATTCGTTGAAGGGGGCAAACAGGCCCTGGGCTTGTACATAAGTCTTGTCAAGAACATTATTGAACCTCGCCTGCAGCCGCAACTGCGGACTGAGGTCGTAGCCCAGGTTGAAATTGACAAGACCGTAGCCGGCCAGACGCTGCGTGTTTTGCTTGTCGTTGTAGCGATGACTGTACAGCCACAACTGCGTCCCATAAGACCAGGCACCGAGCCGTCGCAGCGCCTCGAGCGTTGCTTGCCGCGGTACACGCCGGGGCAGCTTCAAACCGGTTTCGGTTTCCTCGGCGTCAAGAAAATCAAAAGCGCCCGTGATCGTCCAATTCGCCCAGCGTCGGCTGGCTTGCAGGCTCAGACCCCGCAGCACCGCCGCATTCACATTGACCGGCCTGACCCATCCGACTGCTGGGTCGTAGCTGTTGACAATGAGGTCAGTGACTTGGTTTCGATAAATCGTCGCGTTGAACGAGGTGTTCTGGAGCTGGTGACTCAGCGCCAATTCAACGTTCCTCGATTGCTCAGGTCGCAGCTGAGGGTTGCCCTCGTACATGCTGGCTCGATCCAGGGGCCAATACAAGTCATTGAAGGTGGGCACCTTGTACCCCGTACCTGCGGCAGCGCGCACCAGCCAATGCGGTGCAAATCTGAAGCCGTATCCCAGGGAATGCGTGATCTGGTCCGGCAGGGCTTGCACCCAGTCTTTGCGCCAACTCACTTGCAGAAGATGTCGATCCAGCCAAGCTTGATAGCCCAGGACCAGGGAGTTGCTGTCTTGCTGCTTGACGGTGAAAGTCTGCGTGGAGTCGATCTCGATGCGGCGTCGCTCGAACGCCGACATCAAAACACCTGACCCCACAACCACATCGTTTTGCCACGCCATTTGTTGTTGCGTCGTCGTGTAACGCGGCACGGTGACTTCCGGTGGACCGGGATTGAACTGCCACGATCGTTGATCGTCGCGGCTGCGACCCAGGCGCATCGCACTGGTCCAGTCGGTACTGGGACGGTACTGAGCGCGCATCTGCCAGGACTCCAAGCGCTGGGTTTCCCGGTTGTCGAAAGCCGTTGTGCAACTGGTCCCCACCCAATCATTGGGATCGCAGTTGGCGTTGTCCGACCGCTTGATACCCTGCGAGACCCAATAACTGGCCCCCAGCTCCCAATCCGGGGCCACACGCTGGGCCAGGCTGAGCGATCCATGGCTCTGCGCATAGCCATCGCGGTCCGGATTGAAAGAATCGTAATAGCCGCCTCTGGGCGCTCGGATATCACTGAACCCGGCGGTCATTTCACGCCCCAAGCTCACGCGAAAACGGGTGTCGTTGACTTTGCCTGCGTAACCCGCACTCACCGCACGCGTGCCGTAGCTTCCGACGGTGACGGCGGCCTGGGCCGCTGGAGTACGTTCACCTTGGCGGGTGAAAATTTGGATGACCCCGCCCAGCGCATCGGCGCCGTAGAGGCTGCTGGCCGGGCCACGCAGAATCTCAATGCGTTCGATCTGCTCTAGAGGCAACTGGGCAATCGCTGTCGTGCCGACAGTCGCTGAAGAGACACGCTGCCCATCGATCAGAACCAGGGCATGGTTGCTGTTGGCGCCTCGAATAAACAGGGTGGCACTGGCTCCCCGCACCGAGTCGGGTGTGATCTGCAATCCAGGCAGCTGACTGAGCAACTGCGGCAAGCTGGCAGCGCCCGATTGCTCAATCTGTCGACGGCTGATAAGGGTAACGTCGCTGAGCTGATCGGTGATCGGCGTGGGCGTGCGCGTCGCTGTGATCACCACCTCCTCCAGGGCGACCACAGGCTGTGCGCCCAGAGTTGAAAAAAATGCAGGCACGATCGAGCCCAACGCGATCGCACGCGCAGGCCCAGAAAAAAAGTTCATAGTGAACCATCCCAGACTCAAAGCCCTCACCGGCCTCCCCGCCGGTGCATGAGCGTCACGGAGGCGCCCTGCAGAGGGCATCTCCACCGTGTTGGCCGGTATCCGGGCTGACAAAGCAACTACGCTGGCCTTCCCAAGCACTTGTTCAAGGCGCTCAGTGGCTGCTTCAGCGCAGCGGGGTCGATGTCTGGGGCTCAAAGCCCTGACGGTGACCCGTCTGTCTTACCGTTGCGGGGGCAGCGCAGGTTGGGCCTGGAGCGCCGTGCGGCTTTCGCCGCCCTGACTCGTCCGCCCTCCTGCTTCCCGTTGAACTGCGGCATGTGAACCACACCGCGAGCACCAACGGCCGCCATTCTACGCAGGGACCTGGCTGAAACCCTACAATCTTGCTGTCATGGCAACGCCTCCCCCCCTGGACCAGCTCGCCGACCGCGTCGACCGGCTGCTCCTGCGCTACGAGGAACTGCAGCGCACCAACGTCCTCCTCTCGGAGCAGGTACGCGCCTTGAGCCAGGAGCGCGATTCGCTCAAGTCCCGCCTGAGCGCGGCGAGGGCGCGCGTCGACGCCTTGCTCGAGCGCCTGCCCGTCACACCCCCAGAGTCCCACCCCGGCTCCTCATCCTGATGAAACAGCTTGACGTGCAAATCATGGGGCAAAGTTACCTGCTCGGTTGCCCCGAGGGGGGTGAAGACCGTCTGCGCGATGCCGTGGGCAAGGTGGACGCAGCCATGTGCAAGATACGCGATGCGGGCAAGCTCAAGGCCCGCGATCGCATCGCCGTGCTGGCCGCACTCAACCTGGCCTTTGAGCTGAGTGACCGCGCCAGTGCTCCGGCCCCGACCGATGGCTCCGCCGAATCCAATCATCCGCAGGTCTCGGCCCTGCTGGCCCGGCTGGACAAGGCCCTCGGTGACGACGGCCAGTTGCTCTGACACGCCTGCATCGCATCGACGGCGCTTCAAAGGCCGTCTCGAGGGCCTAGAATGCGCCTGTCTGCGGCTCGCACCGGGTTTTATATTTCCTTGAACCAATGCTCTTTGAGCTCGGGCTTGGTACATCGGCTGGTGAGCGTGATCGTCTCGCGTCAGATGAACCCAACGCCAGTCTGCCCTCGCCCACCTGAACCCC
>CAZCSD010000023.1:0-37112 GCA_964501235.1 uncultured Polaromonas sp. | reverse complement strand
CAGGAGTTTTCGGACCTTCTGGCCCGGGAGCATGTGCGCTGGGAACGCACGGTCAAGACCGCCAACATCAAGCCCGAATGAGTCCATGAAGACCGCCAGCCGTCCCAATATTCTTTGGTATTGCGCCGATCAGCAGCGCTGGGACACCGTACACGCGTTAGGCAATGCCCACATACGCACCGATGCACTGGACGCGCTGGTGGGCGCGGGGGTGGCGTTTGAGCGCGCTTACACGCAGAGCCCGATCTGCACGCCCGCCCGTGCCAGCTTTTTGACCGGGCGCTACCCGGCTTCCCACCACGTGTATCGCAACGGCAATGCCTACTTTCCGGCCCACGAGAAGCTGGTGACCAAGCGCTTGGCCGAAGCGGGTTACGACTGCGCATTGGTGGGCAAACTCCATCTGGCCGCGGCCAAGCACTACGAGGTTCGCACCGACGATGGCTACCGGGTTTTCCAGTGGAGTCACCACCCGACACCGGACCAGGCGTTCGGCCACGACTACGAAAACTGGCTCAAGCACGAAAAGAGGGTGGACCCGGTTGAGCTCTATGCCAACGTCAACTACTTTTGTGGACCGGGCGTGGCCAGCGAGTACCACCAAACCACCTGGTGCTCAGAGATGGCGATGCGCTTTATCACCGAACGCCGGGATCGGCCTTGGATGATCAGCGTCAACCCGTTTGATCCGCACGGCCCGTTTGATGCACCGCCTGAGTACCTCAGCCGCTACAAGCCGGCCGAGATGCCGCTGCCGCGTTTTCGGGACACAGACATTGAACGCCAGCGCCAGTTTCTGGCCATTGATCAGCAGACCAAGCATGCCGAAGATCCTCGGGTGCGAAAGCAGATCATCCCGGTCAGCGCCGATGGCCACGATGCGATCGCTTCGGCCCACAACGAGTATGACGCGCTCGAGGTCAAAGCAAACTATTACGCCATGATCGAGCAGATCGACGATCAGTTCGCCCGCATCATGCAAACCTTGCGCGATAGTGGCCAACTTGAAAACACCATCGTGGTCTATATGAGCGATCATGGTGAGATGCTTGGCGACCATGGCCTGATCCTCAAGGGCTGCCGGTTTTTTGATGGCCTGGTCAGAGTTCCCTTGATCCTGTCGTGGCCGGGTCAGTTCGTCTCGGGGCTGCGCAGTCAGGCCTTGGTAGAGACAGTGGATGTGGCGCCGACCCTGATGGACGCCTGCGGCTTGGGCGTGCCCGAGACCATGCAGGGCAAGTCTTTGCTGGCGCTTTTGCGTGGGCAGGTTGATCCATCGTTTCACAAGCCGGCCGTGGTTTGCGAGTACCGCGACGCTATGGGCGGGCATGCCGACCACAGCCAAGCGTCGATGGTGTTTGATGGGCGTTACAAGAGCGTGTTTTATCATGGTCACGAGCTGGCTGAATTGTTCGATCACCAGCAGGACCCCTGTGAATACGACAACCTTTGGCTGCATGAGGGCAACGAGGCGCTCAAGTTGGCGCAGATGCGCCAACACATGAATACACTGATGGCCACGGTCGACCTTGGACCGCCGCGTTTTGTCAACTACTGAGTTTTGGATACCCATCCTGTGACCCGCAGCAGCACCGTCATCGTTTCAGCCCAACTGCGCCAGGTCGATTTGCCGCCCAAGGTGGTGCGCACCGACGCCATTCAGTCTTTTGTGACGCAGGAGACGGTGCTGTTGACCTTGCGCTGCAGCGATGGCCTTGAAGGCACCGGTTATGCCTACACCATAGGCACGGGCGGCTCGTCGGTGATCGCTCTGCTCAAGGACCATTTAATCCCCCGATTGCTCGGTCGGGATCCGGTGTGTATCGAGGCCATCTGGAAGGATTTGTTTTTTCACACCCACGCCACCGCCGTGGGTGCCATCACCAGCCTGGCCCTGGCCTGTGTAGACACGGCCTTGTGGGACTGGCGCGCGCGCAGCCAGTCTCTGCCCTTGTGGAAATTGCTCGGCGGAGCCAAGTCGCGAGTGCCGCTCTACACCACCGAGGGCGGCTGGCTGCACCTGTCGCCGCAGGAACTGGTGGAGCAGGCCTTGCAGGCTCGTGAACAAGGTTTCAAGGGCGCCAAAATGAAGATTGGCCGACCGCATGTGAGCGAGGATGTGGCCCGCCTCAGCGCGGTGCGCGATGCGGTGGGGCCGAGCTTCGATTTGATGACCGATGCCAACCAGGGCCTGAACCGGCCCGAGGCGGTCAGACGGGCGCGGGCCTTCGACGGACTGGACTTGTCCTGGATCGAAGAGCCCCTGCCGGCCGAGGATGTTTCGGGGCACCGTCATCTGCGCGAAAGCACCGCCACCCCGGTGGCGGTGGGCGAGTCCCTGTACCACCCGATGCAGTTTCGCGAGTACCTGGAGCAAGGCGCGTGCTCCATCGTGCAGCCCGATGTGGCGCGCATAGGGGGTATCACGCCCTGGATGAAGACGGCGCATCTGGCCGAAACCTTTGACATCCCGGTGTGCCCGCACTTCCTGATGGAGCTGCACGTCAGCCTGTGCGCTGCTGTGCCCAACGCGCCCTGGGTCGAATACATTCCGCAACTCGATGAGATCACGCTCACCGGGATGCGGGTGGAAGACGGGCACGCAATTGCCTCTGACGAACCCGGGCTGGGGATTGCCTGGGACTGGAAAGCCATACAGAAAAGACAATCAGTTCATTTGGAGTTCAAGACATGAAGCGACTCGAAGGCAAAACGGTATTGGTGACAGCGGCTGCGGCGGGCATAGGGCGGGCCAGTGCGCTGGCGATGGCGGCTGAAGGCGCCAAGGTCTGGGCCACCGATGTCAACGGCAAGCTGTTGGAATCACTGGCTGGCGCGCCCGGGGTGCAGACCGCTGTCCTTGATGTGCTGGACAAGTCGGCTATTGCATCGATGGCCGCGCGGGTGGGAACGGTGGATGTTCTGTTCAATTGCGCGGGGTATGTGCACAACGACACTGTGCTCAAAGCCACCGATGAGGACCTGGACTTTGCCTTCCGGCTCAATGTGCGATCGCATCTGCACATGATTCAGGCCTTCTTGCCGGGCATGATCGCCAAGGGCGGCGGCAGCATCATCAACATGGCCAGCGTGGCCTCTAGCGTGCGAGGTATTGTCAGCCGCTGCGTCTATGGCACCACCAAGGCGGCGGTGATTGGTTTGACCAAGAGCGTTGCCGCCGACTACGTGGGGCAGGGGGTGCGTTGCAATGCCATCTGCCCCGGTACGGTAGATACGCCCTCGCTGGCCGATCGCATCAACGCCTACGACGATCCGGTAGCCGCGCGCAAGGCCTTCGTCGCCCGCCAGCCCATGGGACGCATCGCACAGGCCGAAGAAATCGCCCCCATCCTGGTTTTCCTGGCCAGTGACGAATCGCGCTTTGTCACCGGTCAGGCCTACTCGATTGACGGAGGTATGACCATATGAACCAGCTTGACATGCAAGGGCGCCACGCCGTTATCACGGGGGGGGCGGCTGGGCTTGGCCTGGCGATTGCCCAGCGCATGATCGCATCGGGGGCATCGGTCACCCTCTGGGACCGTGATGCCAGGGCGATTGAGGTGGCTTGCAAGCAATTGGGTGCCCAGGGCGTGCAGGTCGATGTGGCCGATCACGACAGTGTGGTCAAGGCGCTGGCCCAGACGAAGCAGCCGGTGGATGCCCTGGTCAACAGCGCTGGCATCACCGGCCCGAACACCACCCTGTGGGACTACCCGGTTGCCGATTGGGATCAGGTGATGCGCGTCAATGTCAATGGCACCTTTTATTGTTGCCGTGAGTTGGCCGGCAGGATGCGCGCACAGGGTTGGGGCCGCATTGTCAATATCGCCTCGGTGGCGGGCAAAGATGGCAACCCCAATGCCAGTGCCTACAGCGCCAGCAAGGCTGCGGTGATCGGTCTGACCAAGTCGCTGGGCAAGGAGTTGGCGCAGACGGGTGTTCGGGTTAACTGTGTCACCCCGGCGGCCGTCAAAACCGCTATCTTTGATCAGATGAGTCAATCTCACATAGACTTCATGCTTTCGAAAATCCCGATGGGCCGGTTTGGACTGCCCGAGGAGGTGGCTGCTCTGGTCACCTGGCTGTGCACCGACGACTGCTCTTTTTCCACCGGCGCCGTGTTCGATCTCTCGGGCGGCCGCTCCACTTACTGACTGAAAGGACACCATGAAACTCGTTCGCTATGGCCAAGCTGGCAAAGAAAAACCGGGTCTCATCGACGACCAGGGACTGCTGCGTGATCTCAGCCGCGTTGTGCCTGACATCACACCTGACCAGCTGTCTGACAAGGCACTGGCCCGTCTGGCTAAGCTCAAGACGGATAAGCTGCCCCTGGTGCGCGGCACGCCTCGCATGGGCCCGCCCGTGGCCGGCTCACGCAAGTTCGTGGCCATCGGTCTGAACTACGCCGATCATGCCGCGGAGTCGAACCTGCCTATTCCCAAGGAGCCGATCATCTTTATGAAGACGCTCAGTTCCATCCAAGGACCCGATGACGATGTCATGCTGCCCCGCGGTTCGAAGAAGACCGACTGGGAGGTTGAGTTGGGCGTGGTTATCGGCACCCGGGCGCGCTATGTTTCGCAGAAAGAAGCCCTGGCGCATGTGGCCGGCTATTGCGTGGTCAACGACGTCAGCGAGCGGGAATATCAGATCGAACGCGGCGGCACTTGGGACAAGGGCAAGGGGTGCGATACCTTTGGGCCGATCGGCCCCTGGCTGGTCACCCGCGATGAAGTGCCCAATCCGCAAAAACTCACCATGTGGCTGGATCTCAACGGCAAACGTATGCAAAGCGGATCGACCAAGACGATGATCTTCTCGGTGGCCAAGCTGGTGAGCTATGTCAGCGAGTTCATGACACTCGAGCCTGGCGACATCATCACCACCGGCACCCCGCCTGGCGTGGGCATGGGGGTTAAAAAGGACGGCCAGAGCGCGCCCATCTTCCTCAAGCGCGGCGATGTCATGGCCCTGGGCATCGAAGGCCTGGGGCACCAGCGCCAGAAAGTCATCGCTTTCAAGCGCTGAGCCGCGCTGCCGCCGCGCTCACGGCGTGGCCTTAGCGCGCCATGGCCGTGCGCCAGGCTGCCACAAAGGCGGCAGCCCGTACTGCCACTTGATCGGCAGTCGCGCCGGGGCTGTAGAGTGAGGAGCCGATGCCAAATCCGCTGACACCGGCTTTGAGATAGTCGGCCATATTGTGGGTGCTTATACCGCCTACGGGCAGCAGTGGCAGCTCGGCGGGCAGCACGGCGCGAAGGGCCTTGACCACCGCTGGACTGATCATTTCTGCCGGAAACAGTTTGAGGGCATGCGCGCCGGCCTGCCAGGCTGCCCAGGCTTCGGTGGGGGTGGCCACACCGGGGATGCACACCATGTCGTTTTTCAGCGCGGCCTCGAGCACCCGGGGGTCCCAATGCGGCGAGACGATCAAGCGGCCTCCAGCCGCGTGCACCTGATCGACCTGCTCTGTCGTCGTGACAGTGCCTGCGCCCAGCAGCAGCTTCGGGTGGGCACGCGCGATCCGGGCGATGCTCTCGAGTGGCTCGGGGGAGTTGAGCGGTACTTCAATGAGCTCAAAGCCCTGTTCGATCAGGGCCAGCCCCACGGGCAGGATTTCCTCGGGGGTAATGCCTCGCAAAATAGCGACCAGGGGACAGCGGGTGAGGGCGTGTTCAAAGGCTTGGGGCGTGCGGCTGATCATGGCTGAACTGTGCCATAAACGGGTCGGCAGAACTGGAGGGACAGACTCGGGCGCGGTTGCTTGTCGGCGCCGGCTGAGAAATTGGAATCTGACCCCAATTTCTACGGCAGCCGTTGAGCCAGGGCCGCATGACCGGCCCAGGTGGCCTCATCGGTGAGCACCTGGCATGGGCGATGGAGGGCTTGCAGAGCCAGTCGGTAGCGCAGGGTCAGGGCTGGGCTGCCCACCAGCAGCAGCGGCTCGCTCGTCATGCTGGCCGTGCGCAGTTCCTCGCCGATCAGCAAGCCCGATAGATGGCTGGCCAGATGGGCTCGGGGCAGGCGATCGAACAAGGCACGGGTTCTGTTGCCAAACAGATGAGCCAACAGGCCAGGCCGACTGTGGATCTGCAGGACCGCCTCCATAAAGGTGGACTCGTGCAAGGCACTGCTGTCATCGAGCGTGCGCGAGAGGATCGAGTGTTGGCTCAGCAGGCCGTAGAGTTCGCCCGTCATGAAGGTTTGAAAGTCCAGGACGCGACCGTCCTTGACCCGCGCCCACTTGCTGTGAGTGCCGGGCAAGACCAGCGTGGCCTCGTTCAGGCCGGTGATTTCGAGGGCGCCGAAGATCTGGATTTCCTCGCCGCGCATGACGTCATCTTCGGCCTCTTGTGCCTGCCCCGGGGGCGCAGGCTTGGTGCAATGCAGCCCTGGCACCAGCGCGATGCTGGGCGTGATCCACAGCAGATGCTCGCCCAGATCGTGTGCGTTGGCCGGGCAGGGGCAGTAGGGGGCCTCACGCCAGCCCTGCCGGCTGCCGGCCATGCCCGAAATCAGACAGCGAGCCTGGCCTGCGGCCATCCAGTCGCCAAAGCAACGTTCAAAGACGGATGCAAATTCACCGGCAGGAACGTGCAGGATCCCCTGCTCAAAGGCGCGGCTTTCCAGAACCTGCCCATCGACACCGAGCCGCGCTCCGCGCAGGCGAGACGTACCCCAGTCGACTGCGATCGTCGATGCTCTCACAGCCGCTCCTTCGGTGCCGATAGCCGTGGCCGGCTCACAGGCCGGCAAGCGCATCGGCCGGGTAGCCCGCTGCGCTGCGGCAGTCCTCGATGTACTGGCCGATGATGGCCTCAAACGAGGCGTCTGGGCGCAAGCCCAGTTGCATGGCCCGGTCGCTGGACGCGCCGCGTGCCCAGTTGTTGACGATGGCAGCGATCCGCTCGTCGCGCTGGAAACGCACGCGGGCCCGCACCTTGGCACCGGCTACTTTTTCCAGCGCATCGAGCATCTGCTGCACCGTCACTGTCACGCTGGGTAAATTGAGGGCCAGGCGGTTGCCCAGAGTGCTGGCACTGGCTTCGAAGACCGCGATCAGGCTGTTGATGGTGGTCCCAGGCGAGGACACCGGATGCGATACGCTGGCATCGACCGGGCAAATGCTTTCGACGCCGGCCAGGGGCTCGCGGATGATGCCGCTGAAAAAAGAGGAGGCTGCTCCATTGGGTTTGCCAGGACGGACGCTGACGGTCATCAGGCGGGCGGACCGACCATCGATGAAACCTTTGCGGGTGTAGTCGGCCACGAGGTATTCAAGCATCAGCTTTTGAGTGCCGTACGAGGTTTGTGGCGAGGGCAGGGTGGTGTCGGTCACCAGGGCCGGCATGGGCTGCCCCGCATAGGGGCCGAAAACAGCCACCGAGCTGGCAAACACAAACCGCGAGGCTTTGCCGGAGCGACGAATGCTGTCGAGCAGCAGTCGCGTGCTGTCGAGGTTGGAGCGCAGACCCAGATCGAAGTCCAGTTCGCACTCGCCGGAGACCGCCGAGGCCAGATGAAACACACCGTCGAAACCGCTTGCGAGCAGGTCGCCTTGCTCCAGCAGGGGGGCTGCGTGGGTTTTGACGCGTGGGTCTGCTTGTAGATCGGCAGGGGCGGGAAACAGATCGACCAGAACCAGCTCTTTGATACGCTGGCCGCCCAGCTCGCTGCGGCCGAGCAGGGTGCGGGCCAGTCGGGCACCCAAAAATCCGGCACCGCCGGTCACGAGAATGCGCATGAATTTAATTCCTCAAAGGTAGGGATGGCTCGGTCGCGGCCCCGTTGGCCGCGCTCAGTCAGTGATTGTCCTTGGGCACGAACGCGCCCCGCTGACCCACAAGGAAGTCCAGGTCGGCGCCCTCGTCGGCTTGAAGCACATGGTCAATGTAGAGCTTCCAGTAGCCCGATTTCAGTGGCGGCTCTGGCGCCTTCCATTGCGCCAGTCGTTTCTTGAGCTCATCGTCGCTGATGAGCAGTTGCAGGCGCCGCTCGGACACGTTGAGCTCGATCATGTCGCCGTTACGCACGACGGCCAGCGGCCCGCCGGCGGCCGCCTCGGGGGAGGTGTGCAGCACCACGGTGCCGTAGGCGGTACCGCTCATGCGTGCATCGCTGATGCGCACCATATCGGTAATGCCCTTGCGCAGCACCTTGGGCGGTAGCGGCATATTGCCGACTTCGGCCATGCCGGGATAGCCTTTGGGCCCGCAGTTCTTGAGCACCAGGATGCAATGTTCGTCGACATCGAGGTTCTCATCGTCAATGCGGCGGTGAAAGTCGTCGCTGTCCTCAAAGACCACCGCGCGTCCGGTATGCACCATCAGTGATGGGGTGGCCGCACTGGGCTTGATGACCGCGCCGCGTGGCGCCAGATTGCCGCGCAGGATTGCGATACCGGCCTTGGGCTTGAAGGGCTCTTGCAGGGTCTTGATGACCCGGGGATCATGGTTGACGGCGTCGGCCACATTCTCGGCCACGGTTTTACCGCTAACGGTCACGATGTCGCGGTGCAACAGGCTTGCGATTTCCTTCATCACCACCGGCAGTCCGCCGGCGTAGCAGAAATCTTCCATCAGGTGCTGGCCGGAGGGCTGCAGGTTGAGCAGACAGGGCATCTCGCTGCCCAGCCGCTCGAAGTCGTCGACCGTCAGCTTGATGCCCAGCCGCCCGGCAATCGCGATCAGGTGGATGACCGCATTCGTGGACCCTCCGATGGCCGCCAGGGTGCGAATCGCATTCTCGAAGGCCTCCCGGGTGAGCACCTTGCTGATGGTCTGGTCACTGTGCACCATCTCGACGATGCGCCGGCCGGCCTGCCGAGCCAGCACATTGCGGCGGCCGTCAACGGCGGGAAAGGCGGCATTGCCCGGTAGGCCGATGCCCAGCGCCTCGACCATGCAGGCCATGGTGCTGGCCGTGCCCATGGTCATGCAGTGCCCATGGCTGCGGTGCATGCAGCTCTCGGCTTCGAAGAAGTCCTTGAGCTTGAGGGTGCCCGCTCTCACCTGCTCGCTCATGCTCCAAACCCCGGTGCCCGAACCGAGTTCCTGGCCGCGCCACTTCCCATTGAGCATGGGGCCCCCAGAGACACCGATGGTGGGCAGGCCTGCGCTGCCTGCGCCCATCAGCAGGGAAGGCGTGGTCTTGTCGCAACCCATCAGCAGCACCACGCCGTCGATGGGGTTGCCGCGTATGCTTTCCTCCACGTCCATCGAAGCCAGATTGCGATAGAGCATGGCCGTCGGCCGCAGCAGGGTCTCGCCCAGGGACATCACCGGGAACTCGAGCGGGAAGCCCCCCGCTTCATAGACGCCAATCTTCACCTGTTCTGCCAGGGTGCGGAAGTGCGAATTGCAGGGCGTGAGTTCGCTGAAGGTGTTGCAGATCCCAATGACCGGTCGGCCGTCAAACTGGTCGTGTGGCACGCCCTTGCCCTTGACCCAGCTGCGATAGGCAAATCCGTCCCGGTCTTGGCGGCCGAACCATTGTTGTGAGCGGAGGTCCTGGGGTTTTTTGCGTGGGGAAGTGCTCATGGTGGGGCGGCGTATTCTTGAAGTTGCAATCGTATGATGATAGTCATGGGACCAAGTCCTTGTAAATGGAGCGACCCCGGCTTGTGGGCTGGCAGGGCCGGTTTCAAGGGTTTTTCCTGAGTGGGAGAGCCGCGAACATTCATCATATGATTCGCCGATTCGGATCTGCGATTCATGGTCAAGAACATACACGGACACACCCTCGATCGGCTGGGTCAGGCCATCCTGTCAGGGCGTTATCCGGTCGGCGCCAGTCTGCCGCCTGAGCCTTTGCTGTGCGAGGAATTGGGTGTCAGTCGTACCGTAGTGCGCGAGGCAATCAAGTCTTTGGTAGCCAAGGGTTTACTCATCACCGGGCCGAAGCGGGGCACCCGCGTTTTGCCTGAGGGGCACTGGAACTGGTTTGACTCGGATGTCATCGCCTGGCGGGCCCAGTCTGGGCTCACTCCCGAGTTCGTGCGCGATCTCCAGGAGCTGCGCCTCGTCGTCGAGCCTGCGGCCGTCCGCATGGCCGCCAGCAAGGCCACCGATGAGGATATCGTGGCGCTGGAGCAAGCGTACGCCGGCATGAAGCGGGCCATCGATCATGGCGGTGACTATGTGACGCACGACCTGCGCTTTCACCAGGGCTTGCTGGAGGCGTCCCACAACAGAATGCTGGTGCAGATGGGGCGCGCCCTCACGGCCCTGCTGCGCGTGAGCTTTGAGATTTCAACGCGTATCAAGGATGGCCCGCGCGATTCACTGCCTTTGCACCGTGCAGTACTTGATGCAGTGATTGCGCACGCACCGGCGCGGGCCGAAAAGGCCCTGATGGCATTGATCAGCGCGGCCAACGACGATATTGACGAGGTGCTGGCCACGCGGCGCAAGCTGCCGCGTGTGGCCGGCGCAGCAACCCCTTTGGCCCCGGCCTGAAAAGCTGCCAATGAAATTTCTGATTGATCTTTTCTTCAAGGCCCTCGAAGTGCTCATCGTGGCCTGCCTGGTGGCGATGGTCATCATGGTGTTTGGCAATGTGGTCCTGCGTTACACCATGAACTCGGGCATTTTGGTCTCCGAGGAGATGTCGCGGTATTGCTTCATCTGGCTGACTTACATCGGCGCCATGGTCGCCATGCGCGAGAAAGGGCATCTGGGCGTGGATACGCTGGTACGCCATCTGCCCTTGTTGGGCAAAAAGGTGTGCCTGTTTCTTAGCGAATCCTTGATGCTGCTGTGCAACGTCCTGTTTTTCATCGGGACCTGGAAGATGCATGAATTGCAGGTCACCAATGTGTCCCCGGTGGTGGGCATCTCCATGATTTGGATCTACGGCATTGGGTACGTGGTGGCTGTGGTCATGGCCATCATCAACCTTCATGTCTTGTTCAATTTACTCGCCGGGCGCCTGAGTGAGGCCGATTTGGTGATGGTCCATGCGGAAGACGAAGTCGATTTGTCCGCGGTTGAGGCGGGGGTCCGCAAATGACCGTTGCCGTTTTCATCCTGAGTCTGCTCGGTGCGATGGCAATTGGCATGCCGATCGCCTACGCCTTGCTGGTCTGTGGTTTGTCTCTCATGGCTTATCTGGCCGCCACGGGTGGTATTGCCGCTTTTGACAGTCAGATTCTGGCGCAGCGTTTTGTCGATGGCGCCGACAACTTTCCGCTGCTGGCCGTGCCTTTCTTCCTGCTGGCTGGGGAGTTCATGAATGCCGGCGGCCTGAGCCGCCGTATCGTTCAGATGGCCATGGCCTGGGTTGGGCATTTTCGGGGTGGGCTGGGCTATGTGGCCGTGATCGCGGCCATCATCATGGCCTCGCTGTCGGGCTCGGCGGTGGCCGACACGGCGGCCTTGGCGGCCTTGCTGATACCCATGATGCGCAAGGCCGGTTACAACGTGGGCCGCTCGGCCGGTCTGATTGCCGCTGGCGGCATCATTGCGCCAGTGATCCCTCCATCGATCGGCTTCATCATCTTTGGCGTTGCGGCCAATGTCTCGATCACCAAGTTGTTCTTGGCCGGTATTGTTCCCGGCATCATGATGGGCGTGGCCATCGGTATAGCCTGGTGGTGGGTGGCTCGGCGCGAGCAAGTGCAGCCCGGTGAGAGGGTCGACATGGCGGGCCGCTTGAGGGCAACCCGGGAAGGTTTGCTCGCTCTGGCCCTGCCGGTGGTCATCATCGGCGGCATGAAGTTTGGCGTGTTTACTCCCACGGAGGCGGCGGTGGTGGCGGCCGCCTACAGCTTCGTGATCGGGGCCTTTGTCTACCGAGAGCTCAAGTTCTCCGCCCTTTACTCAATGATTCTGACGGCTGGCAAGACCACGGCCGTCATCATGTTTCTGGTGGCTGCGGCCATGGTCAGTGCCTGGCTCATCACCGTTGCCAACATTCCGGCCGAGGTGGCTAAGATGATGGAGCCGTTCATGGGCAACAAGATGGTGCTCATGCTGGTGCTCATGCTGCTGGTGGTGATCATCGGTACCGCTCTGGACTTCACGCCCACCGTGCTTATTTTGACGCCCGTCTTGATGCCCCTGGTCAAGCAGGCAGGGATTGATCCGGTTTACTTTGGCGTGCTGTTCATCATGAACAATGCCATCGGTCTGATCACCCCTCCGGTCGGTACGGTGCTCAATGTGGTCTGTGGCGTGGCCCGCATCAGCATGGACACGGCTTTTCGGGGTGTCTTGCCTTTTCTGATCGCGCACCTTATCGTCATGTTCACGCTGGTTTTGTTTCCCCCTTTGGTTCTGGTTCCCATGAAATGGTTGCTCAATTGATTTTCCCCCCTGTGTTTTTTTAAAAAGGAGACATGTATGTTCAAGCGTAGAAATTTGGTCGCGATGCTGGCCGGCGCGGTGCTCGTGAGCACCAGTGCCATGGCGCAGTTCTCGGATCGCAACATCAAGTTCACCAACGGTGTGAACGAAGACCATCCTGTTGGCGTGGGCGTCAAGAGGATGCAGGAAGTGCTCGCCGCCAAGACCGGCGGCAAGATGAAGATCACGGCGTTCTGGGGCGGGTCAGCAGGCGGTGACTTGCAGGCTACGCAGGCCCTGCGCGCCGGCACCCAGGAAATGGTCTGCACCTCAAGTTCGCCCCTGGTGGGCATCGTCAAGGAGTTGGGCGTTTTTGATCTGCCCTTCCTCTTTGCCAACGAAAAGGAGGCTGATGCGGTGCTCGATGGCCCTGCTGGACGCTACTTCAACGCCAAGTTGGAAGCCGCCGGCCTCGTCAATATCGCCTATTGGGAAAACGGCTTTCGCAATCTGACCAACAGCAAGCGTGCGGTCACCCGGCTGGAAGACTTTGAGGGGGTCAAGCTGCGCGTGATGCAGAACAACATCTTCCTTGATACGTTCCGCACGCTCGGTACCAACGCAGTGCCTATGGCGTTCCAGGAGGTGTTCACTGCCTTGGAGACCCGGACGATCGATGGTCAGGAAAATCCCTTCGTGACCATTGAGACCTCCAAGTTCAACGAGGTGCAGAAGTTCCTCAGCGTGACCCGTCACGCCTACACCCCCTTCCTGGTGCTCTACAGCAAGAAGCTGTGGGATCAACTCAGCCCGCAAGAGCAGGCGGTTCTGCGCGAGGCAGCGATGGAAGGGCAAAAAGTGCAGCGCGCTGCGAACCGGGCGCTCAACGAGAAGTCCTTGGCCAGCCTGAAGACCAAGGGCATGCAGGTCAACGAGATTGCGCCTGCCGAGCAAAATCGCATCCGTGCCCGGGTCGCCCCGGTCTATGACAAGCACAAGGACTCGATTGGCGCCGAGGCCATCAAGATAGTTCAGGACGAGCTGCGCAAGGCGCGTGGGGGATAAAAGCACTTGATCCAGGCCCCACGACTTCGGTGGTGGGGCCTTTTTTCATGGGAGTTTAAAAATGAAGATCACCCAAGTCGAGACGGTCAGGCTGGGCGAGTTTCCCAATCTATTGTGGGTACGGGTGCACACCGACGAGGGGCTCGTGGGTTTGGGTGAAACTTTCATGGGGGCGCAGGCGGTCGAAGCCTATGTGCATGAGTGGGCCGCCCCGCGCCTTCTCGGCCAAGATCCGCTGGCCATCGAGGCGCGCGCCCGGGATCTCACCGGCTATCTGGGCTGGCGTGGTTCGGGCGTGGAGACGCGCGGCAATTCGGCGCTGGATATTGCCCTTTGGGATGTGTTCGGAAAAGCCGCTGGCATGCCTGTGCACACGGCGCTGGGTGGCAAGAGCCGTGACAGCATACGGGTCTACAACACCTGCGCGGGGTACCAGTACATCCGCAGCAATGTCAACCAGAGCAGTTCGAACTGGGGTTTGGGCAACAACGCGGGTCCCTACGAGGATTTGCAGGGGTTTTTGCACCACGCTGACGAGTTGGCCCTCTCGCTGCTGTCCGAAGGCATCACTGGGATGAAGATCTGGCCCTTTGATCTGGCGGCCGAGCGATCTCATGGGCAGTACATCAGCCCGCAGGAGTTAGAAAGCGCGCTCGAGCCGTTTCGAAAGATCCGCAAGGCGGTGGGTGACAAGATGGACATCATGGTTGAGTTTCACAGCCTCTGGCGCTTGCCCATGGCCTGCAAGATTTCTCGCGCGCTGCAGGAGTTTGATACTTTCTGGCACGAGGATGCCATACGGATGGACAGCCTGGACCTGCTCAAGCAATACGCCCAGGATTGCAAGGCGCTGATCTGCGCCAGTGAAACGCTCAGCTACAAGTGGGGTTTCAAGGACTACTTACAAACCGGCGTGGCCGGCGTAGCCATGCTCGACCTGAGCTGGTGCGGTGGCTTGACCGAGGCGCGCAAGATCGCCGCCATGGCCGATGCCTGGCAGCTGCCGGTGGCTCCGCACGATTGCACCGGTCCGGTGGTTTGGGCGGCCTCGACCCATCTGTCGCTGCACGCGCCCAACGCGCTGATTCAGGAAAGCGTGCGCGCCTTCTACAGTGGTTGGTACAAGGAGTTGGTGACGGAGTTGCCCAAAGTCGAGGCGGGCATGATCAGCCTCAATGACAAGCCAGGCCTGGGTTTGGAGTTATTGCCCGATTTGCACAAGCGCCCGGATGCCATAGTCCGCTCTAGCGCCTGAGAGTTTTTTTACTCTTGCCAGCGCGTGTGGAACGAACCGGGCTTGTCAACGCGGCGATAGCCGTGTGCGCCGAAGTAGTCGCGCTGGGCCTGCAGCAGGTTGGCTGGGAGTCGCTCTGAGCGGTAGGCATCGTAGTAGGCCAGAGACCCCGCCAAGACGGGCAGGGCGACTCCCCCGAGGGCTCCTAGCGAGACCACTTTTCGCAGGGCTTGCTGCGCCGGGTCCATGCGAGCCGCCAGTTGGGGGTCGAGCAGCAGATGGGGAAGGTCGGAGCGACGCTCGAAGGCGCTACAGATAGGGACCAGCAGGCGCGCGCGAATGATGCAGCCTGCGCGCCAGGTGGCGGCGATCTGAGCCGCTTGCATCTTCCAGCCGTACTGCGCATCGGCCGAATGTAGAAGTGCGAAGCCTTGCGCGTAGGTGCAGATGCGTGCGCCCATAAGGGCTTGGCCCAGGTTTTCGATCACGGCCTCCCGCTCCGATGGGGGCAAACCCGGCGGGCCCCGGAGGATGCGGGCAGCATCGGTACGTTGGTTTTTGAGGGCGCTCAGGCTGCGGGCCATGACAGCCTGCACCAAGGTTGGGGCCGGTACGCCCATCTCCAGCGCTGCCTGTGCCGTCCACTGGCCGGTGCCCTTTTGTTCGGCCGTATCGAGGATCAAATCCACCAGAGCCTGTCCGGTCTCGGGTTCTTTGCGCTGCAGGATCTCGGCCGTGATACCCATCAGATAGCTGCCCAGTTCGCCCTGGTTCCAGCCGGCAAAGACCTCGGCCATCGCATCGGCGGACATACTGAGCCCTTGGTGCATCAGCCAGTAGGCCTCGCAGATAGCCTGCATGTCGGCGTATTCGATGCCGTTATGCACCATCTTGACAAAATGGCCGGCGCCGCCCGCGCCCATCCATTGGCAGCAGATCTGCTCGTCTTCGGTGCGCGCGGCGATGGATTGCAACATCGGCTTGATCAGGGGCCAGGCACGTTCATCACCGCCGGGCATCAGGGCCGGGCCGTGCAGAGCGCCTTGCTCGCCGCCGCTGACCCCCAGTCCCACGTAATGAAGACCGGCTTCGCGCAGGGCTTTGAAGCGTTGTTCGGTATCGAGGTAATGGGTGTTGCCCCCGTCGATGATCACATCGCCGGCTTGCAGCAGAGGCTGCAGACTGTCAATGACGGCCTGCACGGGCGCTCCGGCCGGCACCATCAGGAGCAGGCGGCGTGGTCGTGACAGGCTGGCCACCAGGTCGGGCAGGCTGTCGCTGGCCCAGGCGCGTTTGCCCGCGGCACGCTGGGCAAAACCCTGCCGTCGGCTTTCGCTGCTGTCAAAGCCGCAGACCGCGTGGCCCCGGCTCTCAAAATTGAGGGCGAGGTTTTCGCCCATGACACCCAGGCCGATCAGGCCAAGGTCCGCGCTGCGCCTCATGACGGGCCGCCTGGAAGGCCGGCCTCAACCACGACCCACATAGGGCATCTGGGTGGCCATCACCGTGGTGAACAGAATATTGGCCGACAGCGGCAGCCGGGCCATGGTCATGAAGGTCTCGACCACCGCCGACATATCCATGCGGGGCTCGGTGCGTATGCTGCCGTCGGCTTGCGCAATGCCCTGGGCCATGCGTGCGGTCATGTCCGAGGCCACGTTCCCGATGTCTATTTGCCCGACGGCGATATTGAACGGCCGGCCGTCCAGGGAAGCGGCCCGGGTCAGCCCGGAGATGGCATGCTTGGTCGCGGTGTAGGCTATCGAGCCCGGTCGAGGCACATAGGCTGATATGGAACCATTATTGATGATGCGACCGCCCTGCGGGTCTTGCTGTTGCATCTGCTTGAAGGCATGCGAGAGGCAGTAGAAGGCACCGTTGAGGTTGATATCGACCGCGCGCCGCCAGTCTGAGCCCTTGAGGTCGCCAGGCAGGGTGCCGGGCAAGGAAATACCGGCGTTGTTAAACAGCAGGTCAAGACGCCCCATGCGTTGACGCACCTGATCGAACAGTGTCTGCACCTGGGATTCATCGGATATATCGGCTGCGATCGGCAGGCCTCGAGACGCCTTTTCGCCTGCACGGGCCAGGCTGTCGGCCAGGGCGTCAGCGCGACGGCCCACCAAAACCACATGCCAATCCTCTTCAAGCAAGGCCAAGGCGCAGGCACGGCCGATGCCTGAACTGGCACCGGTGACAAGAGCAACTTTTTTCATGGGTTTATCGGGGATGTTCAAACGGTTTCTTCGGTGAAAGCAATCTGTACTTTGAGTGAGCGCGACTTGTCGCCGGCAAGTTCAAAGGCCTCGAGTGCCTGTTTGAAGGGCACAATGCGGGTAATCACAGGCCGTCCGTCGATGAGACCCTGGTTGAGAAAGCGCACTGCGGTGGCGAACTCTGGATGAAAACGGAAGGTGCCGCGCAAATCGACCTCCTTGGCGGCCAACTGGGTCATGGGCAGGCTGACTTCTCCGCCCATGCCGATGGAGACAAGTACCCCGCGGGGCCGAATGACGTCGAGACCCAGGCGCAGCGCGGCCTCGGTGCCCGAGGCTTCAAAGACCGTGTCGAACTGCCCCTTGTCAGCCTTGTAAGCCTCGATTCGATCGCCTTGTGTTTTGAGGTGGATGGTCTCATCGGCACCCATTTGACGGGCGCACTCCAGCGCAAGGTCTGCAATGTCGACCGCCACGATGCGCCCCGCCCCGGCCCGCCTGAGTGCTCCGATGAGCAGAGAGCCGATCGGGCCGCAGCCGGTCACCAGCACCTGCTGGCCCAGCACACTGCCGGCCCGAGCTATTGCATGTAGGCCCACTGAGAGCGGTTCGGCCAGCGCGGCCTGGGAGAGGCTCAGGTGTTCATCGATGGGGTGTGCCTGGTGGCCCTCGATCACCACCTGTTCACTAAAGGCGCCCTGGATGTGCGGGAAGGGCATGGCGCTGCCAAAAAAACGCATGTTCAGGCAGTGGTTGTGCTGTCCGGCCTGGCAGAAGCGGCACTGGCCGCAAGGCCGTGATGGCGAGATGGCGATGCGTTGGCCGCGCTTGAGGTGTGTGATGCTGGCACCCACCGCATCGACGATACCCGAGACTTCGTGCCCGAGAGCCAGGGCCTGCCGGATGCGCACGGTGCCAAACCCGCCATGCTGGTAGTAGTGCAAGTCAGAGCCGCAGATGCCGCCGAAGGCAATGCGCACCCGCAACTGATGCTCGCCGGGTTCGGGCAGCGGGGCATCTTCGATGCGCAGGTCTTTGGCAGCGTGGCAGACCAGGGACTTCATGAGGCTCTCCAAACGGCGTGAAGGTGTGATCTTAAAGGGTGGCGGTGACCCCGCCGTCGACATAAAGGATATGGCCATTGACAAAGCGCGAGGCATCGGAGGCCAGGAAGACTGCCGCCCCGCCCAGATCGGCGAGCTCACCCCAGCGGCGGCTGGGCGTGCGGCCAACCAGCCAGGCGCTGAAATTGGGGTCGTCGACCAGTTTTTGATTGAGTTCGGTCTTGAAATAACCCGGTCCGATACCGTTGACGTTCAGGCCCAGCGGTCCCCAATCGATCGCCATGCCCTTGGTCAACATTTTGACCGCACCCTTGCTGGCCGTGTAGGGCGCAATGCCGGGCCGCCCCAGCTCACTCTGAACGGAGCAGATGTTGATGATCTTGCCACGCCCGCGACGAATCATGGCCCGTGCAACAGATTGCGCAACATAAAACACGCTGTCCAGATTGGTGCGCATGAGGGTGTGCCAGTCTTCTTGGGCATAGTCCTGCAGAGGGCCTCGGATTTGCATGCCGGCGTTGTTAATGAGGATGTCGATCGGTCCCTGGCCTTCCAGGGCTGTGACGGCCGTCTTGACCGCCTCGGCGTCGGTGACATCGAACACGCAGGCGCTGCTGGACAGCCCTTGACTACGCAGAGACTGTGCCGCCGCCTCGACTTTTCCGGCGGTGCGGCCGTTGAGGATCACATGGGCCCCGGCCTGGGCCAGCGCCTGGGCCAGCGCCAGTCCGATGCCGGCCGAGGAGCCGGTGATCAGGGCACGCTGGCCCTCGAGATTAAACAGGTTCAGCACAGTCATTTCATCATGAGCCATTTAAGAGGAACCATCACCAGTGAGGGAAATGCGATCAGTGCGCCCATGACCACCACCTGAGACACCAGAAAGGGCATGACCCCCCGAATCACATCGTGCATGGGAATCCGGCCGACACCACAGACCACATTGAGTACCGTACCCACAGGTGGCGTCAACAGCCCAATGGCGTTGTTGATGATGAACAGCACGCCAAAGTAAACCGGATCGATGCCCGCTTGCTTGACCAGCGGCATCAGCACTGGCGTAAGGATCAGCACTGTCGGTGCAAAGTCCAGCGCCGTTCCCACGATCATCACGATGATCATCAGAGCCACCAGCAGCAATGTGGGGTTGTCGAGGAAGGGGCGGAGCATCTCGACGATCTGATTGGGGATTTGCGCAACCGTGATCAGCCAGGCGCTGATGAGCGCAGCTGCGACCAAAAACATCACCACGGAGGAGGTTTTCGCTGCGGCCAGGATGATGCCGTAAAGCTGGCCGACCTTGATCTCGCGGTAGATGAAAAGCCCGACAAAGAGCGAATAAACCACCGCCACCACAGCCGCCTCGGTGGGGGTGAATATGCCCATCTTCATGCCACCGATGATGGTCAGAGCCAACAGATAAGACCAGAAGGCATTGAGCGTGACGCGCAAACGCTGCTTGATGGGCACTTTCTGCGCCACCTTGACCTCGTCCTTGCGCGCGACGATGGCCCAGGTGATGATGAGGGCCAAGCCCATCAGGATGCCGGGAAAAATGCCGGCCATGAACAGCTTGGAGATCGAGACGCCGCCGATCACCCCGAAGAGGATGAAGCCGATTGAGGGCGGGATGACCGGTGCGATGATGCCGCCGGCGGCAATCAGACCAGCCGATCGGTCCATGCGATAGCCGGCATCGCGCATCATGGGTAAAAGCACAGCGGCCAGGGCGGCCGTGTCGGCCACCGCCGAGCCGGACAGGCTGGCCATGACGATGGCCGCAAACACCGCGACATAGCCCAGGCCACCGCGCAAGTGGCCCACCCAGACCATGGCCGACTCCACGATGCGTCGACTCATGCCCCCAGCGTTCATCAGTTCGCCAGCGAGCATGAAGAAGGGCACGGCCATCAGGGGAAAATTGTCAGCGCCGCTGATCAGGTTTTGCGAGACGATCTGGGCATCAAAGTTGTTCAGATGCAGCATCAGTGCGACGCCGGAGACGATCAGCGCAAAAGCCAAGGGCATGCCCAGTGCCATCGCAGCCAGCAGAGAGCCCACAAAGACGAGGACGGTCATGGCTGCCTCTTGTCCGCGCTGGCCACTGCGGTTTCCTCGGTGTCCTGCACCTGGATGAGATCTGACTCCCTGAAGTGGCCGCGTGCCAGGCCGATCAGTTTGCCCAGGATCATCAAGCCCATGGCGATGCTGGTGATGTAGCCGATGCCGTAGACCCAGATCATGGGAATTTCGGTGACCGCCGATCGGGTGGTGGCGTTGATGCCGTGCTGCTTGTAGGTTCCGTAGAACATGAGCGTACAGCAGCCCAACATCAGGATATTGGACAGCGCGTAGGCCACCTTCTTGCCGCGCAGGCTCAGGTGCCTGACAAAGGAGTCCAGCCCCAGGTGAGCGTTATCGCGCATGGTGATGATGGCGCCTAAAAATGTGATCCAAATAAAGAGGTAGCGCGAGAGTTCTTCGGAGGCGATCAGTCCATCGTTAAAACCGTAGCGCAGCACCACATTGCCGAATACCATGATGACCATCAGCGACAGCATGATCACCAGGGTGAATTCGGCCACCTTGAAGAAGAGGTGGCTGATTTTCTGCATGACTCAATAGGTCTGGCCGCACCGGTGAATGCGGCCAGACCAAAGCCTCACTTCGTCGACTCGATGGCCTTGAGCAGAGCAGGGCCGTTCTTCTCGGCGAACGTCTTGGCGATTTCAGCGGAGACGATCTTTTGGAACGGTGCCATGTCGACGTTCTCCACCACTTGCATGCCCGACTTCTTCAGGTCGGCGATAACCTTGCTGGCGTTTTGTGCGTTGAGGCTGCGTTGGAACGTGGCGGCCTCGCGAGCAGCATCGACGATGATCTTTTGGTAATTGGCCGGCAGGCTGTCAAATTTGGTCTTGTTCATGGCCACCACCAGGGGTGAATACACGTGGTTGCTGACCGTCAGATGTTTCTGCACCTCGTAGAACTTTGACGACCAGGTGACATTAATGGGATGTTCCTGCGCGTCGAAGGTGCCGGTCTCCAGGGCGGTGTAGAGCTCGGCAATGGGCATCGGCGCCGGGTTCATGCCCAGCAGGCGGAAGGCCTGAATATGGTAGGGATTGGGGGTTGAGCGGATCTTCAGACCCTTGAGGTCTTCGGGCTTGGTGACCGGTCGCTTGTTGTTGGTAAATGCACGCCAACCATTTTCCCAATAGGCCAAGCCTTTGAGGCCATGGGGCGCCAACTCGTTGAGCACGCCGGTGCCGACAGGGCCGTCGAGCACGGTGTAAGCGTGCTGGGCGCTGCGAAAGACGAAGGGCAGTTCCATGGCGGCGGTGTTGGGCACGATACCGTTGAAGTTGGAAGCGCCACTGGAGACGATGTCGATGGTGCCGCCCCGGGTGCCATTGATCATGGCTGCGTCATTGCCCAACTGATTGGCCGGGAAGATGGTGATCTCTACATCTCCATTGGTACGCTGCTTGACCAGTTCGGCCAGCTTCATGGCCGCTGCGTGCTGACCGTCGGTGGTATTGACCGCGTGGCCGAGCTTGAGATTGAACTTGTTGGCCATGGCCGCGCCGCCAACCGTCGCCAGCAAAACCGCAGCCAGAATTTTCGAAAGTTTCATGGGAGCTCCTCGGGTTATGAAAGTTTTAAGAGCGGCGCATCATCGTCTGCGCCAGTGACGTTGGAATTTTTACGGGTCCGTCTTCATGGTATTGTTGCTCGCTGCGTGTCGGGGGTTTCGGTCATTGGGCTAAAGCCGACCAGACGCTGCGTGGCTGTTGCAACCAGTTCGGCCACCGGGCGGTCTATGCGCAAGGCCAGGACATCGACTTCCTCGGGACCGGGCCGCTCCAGGGTGCGGAACTGGCTGTGCAGCAGCTCAGCACGCATATAGTGTCCCACCCTGAGCCTCAGACGCTCTTCAATGAGTTCGAAGCTGCCGTCCAGAAACAGAAATCGAACGGCCGACGACTGCTGCCGGATGCGGTCGCGGTAAGCGCGCCTCAGGGCCGAACAGGCCACAACCACGCCTGGATGATCGCGGCAGGCGGCCAGTACATGGCCGATGCGGTCCAGCCAGGGCCAGCGATCGGCGTCCTCCAGTGCGATGCCCGATCGCATTTTTTCCACGCTTTCGGGCAGGTGCAGGTCGTCGCCGTCGACCATGCGCAGGCCCATGCGCTCGGACAAGGCCGCTGCCAGGGTGGACTTGCCGCTGCCCGAGACGCCCATGACGATCAGTCGCAGCGGCTGGATTTGCGGTGTCACGTTCACCTCAGCGATCACCTGCGGCCGTCCATTCGGGAATGGGGGTGATCAGGGGGCGGCCTTCTATACCTGCCTGCATGTTGGCAAAAGCCAGATCGGCCATCGCCTGTCGTGTTTGGGTGGTGGCACTGGCCATGTGCGGGGTCAGAACCACTTGCTGCATCTGGCACAGCGCCTGGGGTACCCGGGGTTCATCGGCAAACACGTCAAGTCCGGCCCCGGCGATGGTGCCCTCGCGCAGAGCTTGGATCAGCGCCTCCTCATCGACCACGCTGCCGCGGGCCACATTGATCAGAAAACCTTGAGGCCCGAGCGCAGCCAGCACCTTGGCGTCGATCAGGTGTCGGGTGGCTGCGCCCCCAGGCGTGATGACCACCAGAAAATCCGATTGGGAGGCCAGGGAAGTCGGATCGGGGAAGAACCGGTAAGCCAATTGGGGCTTGGCGCTGCGGGCGGTGTAGGCGATGGACATGCCGAAGGCCTGCGCGCGCTGCGCGATGGCTTGCCCGATGCGCCCCATGCCGACGATGCCCATGCGGGCCCCCGATACCTTGCGGCCGAGCGCGATCGGGCCTTCGGGCCAGCGACCCGCCCGGACGAAGGCATCGGCCTGGGCCACCCGCCGTGCCACCGACAAGACCAGCGCGATAGCCAGATCGGCCACATCTTCGCTCAGGACTGCGGGCGTGTGGGTGACTGGAATGGAGCAGGCCTTGGCGGCAGTGACGTCGACACCGTCGTAGCCGACCCCGAACACCGAGATCACCCGCGCCGCAGGCAGGCGCTGCAGCAGGCTGGCCGGGACCGGGGATTCACCGGTAGCCGCTACGCCCACGATGTGGGGCGCTATCTTGTCAAAGCCGGCGGGGTCGAGTTCGTGGGTGCGGTCGTGCACGGTGTAGTGCAGATCCAGCGCTTGACTGTAAAACGGATGGAGCTTGGCGACCGCAAGCACGTGAGGTTTGGACAAAAACGACTCTCCCTTAGGGCCATACGCGGCGCCGGCTTATCCTACGCCTGACCGGGGACGGGGCCGGTGAGGAATAACCCTCTGTCATCTCTTTTTGCAGGGCGGTTGTCGGGTGTTGGCCCTCAAGTCGCGTCGGCACGGGGCCCCCGCAGCAGATTGAGCAAAGGGCGGCCTTCAGCCAGGCGGCACACGTTGTCGGCCAAGGTCTGCCGCCTGCGCTGCACCGTGCCGTGGGTCCAGCCTGACATGTGTGGCGTCATCAGTACATGTTCGAGACTGGCAAAGTCCAGGCTCGAGGGCGCTGCGGTGGTTTGGCCAGCGCCGGGGTACTGGTACCAGGTGTCGATGACTGCCCCGCCCAGGCGTTTGCCCTTGAGGGCATCGTACAGGGCCTGCTCGTCGACGACCGGGCCGCGCCCCACATTGATCAGTACCGCATGGGGCGCAAGGGCGGCCAGCGCCCGCGCGCCCACCAGACTGCGCGTGTCCGGCAGCAAAGGCAGAGTCACGACCACCGTATCTACGCTGGCCATAAATGCCTCGAGCTCACTGAGGGCCCAGAACTGGTCGACGCAATCGGCCGGACCTGCGCTGCGGTTGCAGCCGTGAACTCGCATGCCGAAGGCGCGGGCCCGTGCGGCTATCGTTCGACCGATGTGTCCGAGTCCGATCACCCCCAGCGTCTGCGATCCCAACTCGGTGCGGAGGGCCCCCGGTGCTCCGGCCCAGTAGGTCCAGCGCTGGCGCCGCAGATCGGCGTCGGCCTGGGCCAGTGGGACATGGCGGCTGAGCAGCGCAGCAAATACGTATTCGGCAATGGCCTGCTCATGGCCGAAGCAGTTGCACAGGCTGCAACTGGCGGGCAACAGGGCTGGGTCGATGGCATCGGTTCCGGCCGCTGGCGCGTGATAGAGCTGCAATCGGTGCAGTCGGGGCATCTGGGCTTGCAGCCGAATGCCGATGAGCACATCGGCCTGCGTGAATGCATCGACTGCAGCGCTTGTCGACAGGTCATCATCGAGGGTGTCGATCTGATGGCCGCTGCCAACGAGGTCCTCGAAGCCCGGCCTGAACTGCGCCGCGTTTTGGCCGTGAAAGACGATGCGCAAAGCTCGGGTGGACATACGGTCTCTGGTTTCAGTCAACTTGAAGGCTTTGGTCAGAAAAACAAAGCGTGAGCTTGAATCCGCCTTCCATCAGGCGCCACTCTCGCCAGGTCACCTGTACTGCTCCTTCGCGAACAAACGGATCTTGCGCCAGCAGGGCCTGGGCTTGTTCCAGGCTCTCGGTGCGCAGGATGCTCATGCCACCGGCAGCGCCCGGAGGCTGGCCTGGTGCGACGAAAGGGCCGGAGGCAAACAGATGGCCGCTGCGCTCTGCCTCGACGGCCCACCTCAGGTGCTCTTCCAGCAACTCGCCCATGCGATGGAGATCGGCCGGTTCGCGCAAAGCGACGAAGAGCGTCTTGTTGAGCATGGCCGACAGCAGGGCCTGGGCGTTGTCACTGGGCATGAGACGGGGGCATTGGGGGGGTTGGGCTTTTGGAGGCTGCCGACTCGGCCTCGAGCAATTTGATCACGGCGCTGATATCTTCCTGGGCCAGGCCCTCGTCCATGGCGCGTCTGAAATAAGGGGCTGCTGCCGTAAAAAGCGGCGCCGCACTGTGCAGATCCCGGGCCATCTGCTCGCCCAGATCCAGGTACTTGGCCAGCGTGGTGAAGGGCCCGGGAGCGGGCGTGAACTTGCGTTCGGCCATCAGGGGTGCGCGTACGCTGAACATGGTCGAGCCACCGGCACCCTGGGCGATGACCCGCGCCACCAGGGCCGGGTCGAAGCCGGCGCGAGTACCCAGGTTCATCGCCTCCGCAGCCGCCAGCGTGTGAATGGTCAACAGGTAATTGGCGATGAGTTTCATCGACACGGCCGACCCATAGTCGCCCAGATGAAACTGATACTCGGTGATGGCCTGGAGCAAGCGCTGGCAGTCCTGCAGAACATCGACTGGGCCGCCCAGATAGAGCGCCGCCTTGCGCGCACTGACCATCGGGGGAGAGCCGCTGACTTCGGCCTCCAAAACCCGGGCGCCGCGCTGACACAAGCGCTCGGCCTGGGCCCGTTTGAAGACGCGACTGTAGGTCCCGAGCTCGATCACGATCTGCCGGGGTTTAAGGTGGGCCAGCACGCCCTCGGACCCGTCGAGGGCTGCCAACTGAGCCGCCTCATCGGGCAGGCACATCAGCAGAATATCGCACTGACGCGTGACTTCTCCAGCGCTGCCCATGGCGCGTCCACCGGCCTCGGTGAAGGCCTGCAAGGAGGAGCGTCGATAACCTAAGACCGGGAAGCCCGCTTGTATCAGGTTGCGGGCCACCGGCAGACCGAGTTGGCCCAAGCCGATGAGGCCCAGGGTAGGAAGCTTGTCCGTCACAGCCGATATCTCCTTGGCGCGTGGATTCAATGGCGATGGCCCATTGTGCTTGAAGGCTCGCCCGGGATGCAGGCGGTGTCGATCGCGGCGGCTGCGGGTTTTCACTGAAGTTTTGCTCCGGTGGCCCACGGCGGGGCGGTGGGCTTTGCAGTCTTTTTTGCCGATGCGACCGCTTTTTAATATACTTAGGCTGCTAAATAAATAAAGAGCCGTCCTGGCTCACTTTCGACCGGAGTCTTGAGCATGATCACGCCTGAGGAGAACGAGCTGCTTTGCCGTGTTGAGGGGCAAGCCCCCATGGGCCGGCTCATGCGCCGGCATTGGTTGCCGGTGTGCCTGATCGAAGAAGTCAGCGAGCCCGACTGCGCCCCGGTCCGCGCGCGGGTTCTGGGTGAGAACCTGGTGGTCTTTCGAGACACCGAGGGGCAGGTGGGGGTGCTCGAAGAGTCCTGTCCGCACCGCCGGGTGTCCTTGGTCTATGGCCGCAACGAGGAGGGCGGTCTGCGCTGCCTCTATCACGGCTGGAAGATGGATGTGAAGGGCAACGTCATCGAGATGGTTTCGGAGCCCGCGGCCAGTTGCCTGGCCGCCAAGGTCAAGCACAAGGCCTACCCGGTCCAGGAATGGGGGGGATTGGTCTGGGCCTGGTTCGGCGATGCGCAGGAGGTCGCTGAATTTGTGCCGCCGCCCTGGGCCCCGACGGCCGATGTACGAGTCACGCTGGCCAAGGCGGTCATTGACTGCAATTGGGCCCAGATTCTCGAGGGCGCCATCGATTCGGCGCACAGCTCGAGCCTGCACTCGTCTGACATGGTGCCGGCCCGGGTGGACGGGGCCAAGGCTACGGCCAACAACTGGCTGCGTCCGTCGACGGACAAGGCCCCGCGGATGCAGGTGCAGCGCGGTGGCTATGGTTTTCGATATGCAGCCATCCGCCGCCCGATACAAAACGCGGCCACGCACGAGTACATCCGGTCGACTGTTTTCGTAGCGCCTATTTCGGTGCTGATTCCGCCCAACAACCTGTACAACGTGGCTAATGTCAACGTGCCGATCGATGACACCCACACCGCCTTTTATTTCATTGCCTGGGGGCATCCGTCGCAGACACCGGAAACTGAAACCTGGCGCAAGTTCCTGCGCCAGACCGTGGGGGTCGATCTGGATCCGTATTACCGCCCCCTGCGTACCGACGAGAACCGCTTCTGGCAGGACAGGCAGGCCATGAAGGCCGGGAACTTCACCGGCATCACTGGTTTTCCCAACCAGGATATTGCGATGTGGGTCACCATGGGGCCCATCGCCGATCGAAGTCACGACAGGCTGGGGGCCAGTGATATGGCGGTGGTCGAGTTTCGCAAGCAGATGCTCGAGGCGGTACGCGCCTTTGAGGCGGGCGAACCGGCTATCGGCACCGGTGATCTGTCCATTCCAAGCTCGGTGGTTGCCTATCAGGCGGTGATTCCCAAGACGGTCGATTGGCGCGACCATGAATGCACCTATGTCTGGGCCGACGGGCAGGAGCGGCCTGAACTTGAGCCCTCTTATTCGGTCAAGGCCTGAAGGTCACTGGGGACGGAACTGTCATGAGCAAGCTTGAGTTGTCGGTGGCCATGGGTGACTATGACCGCACACGCGCCCTGATCGACGGTCGCGTGCAGATCGATGGGGTCGATCCGGTCTACATGACCTTGTACCCGGAGGAGATGTTCTTTCGCGCCATGCGCAGTCAGGACTTTGACATCTGCGAACTCTCGTTTTCCAGCTACACCGTCAGGGCCGCCAAGGGCGACTGCCCTTACGTAGCCGTACCGGTCTTTTTGTCGCGAGCTTTCAGGCACACCTCGATCTATGTGCGCAAGGACCGTATTACCAAGCCGGCCGATCTCAAAGGCAAGCGCATCGGACTGCCGGAGTACCAACTCAGTGCCAATGTCTGGGCCCGGGCCATCTTGCAGGATGACTACGGTGTGGCCCCCGAGGATGTGATTTGGGTGCGCGGTGGTATTGAAACGCCGGGACGTCCCGAGAAAATTGCCCTGCAATTGCCGCCCGGCGTTCGACTTGAATCGGCGCCGGCCGACCGGACCATTTCGCAGATGCTCGACAGCGGCGAGATTGATGGCTTCATGGCGCCGCGGCCGCCGAGTGCTCAGGCGCTGCTCAATCCGAACATCGGCTGGCTCTTCGACGACCCCACCGCGGTGGCGCGCGACTATTACAAGCGCACCGGCATTTTTCCGATCATGCATGTGGTGGGGATACGAAAGAGCTTGTGCGAGCGCCATCCCTGGCTGCCGGGGGCGGTTTTCAAGGCCTTCGGTCAGGCCAAGGATGCGGCTCTGCAAGCCTTGTCGGATACGTCGGCGACCAAGGTTACGCTGCCCTTTGTTGAGGAACAACTCAAGGCCGCGCGCGAGACGCTGGGCGATGATTTTTGGTCTTATGGGGTGGCACGCAACCGCACCACCATCGACACCTTCTTGCGGCATCATCATGCGCAGGGACTGTCGAGTCGGCGTCTGGCGGTGGAGGAAGTGTTTCACCCCGCCACTTACGAGAGCTATGCCATCTGAGCCGAAGCCGGCGCCATCTGGCTTGATCAGTCCCCAGGATTTTTAGACAGGTCGTTGCGGCTGGCGTCGGCGGCCAGGTTTTCCAGCATCCTGAGCAAAAACTTGCGGACCTGGGCGACTTCGGTGGCACTGGTTTTACCCACACTGATGCGGTTGACCTCTTCGGCCAGGGGGACCAGTTTTTTCTCGAGCGACCGGCCCTGGCGCGTCAGGAACACATGCATGTTCTTGCGGTTGCCCGCGAGCTGACGGCGCTCGACCAAGCCCATGGCCTCCATGGCCTTGACAGCGGCGAAGGTGGTGGGTTCCATGACGCCGGCCAGCTCGCTCAGTTCGCGCTGCGTCAGGCCGTCGCGCAGCCAGAGAATGCGCAAGAACGTCCAGTGTCCGAAAGACACATCGTAGGCGGCCAGCCGCTCTTGCAGCGCACGCATCTGGGCGCGCGCGATATCGCGGATCAGGTGGGCCAGCCGGTCGTTAGGTACTGCCTCGCGCCAGTGGCGCATCATCTCGGGCATCGGGTTCTTGCGACTCACATCGTGTCCTTGTTTGAGCCGATGTCAGGGGCGTGTGGGCACCTGAAGCCCGAGCTGCACATCAGCGCCGATGCGCTGCGATTGCAGCAGGGCCAGACACACCTCGAGCGTGGCGCGCGACCACAGACCGTCGTGTCGCACCGCACGGCCTTCGTGTTCGACGGCCCACAACTCGTCGATCACTTCTCCGCGCGGCACCGCCGGCAGAGGCGCGGGGATAAAGCGCGAGCCTTGTGCATCGTGGACGTCCAGCCCCGTGGGGCGCAAACTCAAATCGGCCCGATCACAACTGACGATAACCGGCCCGAAATGTTGGCTCGCTTGCACGCCTGAGGCGGCCGGCTCCCGGTAGTGGGCGCCGCCGAAATTGCGCTCGGCTTTGGCCAGGGCCTCGGCTTGCTCGTCGCGGCATTGTGCGTGGGCGGCGCGGGTGCGAGCGTGGGTCCGCGGATCTTTGGGCTGTCCCAACTCACCGATGTCGCCCATCTGTACATCGCTGTCGTAGTAGCCGTAGCCGTTGTAGCTCAGGCTGGCCCAGGCGCCCCCCTCAAAGGCAAGCAGGGCGCTGTAGGCGCCCTCGGTGGGCCGCTGGGGATCCCAACGCCCGGTGTGGGCGCGCACCTGCGTGGCCATTCCCCCCGCCAGCCAGCGCACCACGTCCACCTGGTGCGCAGCCTGGCTGAACACCACGCCCCCGCCCTGGGTCGTATCCAGTTCTTCGGGGCGGCGCGGCCGGTAGAGAAAATCGGTGTACTGCCAAGCCTGGATCATGCGCACCTCGCCCAATTGACCGCTGGCAATGAGCGCTCGCGCCTGAAGTACCGGTGCATCAAAGCTGTGGCTGTGGCCCACCATCAGATGCGTGCCCGCCTCGGCGCAGGCTTCAATCATGCGGTCGGCCTGCTCCAGGCTCAAGGCCATGGGTTTTTCGAGCAGCACATGCTTGCCGCAGCGGGCCGCCAGCCGCACATGCTCCGCATGCAGGCCGTGGGGGGTGGCCACATAGACCCACTGAACTGCAGGATCGGCGCAGAGCGCCTCGGCACTTGCATGTGCGGTGCCACCAAAGTCGCGGGTGAAAGCCGATCGGGCCTGCGGCCGGGGGTCAAAAGCGGCCACCAATTGCACGCGCGGATCGTCGCGCCAGGTGGGCACCATCAGGGTGAAGGCCCGACCCATACCCAGAGCTCCGATGCGGATCGGCTCGACCGGTCGCTCGCTCATGGTCAGAGGTCCAGTACCAGGCGGCTGCCGCGGGCGCGAGAGACGCAGACCATGATGCGGGTGGATTTTTCTTCCTCGAGCAGCACCAGGTCGCGGTGATCGGGTTCGCCCTCAATCAGCCCGGTCTTGCACGAGCCGCAGGTGCCGCTTTCGCAGGAGAAGGGAACCGCGATACCGCAGTTGCGCAAGGTCTGGAGAATACTGCTGCCCACCGGCACCTCCAGAACCTGCCCGCTGCTTTGCAACTGCACTTCAAAGGGCTGGTCTTCGTCCTGCGGGCCGGCGTCAACCCCAAAGCTCTCGAAGTGCACGGCGCTGGCCGGCCAGTGGCCGGTCATGTCGCGCACGGCCTCCATCAGCCCGGCCGGTCCGCAGCAGTAGACCTGCAGACCGTTGGCGCTGCCCGGCTTTTCAAGCAGCGGCCAGAGGTCCAGGGCGCGGGCGGGATCTCCGCCGTCGTGGTGTATGCGCACGCGCGGGGCGAAGGGGGCTTGGCTCAGGGTTTCTCGAAAGGCGGTGTTTTGCGCCTCTCGCGACAGGTAGACCAGTCGGTAGCGACGGCCTTCAGACTCGAGTTGATGGGCCATGGACAGCAAGGGGGTGATGCCGATGCCCCCGGCAATCAAGAGCAACTCTTTGGCGCGCTCATCGAGGGCAAACTGATTTTGCGGCGTGCTTACTTCGATCAGATCGCCTGCCCTGACTCCATCGACCAGGCTCACCGACCCGCCTCGCCCCCGCCCCTCGCGCTGGACCGCGATCTGGTAGCGGTGGGTTTGCGCCGGGTCATTGCACAGAGAATAGGCACGCAGGGCGCCCGAGGGGGTCTTGACGCGGAGATGGGCCCCCGCCGTGAAGGCGGGCAAGTCCTGGCCTTCAGGATGGCGCAATTCGAAGCTGCGGATGTTGCGCGTAAGGTCCTCGGTGGCGGCCACGCGCAGGAGCAGGGTTTCTGGGGGCATGGTGGTTGCAAGGGCTGATGGAGCGCAGGGGCTATGCGGTGCATGCTCGATACGATAAACGCGATCTGCACCTAGAATCATTCTATTAGTCGTCTAACCATTTCGCAAACGCAGTTCCGAATTGACGCTCTCAGACCGCAGTCCGACTGCCCCCGATTCAACCCTGAGGAGACTTTCATGAAACGCAGATCCTTGATGACCGTGGCCGCAACAGCTCTGCTGACCTTGCCGCTGCTGGCTGCGGCGCAGGCCTATCCGTCCAAGCCGATCAAGTTCATCGTGCCCTACGCAGCCGGAGGATTGCCCGACAGTGTGGCCCGGGTGGTGGCGCAGCGTCTGACCGAGCGCCTGGGGCAGTCGGTGGTGGTCGACAACAAGCCCGGCGGCAACGGCGTCGTGGCTTACCAGGCCCTGTTGCAAAGCACTCCCCAGGATGGACATGCCTTTATCGTCTCCGATGGATCCATGCTGTCCATCACCCCCCTGGTCAACAAAGCCGTACCCTACAAGGTCGGCGCCGATATCTTGCCGGTGTCCCTGATTGCGCGGTCACCGCTGTTTGTGGTGGCTCATCCCAAGACCAATGTCAACTCCATGCAGGAATTTGTGGCGCTGGTCAAGAGCAAGCCCGGTGAGTTCACCTACGGGTCATCGGGCATCGGCAGCACCCACCACTTGACCATGGAAGCGCTCAAGGCAGCCCTGAATCTCGATGTGAGGCACATCCCCTTCAAGGGGTCGGGTCAGTCGACGCCCGCGCTGGTGGGCGGACAGGTGGATTTTTCGGTGGCGGCCCTGCCGTCGATGCAGGGCTTTGCCAAGGCCGGTCAGGTCAAGGTGCTGGCCAGCAATGCTGCTTCGCGATCGCCCCAAGCCCCAGAGATTCCCACGCTCGCCGAGATGGTGCCCGGCTTTGATTTTTCTGTGGTCATCGGTGTGATGGCTGCAGCTGGCACCCCGCAGACGGCCATCAACCGCATCAGTCAGGAGATCGCCGAGGTGGTCAAGCATCCGGAAGTGATCAAGACCTTTCAAACGGCCGTCATTGATCCGATCGGTGCAGGTCCGCAGGCCTACGGACAGGTGATCGCCCGCGAAAACGAAGCTATGGCCAGGGCCGCCAAGGTGGCCAATCTCAAGGCCGAGTGAGGCTGGTTCGGTTGTGAAGGCGCAGTAATCAGCCCGGGTCCTTGTAGTACCCGATGACATCGCCTTCAGTGGTCACGCCCAGACCGTTGAGCAGCCGGTTGGAGTAGTTGAAGTAGGCGCAGACCTGATTGACCTCGAGGATCTGGCCATCGTCGCAGCCCTCCGCGCGCAGGGCTTCGACATCGGCTTTGACCATGTGAGCCACATCGGTGGTGAGTTTGCCGGCATAGCGAAGCAAGGCCAATTCGCGGCCTTCAAAAACGCGCTCGGGCGCTCGATCGAGCAGAGCCAATCGCACGGCTTCGGCGCGGGCTGGGTCGGCCATCAGGCGCTTGGCGTTTGCAAAGTGGTGGGTCAGGCTGTAGTCGCAGCGATTGAGCATGCTCACATAGGAGGCCACGACCTCGAGGAACCAAAAGGGCAGGGTGTTGTCCGGGTTGTGCAGAACGCTGCGGTAAAGCGTTACATGGCCTTCCATCGTGTGGGGCCGCAGGCTGTGTGCCTTCATCACGTTATCGACCGTACCGTGCGGCGTTTTGACTTTTTCGTAGGCTTGAGCCAGCGCGCCTTGCGCATCCTCCAGGGCAATCATCTTGATCCAGGCAGACATGTCGGCTTTCCTTGTGTGAAGGCTCAGGGCAGAGGCAGGGCGCGAGGGGGTCGCGAGAAGATGCGCATCACCATAGGCTCAAAGGTCGATAGCGGGGCACATTCGTAGTGCGGGTCGATGGCGGCCTGGTCGTAGCGATCGACGAAGGTGGCCGCCCATTCGAAATGGGGATGCCCGCGCCAGCGTTCCCGTGCATTCGGGTCGCTCACCGGGTGGTGCGGGGAATGCGCATCCTGAAACAGCGCGTGGCGCTGCAGCATCCAGTGATTGCGTTCGGAGATATAGCAGCCGAGCAAGGCGGCGGCAAACTCGCCGTGGCTGTCTGGGCAGGCGATAAAGCCCACGTCGTGCAGAAGGCATACCACCACGTCTTCTTCGTCCAGGCCCTCACGCAGGGCCAGAGTGGCCGATTGCAGGCAGTGGCGGTAGTTGTTGATCTGGTAGCCAAAGCTGGGGTCGTGCTCGGAATCGGCCAGCATACGCAGCACCTGCATCGCCTGCTGCTCGCGGTAGTAAGCATCGCGCTGGGCCAGGAGCAGTTGCCAGTCGCTGCGGCTGAAGTCCTCCAGGCTGGTCTTTTCGACATAGCGCCAGTCGGGCTGAAGGAGCGGGCTCAAGGGGTCTGCCATATTGATCTCATTGAGTGCGGGCGGCTTTGAGCCAGGCGTCGGTGGCGCTTGACCATGTTCCCAGGACCGCCTGGGCGGTCGGATCTGCGGCCAGGGCCGCCTGCCATGACCAGAAAGCCTCCGGCAGTCTAAGCGGGCTGTCCAGGGCCTGCAGCAGGCGTTCGGCCAGGGGCAAGGTGACGGCAAAGCCGCAGTCGGCCAGCGTTGGCTCGGCCCCGACCAGGTAGGGGCCCGGCCGGGCCACCTGAGCCAGGCGGGCGAGTTTGTCCTCCAGGGCGGCTTTGAGCTGCGGCAACTGGGCGCGCTCTTGAGGCTGCCGTATCAGGGCAAAGAGCGCTCGGACCCTGGGCTCAACATGCAGATCATGCAAGCGAGCCAGCAGCCGCACCTGCGCGCGTTGTTGCAGGTTGCGTGGCAGCAAGGGACGGTGGCTAAATCGCTCCTCCAGATACTCCAGGATGGCCTCCGATTCGGCCAGGATGAAGCCCTGGTCATCGATCGCGGGGATGGTGCCCATGGGCACGACCGCCTGCCAGTCCGGCGATCGGTAGCCCCCGGGGGGCTCGCGCTCCTCGAAGTCAATGCCGCGCCAGCACAGCGCCAGCTTGACCTTGGTGGTGTAGGTGGAGACCGGGAGCCCGTAGAGGATCATGATGCGAAGAATTCTGCGATGTCTTGCTGCGCATCGGCCGCTGCCGCCTCCAGCAAGGCCTGTCCGTGTTCGACGCGGGCCAAGGCCGAGTGCGATCCCACCCGGCCATCGGGAAATTGCTGCCGATGCCGCTGGCTGTCGGCATGGTTGTCGCCCGCGTGCAAGCGCGCATAGTCTTCCGGCAGTCGCTGTGGGGGCTGTTCGATGCTGTCGGCATGGCCGGCCGGGTATGCCGGTCCGAGCAGCGCCATGGCGATGGCCAGTTCGCTGGGCGTTGCATGCATGCCTTCCCAGTCACCGTAGAGTTCTCGCCTCAATTGGTTGGCACCGGGATAGTCCCACCAGGAGCGCAAGCGGCACTGGGGGGCTTGTCCGCTGCGTTGACCCAGGCTCCACTGCGCGTAAAAGTCTTGGCAGGCCGCTTGGACGGTGGCGATGTTGGCGCCATGCCCATTGAGAAAATAAAAACGCTCGAAGCCCTGGCTGGCCAGACTGTTGAGCACATCGCCGACCACCGCCATGAGGGTAGAGGCTCGAAGTGAAACGGTGCCCGGGAAGGCCAGGTTAAATTGCGCGGGTGCCAGGGTCAGTGTGGGGGCGACCAGCCAGGCCGGTTGCTCGGCGGCTTTCTCTGCGATAGCCTGGGCCACCAGCGCGTCGGTGCCCATCGGGCCGGAGGGGCCATGTTGTTCGGTCGAGCCGATGGGGATGACGATGCCCTTGCAACTTTGCAGGTAGTGGGCCACGCGCGGCCAGGTCGTTTCAACGAGACGCATGGGGTTCAATGATAATCATCCCTCCTTTTGACCGCAGGGGGTGTTTTCCATGAGCGAATCGGCCGCAGGGTCCAGTGCCCTGATCCGCGTGCGGGCGGTAGGCAAGTCCTTTGGATCGTTCAAGGCCCTCGATGGGGTCGACCTTGCGGTGGCCCGTGGCGAGAAGATCGTGGTCTGCGGCCCGTCAGGTTCGGGCAAGTCGACCTTGATTCGCTGCATCAGCCAGCTCGAAACCCACGATGAAGGACAGATCTGGGTCGATGGAGTTGAGCTTCACGACCGTTCCCCCGAGGGGGCTCATGTGCCCGGCGATATTGGCATGGTGTTTCAGCAGTTCAACCTCTTTCCGCATCTGAGCGTGATCGATAACCTGATGCTCGCTCCCATTCGGGTGCGCGGTATCGGGCCGCAGGAGGCCGAGCAGCTGGCCCAGCAGTACCTCGATCGCGTAGGTATTGCCGAGCAGGCTCACAAGTTCCCTGCGCAGCTCTCCGGGGGGCAGCAACAGCGCGTAGCCATCGCCCGCTCTCTATGCATGCGACCGCGCATCATGCTCTTTGACGAGCCTACCTCGGCGCTTGATCCTGAAATGATTCAAGAGGTGCTCGAGGTCATGGAGGGGCTGGCCCGCGACGGCATGACCATGATCTGTGTCACCCACGAAATGGGTTTTGCGCGCCGGGTGGCTGACCGGGTGGTGTTCATGGACCAGGGTCGGGTGGTGGAGGAAGCAGCGCCGGCCGTCTTCTTCAGCGCCCCACGCAGCGAGCGCTGCCGCAGTTTCCTCGAGCGCATCTTGCATCACTGAGGTTCCGAACGGACCGCAGGCGCCTGGCTGGTTTGTCGACCCGGCTAGCGAGGGGCTGAGGCCATGCGTCTTTCCAGGCGTCGCACGCCCCAGGAGGTCAGCAGGATGAGCAACAGGTATTCAAAAACCAGGGCGGTGTAGATTTCGAGGGGCCGGTATTCGGTCACGTTGAGCTCGTTGGCTCGTCGAGTGAGTTCCTGTAGGCCAATCACCGAGACCAAAGAACTCATCTTGAGCACATACACAAACTGGTTGCCCAAGGCCGGAAGGATGGTGCGTATGGCCTGCGGAAAAACGATGTAGCGGAAGGTGTCGCGGCTGGACAAGCCCAGCGTGTGGGCGGCCTCGCGCTGCCCCTTGGCCACCGACTGTATGCCGGCCCTGAAGATTTCCGATTCGAAGGCCGCATCGGACAAGGCCAGCGAGATCACCCCGGCAGCAAAGGCGCCGAATTGCAGTCCGGTGACCATGGGCAGGCCGTAGTAGACCCAGAGCAGCAGCACCAGCAGCGGAATGGCGCGGAAGACTTCGACGTAGGTGCGCGAGACCGTCCTCAGGGGGGTCGAACGCGAAAGACCGGCCAGCGCGAGCAGGACCCCCAAGATCACCGAGACGATGATGGCGGTCACCGACAGGCCGATGGTCCATCCCAGCCCGGCCAGCAGGAACCTCAGGTTGGAGGCCCCCTTGTCGCTCAGTGGATTGATGACGTACCAGCCCCAGGTGTAGCCGCTGGCATCGCCGCCGGTGCTGCAGGCACCGAGCAGGGCGAGCGCTAACAGGGCCAGCCAGAGGGCCGGTCGCACATTCATGGCAAGTGCGTCAGGGGCTTATCGGCCCAGCCACTTGGCCTCAAGTGCGTCGAAGAAACCCTCGGACTTCTTCAGGGCCACCCAGTTGTTGACAAAGGTGGTCCATACCGGATCGCCTTGTGGCAGAGGGTAGGCGAAGGGCCGCTTGTTGCGCAGTTCGGCCTTGGACACGGTGGTCAGGTTGGGGTAGGTCTTGACCAGAGTGGCTGCTTCCACGTTGCTGGTGATGGTGGCCATAGCCCGGCCAGCCAGCACTTCCTGGTAGCCGGTGGCCGGTTTTTCGATCGCGCGAACCGTGGCCTGGGGAAAGTGGGCCTTGGCCTGCTCTTCAAAGACGGTGCCCAGCGAGACGGCAATGGTGGTGCCGCTGCGGTTGAGGTCGGCCCAGCCGTTGACGCGGGCGGCATCGGCCTTGCGGATCACCGGCACGGTACCGGCTTCGATGTAGGGGTCGGAAAACGCCACGGTCCTGGCGCGTGCCATGCTGAGAGAGGCGCCTGAGAAGATGTCGTAGCGGTTGGCGGTGATCCCAGCCACCAGGGTGGCCCACTCGGCGGGAACCCATTCGACTTTGACACCCAGATCCTTGGCCAGTTGCTCCATGGCTTCGATGTCAAAGCCCCGGTAGCTGTTTGTGGCGGCGTCGCGAATGGACATGGGGTTGAAGTCCCCGGTGGTGCCCACGCGTATCGTGCCTCGCTCCAGGATCGTCTGTAGTCGGCTCTTGGCGGGGGCTGCCTGGGCAAATGCGGAATTGCTCAATGCCACCAGTCCACACAGGGTGACGGTCAGCAAGGACTTGATCAGTTTCATGGTCGCACCTTTCT
>CAZCSD010000022.1:25442-37499 GCA_964501235.1 uncultured Polaromonas sp. | reverse complement strand
ACCTGCCCGTGCAGGTGGGCAACGACCACCCGACCAGCAGCCCCATGGGCCTGTTTGAAGCAAGCGATGGCTGCTTCAATCTGGGCGCCTCGGGCGAGGGTAGCTGGCAGCGCATGTGTCAGCTGCTGGGCAAAGCCGAGTGGCTGACCGACCCTGAGTTTCTTGACGAGCCGCTCAGGGTGACAAACCGCGCCCGCCTCAATGCCGAGCTGCAGGAGATCTTTCGCCATCAGCCCGTGGCGCACTGGATCGACAGCCTCAATGCCGCCGGGGTACCGGCCGGGCCGGTCTACACGGTACCGCAAATGATGCGAGACCCCCAGGTTCAACACCTCAAAGTCACCGCGCCCATGAAAACCTCTTTCGGCCAGGAGATGCTCTACATCACTCAGCCGGTGACGCTCGAGCGCACGCCGGCCACGGTGGCCGCGCCAGCGCCCAATTGGGGCGAGCACACCGACGAAGTGCTGCGTGAGGCCGGTTATTCGCAAGCCGATATCGCCCGATTCCACGAGCAAGGGGTCGTCTGAACATGGCACAAGTGCTGCACCATATTGAAGGCCACGTGGCCACCCTCGTCCTGGACAACGAGGCCAAGTACAACGCCATGTCGCTATCGATGTGGCTGCAGTTGGCCCAATTGCTCGATCAGCTGCGCCAGGATGAGTCGGTGCGGGTGCTGCTGCTACGCGGCCAAGGCGAAAAGGCTTTTGTCTCGGGCGCCGATATCTCGGAGTTCGAGCAGCAGCGCAGCAGTCGTGAGGGCGTGGCCGCCTACGACCGGGCCGTCGATGCGGCGCAAACTGCGCTGGCGCAATTTCCGCGGCCGGTGATTGCGGCCATCAGCGGCATCTGCTTTGGTGGCGGCCTGGGCCTGGCACTCAGCTGCGATTTGCGCTACTGCAGCAGCACCGCGCGCTTTCGCATGCCGGCCGCGCGCCTGGGTCTGGGCTATGCCTGGCGCAGCACCCGCTCCCTGGTGGCCGCGCTGGGGCCCATGAACGCGGCCGAGGCTTTCTATACCGCACGCATTTACGAGGCCGAGCAGGCGCGCGATCTGGGCATCGTGCAGTCGGTACACGCCGATGTGATGGGCCACGCCCGGGAAACAGCGCAACTGATCGCCAGCAACGCGCCCCTGACGCTGCGCGCGGCCAAGCTGGCCTTCATTGGCCTGCGGGAGGGGCCGCAGGCCGACAGCGCCGCTGTCGATGCGGCGGTGGCGGCCTGCTTTAGCAGCGAAGACTACGCCGAGGGCCGGCGCGCCTTCGCCGAAAAACGACCGCCCCAATTCAAGGGCCGCTGAACCCGGAGATCAAGCATGAAACTGCACGGAAAAACGGCCCTCATCACAGGCGCATCGGCCGGTATCGGCCGCGCCACGGCCCTGCAGCTGGCCGGGCAAGGCGCACGCATCATCGCCTTGGGCCGGCGACAGGACGCGCTGGCCGCCTTGCAGGCGCAGTTGCCCGCCGGACAAGTGCACGCCCTGCCTGGCGATCTGACCGATGCGCCCTATCTGAAACAGATCGAAGCCCTCGCCCCGGAAGTGGACATCTTCGTCAACAACGCAGGCGTACTGCGCTACGCGCCCATACTCGAACTCAGTCCGGCCGACTGCCAATGGATGTTTCAGACCAATGTGCTGGCGGCCCTGGAGGTCACTCAAATCATCGCCAGGGCCATGGTCGCCCGCAAACAAGGGCACATTGTGTTCATGTCATCCATCGCCGCACGCGAGGTCTATCGGCTGGCCTCGGTGTATTGCGCCACCAAGCATGCGTTGTCGGCGCTGGCCCGGTCCTTTCGCATCGAGCTGCAGGCCCACGGGGTCAAGGTCACCGAGGTGGCGCCGGGCATGGTCGATACCGACATCCGCGCCGGCAGCACCCATCCGGACGTTCTGGCCTCGGTGGCCAACCGTAGGTTCAAGGCCTTGACCGCCGATGAGGTGGCGCAGGCTGTGGTTTATGCGGTGGGCGCCGATCCCAACTGCTGCCCCGATCTGATTGAGCTGCGCCCGCAAGGCTCAGCCTGACCCTCGACCTGGAGACCCCTATGGCCACTGGCAAATCGACCCCCCGAACCACCACGGCGGCCCAGACTGCGGCCGTCAAACGCACTGCCCCCGCCAAAGCCAAGAAGTCGGCAGCTGGCCCCGGCAAGCCGCCCAAGATTGTGTGGAAGCCGCAAACCTTTGTGGCCACCCACCGCAAGGACGCGCAGTTTAAAACCGGGCTGCGCACCTATGCGGCCTATCGCGACCTGCTGATGGAGGCGGCCACCGGCGGCGCCGTGCAAGCCCATGTGATCCGTCTGCTGGGCAAATGCGACCCGAAGGTGGTGACGATTCCGCACTACCACGATGTGCAGTTCCAGATGCTCTACATGCTCAAGGGCTGGATGATCGGCGAGTACGAAGGTGCGGGCCGAATCAAGATGACCGCTGGCTCCTGCTGGATACAGCCGGCGGGCATACACCACCAGGTGATCGATTACTCCGACGGCTGCGAGATGCTCGAGATCATCCTGCCCGCACAGTTCGAGACGGTCGAGCTGTAAGTACCGAGGCCGAGTGAATTTTTGAACAGGAGATGCCATGAAGAAACCCGCCAACCTGAGCCTGCTCAGCCTGATCATCCCGGCCATCGTGATTGCGATCTGGCAGGTGGTGGGCAGCCGGCCGGGCATGCAGGCCATGGTGCCCAGCCCAACGCTGGTGCTCGACGCCTGGTACGACTGGATCTTCGTCCAACCCACCGGCATGAGCCTGAACCCTTACCTGGGCACCTGGTGGTCCAATGTGGAGTACTCCGGCATCCGGGTGATTCAGGGTTTCGCCCTGGCCATGGTGATCGGCATTCCCCTGGGCTTGATGATCGGATGGAACCGGCTCGTAGCCACCATGGCCGATCCGATGGTGCAGGTGCTGCGCCCCATTCCCATCACCGCCTGGTTACCGTTTTCGATTGCAGTCTTCGGCATCCGCGATCTGGGCTCGATCTCCTTGATCTTTGTCGGCGGCTTTTTTGCCATCGTGGTCAACACCACCCAGGGTGCACGCGATGTCGACAAAAACCTGATGCGTGCGGCGCGCATGATGGGCGCCTCGTCCTGGACGCTGTTGCGGCGGGTGGTATTCCCGGCCGCGCTGCCCAACATCTTCACCGGGATGCGTATCGGGCTGGGCATCGCCTGGACCGCCGTGGTGGCGGCCGAGATGGTGGCGGTCAAGTCGGGCCTGGGCTACGTGCTGTGGGACGCCTACTACGTGGGGCGCATGGATATCGTGCTGGCCGACATGGCCTCCATTGGACTGATGGGCTTCATCAGCGACAGGCTCATTGTTCTCATCGAACGCCGGGTGCTGCGCTGGCGGCTGCTGCAAAACCATTGAACCGAAGGCTCAACCATGTCGCACATTCACATCAACAAGGTCCACAAGACCTACCCCGGCGACCCACCGGTCCAGGCACTGCAAGACATCCATCTGGACATTGCTCCGGGCGAATTTGCCGCGCTGCTCGGTCCCTCGGGCTGCGGCAAGTCCACCCTGCTCAATCTGGTAGCCAGCTTCGAGCCCCTGACCTCGGGCACGCTGAGCGTGGGCGGACAGCCGGTGCTCGCTCCAGGACCCGACCGCGGCGTGGTGTTTCAGGAGGCGGCCCTCTTTCCCTGGCTGAGCGTCTGGGAAAACGTTGTCTTTGGCCCCAAGGCGCAGGGACAGTCCCCGGCCGATTACAAAGACCGGGCCGAAGAAATGCTGGCCCTGGTCGGCTTGAGCGACTTCAAGAATCACTTGCCCATCCAGCTCTCAGGCGGTATGCGCCAGCGCGTGGGCATCGCGCGCGTGCTCACCCTGGGCTCGAAGGTCCTGCTCATGGACGAGCCCTTCGGGGCGCTCGATGCGCAAACCCGACTGTCCATGCAGGAACTGCTGCTGTCCGTGTGGGACAAGCTCAAACCCACCGTGATTTTCGTGACCCACGACATCGATGAGGCGCTCTTTCTCTCAGACACGGTGCATGTGATGTCGGCGCGGCCTGGGCGCATACAGACCACCCTCAAGGTCAATCTCGAGCGTCCGCGCAGCATCGACGTCACCGCTTCGCCCGCTTTCAATGAAATGAAGCTGTCCATCCTGCACACCATTCGTGGACACTGACTTCGAGCGCCCAAAAAAAAGCCGGCCTGCGGGCCGGCTTGGGGCTGCTGCCAATAGCTTAGCGGCGGCCGCGAATCTCGCGCGCGATGCTGTCGTCGTACAGCTCGGCGGCCTGGCGGGTGACGTCGGTCTGAATGACGCCCTGCTTGAAGGACGCTTCGGCCAAACGGGCGACCTGGTCGCGATCGAGAATGCCGCCGAGCTTGATAAGCTTGTGCGACTCGCGGGTGACTTCCAACGGCAGGCCGGTGTACTGAGAATAGGTATTCATGAAGAGGTTGGGGTCCTTGGCCAAGCGCTCCTCAGCGCTCAGATAGGCCCAGAGGAAACGGCGAATCAACTCGCGGCGCTTGGCATAGGCTTCGCCGGAGGCAGCCAGCAGGCCCAGCTCGGAACCGACGGCCCGGGACTTGCTGTAATCAACCAAGTTGGTGGCGAAGTAGGCAGCGCCCTCGGCGACCACACCCGACTCAAAAGGCTCCCAGCTCAGGATGGCGTCGACATCGCCCCTCTTGAGTGCCTGCACAAAGGCCGTGCCACCGCCTTGCACGTTGATCGCCTGGAAGGTGTTGTAGGGAATGTTGTTTTCCACCAGGGTCATGGCCCAGGCAAACCAGACCGCCGATCCCGGGGCCACCGCGACGCGCTTGCCCTTGAGGTCGTTCCAGTTGTTGATGGTCACGCCCTTGCGCACCACCAGATATTTGGGCGAGGTGGCCACACCGGTCAGGCCGATGATGTTGCGCGAGCCCTGGCTGGCGGCAATGGCCAGGTCAGCGGGACCGACGACCGAGACGTCAACCGAGTTGGAGAGGATTGCGGTGCGCGCATCGGCGTAACGCACAAACTCGGCGCGCTTGACGTCGATGTTCATTTTCTTGAGTTCATCTTCCACCAGTTGCAACGGCGAGACATGGCCCACCTTCACATAGCCGATGGTGATGGTCTCTCGGGTGGGCATGGGTGCGGGCATGGGGCCGATGGCCAGGGCCGACTGGACCCAGCCCACCAGACCCAGCACAGCCGCAGTCAGGATGCGTGCAGAAAACATGAAAAGCTCCTTGCAAGATTGAGAAAAACGAAACGAGCGCCCCCGGGGCAAAGGAGACGTTGGCGCACACCTCGTAGTCTGCCTGTGAGCGGCCCCGGACGTCTCGGCCTCGGCGCAATACCCCTCAACTGCACTCCAGCCCTGGACGGTGCCCGAGGCACCAGAGCCGCAGCGCCTAAGATCGATTGTGTACAAATAATTGGTATGCACACTTATGGCTAACCCGCGCATTCCCTATCTGTTTTCCAACGACGGCCCGGCACTGCTGCCGGCCGGTGGCAAGTCCATCCTGGTACATCTGGTGGTCAATGTGGAGCATTGGCAGTTTGAATCGGCCATGCCGCGCACCATCATCACACCCCCGCACGGCAAGGAAACCCTCCCCGATGTGCCCAATTTCAGCTGGGCTGACTACGGCATGCGCGCCGGTCTGCCACGCATCATCCAAGCCATTGCCAGCCGGGGTCTGCCGGCCTCCACCAGCTTTAATGCCGGGGTCATTCAGGCTTACCCACGCGCCGCCCGGGCTATGCACGAGGCCGGTTGGGAGTTCATCGGCCACGGGGTGCACCAGAAGGCACTCAACCATGCCGAAGGCGAAGAGGCACTCATCGTCACCGCCCTGGACATGATTGAGGACTTTACCGGGACCCGTCCGCGCGGCTGGCTCAGCCCCGGTCTGCGTGAGTCCTTCGAGACACCCGAAATCCTCAAACGCCAAGGGGTGGAGTATGTCTGCGACTGGGTGGTCGACGATGTGCCGCACTGGATGCACACCCGGGAGGGCCCGTTGCTGTCGGTGCCCTATAACGTCGAGGTCAACGACTCGATCATCTACGCCATCGAAAAGCACAGCTCGCCCGAGATGTACCTGCGCCTGGAAAACACCTTGCGCCTGTTCGAGCGCGAGGCCAAAACCCAGCCGCGGGTGCTGGCCATCGGCCTGCATCCGCACCTGATCGGCGTGCCGCACCGTTTTGAATATCTTGAGCGCATGCTGGACCTGCTGATGAAGTCGCCGCAAGTGGGCTTCATGACCGGCAGCCAGATTGCGCACTGGTACACCGCCCAAGTGCCCGCACCGCTGGGCTGAGCTCACTTACTTCCAAAAGGATTCTCATGGATCTGCAACTCAAGGGCCGGCGGGTGCTGGTCACCGGCGGCTCGCGTGGCATTGGACTGACCATCGCAATGGCCTTCGCCCGCGAAGGCGCGCACCCGATCCTCGTCGCTCGCGAACAAGCCAATCTGGACAAGGCCCTGGCCACTTTCGAGCGCGCCGGACACGCGCGCCCGCAAACCGTACTGATGGACCTGTCGGTCTCCGGCTCTTCTGAAGCCTTGCAGCAAGCAGTGGGCGAGATCGACATTCTGGTCAACAACGCGGGCGCCATCCCGGGGGGGGACATCCAGGCCGTCACCGAGGCGCGGTGGCGCCAGGCCTGGGAACTCAAGGTGCTGGGCTACATCAACATGACGCGGGTCTTCTTGCCCGCCATGCAGGAGCGCGGCTCGGGGGTGATTTGCAACATCATCGGACTGGCCGGCGCCATGCCGCGGGCCGACTACATCTGCGGGTCCACCGGCAATGCCGCACTGATGGCCTTTACCCATGCCATCGGCGGCGACAGCCTGAAGAAGGGCGTGCGCGTCTTTGGCATCAACCCGGCGCCCACGCGCAGCGACCGCATGCAGGGTCTGCTGGAGCAACAGGCGGCCAAACTGCTGGGCGATGCCCAGCGCTGGCAGGAGCTGACGGGACGCTACCCCCTGGGTCGACTGGCCGAGCCTAGCGAAATCGCCGAACTGGCCGTGTTTTGTGCCTCGCCGCTGTGCAGCTACCTCAGCGGCTCGGTCATCAACGTTGAAGGAGGGCAGATGTACACCACATCTGCAAACTGAATCCATGCGATCTTATGAATTTCCAGAGCTGCGCGAGGGCGTGCGGCAAGTCGTCAGTCAGTTCGATTCGCGCTACTGGCAAGAGGTGGACGAGGCTCGGGCCTTCCCCGAGAAATTCGTCACAGCCCTGACCGAAGCGGGCTGGCTGTCGGGGCTGATCCCCGAGGAATATGGCGGGTCGGGTCTGTCGCTCACGGAGGCTAGCGTGGTGATGGAGGAAATCAACCGCGCAGGTGGCAACTCCGGCGCCTGCCACGGTCAGATGTATGTCATGGGCTGCGTGGTGCGGCATGGCTCGGAGCAGCAGAAAAAAGAACTGCTGCCGCGCATTGCCAGTGGTCAGATCCGGATGCAGTCCATGGCCGTGACCGAACCGACCACCGGAAGCGACACCACCAAGCTCAAAACCACCGCGGTGCTCAAGGGCGATCGCTATGTGGTCAATGGCCAGAAGGTCTGGACCTCGCGCCTGCAGCACTCCGACTACATGCTGCTGCTGGCGCGCACCACGCCGCTGGCCGAGGTGAAGAAGAAAAGCGAAGGGCTGTCGGTGTTTCTGGTCGACCTGCGCGAGGCGGTGGGCAAGAGCATCACCGTGCGACCGATCCGCAACATGGTCAACCACGAGACCAACGAGATCTTTATCGACAACCTCGAAATCCCGGTGGAAAACCGGATCGGCGAGGAGGGCAAGGGCCTCAAATACATCCTCGATGGGCTGAACGCCGAGCGCATTCTGATCGCTGCCGAATGCATAGGCGATGGTCACTGGTTCATCGACCGCGCCAGCGCTTACGCGCGCGAGCGCCGCGTTTTTGACCGTCCCATTGGCCAGAATCAGGGCGTGCAGTTTCCGATCGCGCGCGCCCACGTGAATGTGGAGGCCGCCAGCCTGATGCGCTGGCGCGCCTGCGAGTTATTTGACGCCGGCCAGCCTTGCGGCGCCGAGGCCAATATGTCCAAGTTGCTGGCGGCCGATGCGTCCTGGGAAGCGGCCAACGTCTGCCTGCAAACCCACGGTGGCTTTGGCTTTGCGGCCGAATATGACATCGAGCGCAAGTTCCGCGAGACACGGCTGTACCAGGTGGCCCCCATCTCCACCAACATGATCCTGTCTTACATTGGCGAGCATGTGCTGGGCATGCCGCGCTCTTACTGATGGGGCTGACGATGAGCGCTGTCTGCCTGCAAGACTGGGTGGGTCGCAAGCAAAGCCTGAGCGAGACCCTGAGCGAGGTGCCCCTGCGGCAAATGGCCGCGCTGATGAACGATGAGGCGCGCATGCGCGAGCCAATGCGGCCCGGGGCGCTGCCTGGCGGCTGGCACTGGTTGTTCTTCAATCCGCTGCAAGTGCAGCGGCTGCTCGGACCCGACGGCCACCCCGAGCGCGGCGACTTCCTGCCCCCCGTGGCTTTGCCCAGACGCATGTGGGCTGGCAGCCGCCTGCATTGGCAGCGCGACTTTGAAGCCGGCATGCGGGTGGAGAAACACTCCGAAATCATCCAGGTCAGCGAGAAGACGGGTCGCAGCGGACAGATGGTTTTTGTCACTGTGCGTCATCGCTACGCCGATGTCCAGGGCGACATCCTCCACGAGGAACACGACATCGTCTACCGCGAGGCGGCCACGGCGGCCGAGACTGAAGGCCTGCGAGAGCTGGGCGAAAGAGCGCGCGCTGGCCAGCATGCCTTCGAGCGCCAGGGGGACACCACCCTGGCCTGGCACTGTGATCCCGTGGCCTTGTTCCGCTACTCGGCCGCCACTTTCAACGGTCACCGCATTCACTACGATGTGGACTACTGCCGCAACGTTGAAGGCTATCCGGGACTGGTGGTGCACGGCCCCCTGTTGGCCACCTTGCTGATGCATCTGGTGCAGACCCGCATGGCACCGGGCCGTGCGCTGGCGAACTTTGAATTTCGGGCGCTCAAGCCGACCTTCGACATCGCCGGTTTTCATTTGCACGGCTCAGCCGATGGGTCTGCATTGCAGGTCTGGACCACCAACAACATCGGTCAGGTCGGCGTCGAGGGCCGCATCAGCCTGCGCTAGTGCCATGCTACCGGTGAACTACCTGTTCGTGCCGGCTACGCGCTGCGAACGCGTGGCCAAGGCTTGGGCGGCCGGCGCTCAGGCGGTGATCATCGACCTCGAAGACGCGGTGGACGCCTCGCAAAAGCAAACGGCACGTGCGCAGGTGAGCGAAATGGCAAAGGCCCAGATGCCGCCCGCCTGGCTGCGCATCAACGCAACAACCACCCCCTGGTTTCAAGCCGACCTGGCGCTGGCTGGCCGGCTGGCTCATGAGCGATGCCTGGCGGGCCTGATGCTGCCCAAAACCGAAAGCGCCGAGGATCTGGCTGCGGTGCAGTCGCAGGTGGCCGCCCCGGTGATTGCCCTGGTGGAGTCGGCCCGCGGCATCACCGCGCTGGCGCAAATTGCGCAGCAGCCCGGCTTGCATCGGATCGCTTTCGGCTCGGCCGATCTCGCGCGCGATCTGGGCTGTGAGGACAGCTGGGACAGCCTGCTGCTGGCACGGCAGGCGGTGGTGCTGCACTCGGCCGCCCAGGGACTGCCCGCTCCGATCGATGGTGTGAGTTTTGCACTGGACGATGCGCCCGCGGTGCGCAGCGATGCCGAACGCGCAGCACGTCATGGCTTTGGCGCCAAATTGTGCATACACCCGGCGCAACTTGAACCCACGCGCCAGGGCTTTGCACCGTCGGCCGCGCAACTGCAATGGGCGCAGGCGGTGGTCGCTGCAGCCGGGGACGGCAGCGGCGCGCAGCGCGTGCAGGGGCAGATGATCGACCGTCCGGTCATAGAACGCGCAAAACAAATCCTGGCCCGACAGACCTCTTGAACACCATGCAAGCCTCTTCCCTTCCCGTGATCGTGGTGGGCGCCGGACCGGTGGGTCTGCTGTGCGCGCTCGAACTGGCTCGCCGCCAGGTCCCCGTTGTGGTTCTGGAAAGCGAACCCACGACCACTCTGGATTTGCGGGCCGGCACCTTTCATCCACCGACCCTGGAGATGCTGCAACCGGAGGGCGTGGCCGAGGCCATGCTTGAGGTGGGCTTGAAGGTGCGGCACTGGCAGTCCCGCGACCGCGAGTACGGCCTGATTGCGCAGTGGGACCTGGACCTGCTCAGCCAGGACACCCCCTATCCCTTCCGGCTGCATCTGGAGCAGCACAGGCTCACACCCATCCTGCTGGACAAGCTAAGGACCTACGGTCACGCCCAAGTGCGGTTCCAGCATGAGTTCATTGAGCTCACGCAAGACGGGCAGCAGGTGGTGGCCACCGCGCGCCATCCCCAGGGCCAGGTGCGCCTAGCGGGCAGCTACCTGATCGGGGCCGATGGCGGACGCAGCGCGGTGCGCAAGAGCGCCAGCATCGAGTTTGACGGCTACACCTGGCCCGAGCGCTACACCGTGATCAGCACGCCCTTCGATTTTGAACCCCTGGGCTATGCGGACAATGCCTACATCAGCGACCCGGAGCGCTGGCTGGCCTTCTTTCGCATGCCCGATGCGGGGCCGCCGGGCCTATGGCGCATGACCATGCCCGTGACCGATGATCTGAGCGACGAGGAGGTTCTGGCGCCCACTTTTGCGCACAAGGCCATCAACCGCATCATTGGCGCCGCCGACGGCAGCACCTATCCCATCGTGCACCAGAGCGTCTATCGGGTCCACCAGCGGGTGGCCCAGCAATTTCGCAGGGGGCGTGTCTTGCTCGCGGGCGACTCGGCGCATGTGAACAACCCCCTGGGCGGTTTTGGGCTCAACAGCGGTATCCACGATGCGGTCAACCTCGGGGAAAAGCTGGCCCGGGTCTGGCAGGGTCAGGCGGGCACCGAGTTGCTGGACCTGTATGAGCGACAGAGGCGCACCGTGGCCGTCGAATATGTGCAGAACCTGTCCGTCAAAAACAAAAAAAATCTGGAAGAAAAAGACCTGCCGACCCGGCTGGCCCGCTTTGAGGAATTGCGACAGACCGCGGCCGATCCGGTCAAGGCGCGCGCCTATCTGCTGATGTCCTCGATGATCAACAGCATCGCCCGGGCCAACGCCATCACCTGAGCCCCCTTTCCTGAGGCCCCTTCGAGAGGACGCGCATGAGCCTGGAACCCCGAACCCCCAGCACCGACAGCCTGGCCACCCGCGCCAAGGTCGCGGTGGTGGTGCCGGCCACCAACACCGTGGTACAGCCCGAAATGGAGGCCATGCGGCCGCCGGGGGTGACCAACCATGTCACCCGCATGCGCCTGCCACCGCGGCCCTACGATGATCAGGAGGCCTACCGGAACGCCCTGCGCACCGAAAAAGGCGAGCTCGAAGAGGCGCTGGAGCTGGTGCTGATGTGCGAGCCGCACGTGGTCGCGCATGGCCACTCCATCCATTCGTTTCGCGGCGATGGCGCGCAGGCCCTGGCCGAAGAACAGCGACTGGAAAAGCTCAGCGGCATTCCGTTCATCACCCCCTCACGGGCGGTGCTTGCGGGTCTGGAGGCCATCGGACAGCCGCGGCGCATTGCGGTCCTCACGCCTTATTGGCCCCCGGCCGACGAAATGATCGCGGCCTTCTTCACCGCCTGTGGCTACGAAGTGGTCAGTACGCACGGCCTCAAATCCACCGGCCCGACCGCCGTGGCGCGCTTTAGCGCCGAGCAGATTCTGCAGGGCTTTGACACGGTGGACCGGCCTGAGGCCGAGGCGCTGGTTCATGTGGGCACCAACCTTCCGGTCTCGGCGCTGACGCCCGCCATCGAAAAGCGCCGGGGCAAGCCGCTGATCGGTGTAAATGTGGCGACCTACTGGCTGGCCCTGCGGCGGCTGGGAATCGGCGATCGCCTGCCCGGTATGGGTTTGCTGGCCGAGAAGTACTGAGCCCAAAACGGACGCGCCGTCTGGGCGCGATCTCCACGCGCCAGCCT
>CAZCSD010000022.1:0-25342 GCA_964501235.1 uncultured Polaromonas sp. | reverse complement strand
CTCCACGCGCCAGCCTCGCGGCGGTGGGGGCTGGGTCTGTTTGCTGCCGGCGGCACGCAGATCGGACTGGATGCGCAGATGCCGCCCATCATTGCGGTCATTCTGGGCGTGGTGACGGCTGTCTTTGGCGGCGTCCTGCGCGACATCGTCTGCAATGAAATCCCGCGGGCCTTCAGCGATCACCGCCCCTACGCCATCTGCGCCTTTGCCGGCGGCTGGACTCTGGTGGCCTTGCACACCGGGGGGCTACCCGCGTCCCTGTCCCTGCTCGCCGCTGCTGCGGTCACCACGCTGCTGCGGGCAGGCGCACTGGTGTGGAACTGGCGGCTGCCGCGCTGGCAAGCCTAGTGCGATCGGGGTCCGCAGGGCACGGTGCGGGGGCTTTCTACAATGGTTTCATGACCTTTCTTGAGATGCTGGCGGCGGCCGAACGCCGGAATCGTTCGATGCTCTGCGTGGGCCTCGATCCCGAGCCCGCGCGGTTTCCCGGGCGGCTCAAAGGCGATGCGCACAGGATCTACGACTTTTGCGCCGCCATCGTTGAGGCCACGGCCGATCTGGTCTCAAGCTTCAAGCCGCAGATTGCCTACTTTGCCGCCCACCGCGCCGAAGCCCAGCTCGAGCAGTTGATGGCGCACATGCGGCGGGTCGCACCGCAGGTGCCCATCATCCTCGATGCCAAGCGCGGTGACATCGGCTCGACGGCCGAGCAATACGCCAAGGAGGCCTTTGAACGCTACGGCGCCGATGCCGTCACGCTCTCCCCCTTCATGGGTTTGGACTCGGTGCAGCCCTATCTCAAGTACGAGGGCAAAGGCGCTTTTTTGCTGTGCCGCACCTCCAACCCCGGCGGCGATGACCTGCAGAACCAGCGCCTGGCTTCGGTAGATGGCCAGCCTCTGCTCTACGAGCATGTGGCGCGTCTTGCCCAGGGGCCCTGGAATATCAATGGGCAGCTCGGTTTGGTGGTCGGCGCCACCTATCCCAACGAGATTGAGCGCGTGCGACGGGTTGCACCGCAGGCGCCGCTGCTTATTCCCGGCGTCGGCGCGCAAGGCGGGGATGCCGTGGCCACGGTCAAGGCCGGCTGGCGTGGCCGGGCCGATGGCAGCAGTGCCGGCCCCATCATCGTCAATTCATCGCGGGCGATTCTGTATGCCTCCAGTGGCGACGATTTCGCCGAAGCCGCGCGCCGGGTCGCTCAGCAGACCCGTGACCTGCTCGAGGCGGCCAAAGGCTGAGTCCAACCGGCAAAAGGGCGGCCGCCTGCACGCGCAGCTGGGCCGACACCCCAGGAGCCCGGCCCCCTCAGGGCAACAGCCGTTTGAGGTAGCGCCCCGTATGGCTGGCCGGGTTGGCGGCGATCTGTTCGGGCGTACCCACTCCAACCACGCTACCGCCACCGGCCCCGCCTTCGGGGCCCAGGTCGATGAGCCAGTCGGCGGTCTTGATCACATCGAGGTTGTGCTCGATCACCACAATGGTATTGCCCGCATCGCGCAGTTGGTGCAGCACCTTGAGCAGCAGGTCGATGTCGGCAAAGTGCAGGCCGGTGGTCGGCTCGTCCAAGATGTACAGGGTGCGGCCGGTATCGCGTTTGGACAATTCGAGCGCGAGCTTGACGCGCTGGGCCTCGCCGCCCGATAGCGTGGTGGCCGACTGGCCGAGCTTGACATAGCTCAGGCCCACATCGAGCAAAGTCTGCAGCTTGCGCAAGATCAGGGGCTGGGCGCTGAAAAACCCCGCCGCATCTTCCACCGTCATGTCCAGAATCTCGGCGATGTTGCGGCCTCGGTAGGTGATCTCCAGCGTCTCGCGGTTATAGCGCTTGCCGTGGCAAACATCGCAGGCCACGTAAACATCGGGCAGAAAATGCATTTCCACCTTGACCATGCCATCGCCCTGGCAAGCTTCGCAACGTCCGCCCGCCACGTTGAAAGAGAACCGTCCTGGACCATAGCCGCGCTCTTTGGCGGCATTCATCTCGGCCATCAGTTCGCGTATGGGTGTAAAGAGGCCGGTATAGGTGGCCGGGTTGCTGCGCGGGGTGCGGCCGATGGGCGATTGATCGACGTTGATGACCTTGTCGAAGTGCTCCAGGCCCTCGATCGCCTCGTGGGGCGCCGGCTCTTCATGGGTACGGTAGAGATGCCGCGCCACGGCCGCATGCAAAGTGTCGTTGACCAGCGTGGACTTGCCCGAGCCTGAGACACCGGTAACGCAGGTGAGCAAGCCCACCGGAACATCGACGGTCACGTTTTTCAGGTTGTGGCCGCTGGCCCCAACGATGCGCAGCGCTTGCCGGCCCGGCAGCGGGGCGCCGGTTCGGGGCTCCCGTTCGGGCAGCCCGGGTGTGCGCCGCTTGGGCACGGCAATGCCTAGCGTGCCGCTGAGGTAGCGGCCGGTCAGCGATTGGGGTTGGGCCGCCACTTCCTCGCAAGTGCCTTGTGCCACGACCCGCCCGCCACGCAAACCTGCCCCCGGCCCCATGTCAATCACATGGTCGGCGGCACGAATCATGTCTTCATCATGCTCGACCACCAGTACGCTGTTGCCCAGGTCACGCAAGTGGCGCAGGGTGGCGATCAAGCGGTCGTTGTCGCGCTGGTGCAGCCCGATGCTCGGTTCATCGAGCACATACATCACGCCGGTCAAACCCGAGCCGATCTGACTGGCCAGCCGGATGCGCTGCGACTCGCCGCCCGAGAGCGTGTCGGCGCTGCGATCCAGGCTGAGGTAGTCCAGGCCGACGTCGTTGAGAAACTTCAGTCGTTGACCGATCTCGCGCACCACCTTACCGGCAATCTCGGCCTTGGCCCCCTGTAGCTGCAAGCCCTCGAAATAATCGTAGGCCTCGCGCAGGGTGATCTGCCCAATCTCATAGATGGCCTTTGGGCTGCCCGACTGGGCATCGACCAAAAACACATGCCGGGCCTGGGCCCGCAAGCGGGTGCCGCAGCAGTCGGGGCAAGGGCGCAGGCTGCGGTAGCGGCCGAGTTCTTCGCGCACCACCGAAGAGTCGGTGTCGCGCCAGCGGCGTTCAAAGTTGGGGATGATGCCCTCGAAGGGGTGCTTCTTGCTGACCTTGCGGCCGGCCTTCTCGCCCGACTCCATGACATAGCTGAAGCGGATGTCCTCGGCCCCCGAGCCGTACAGCACTGCCTGCTGCACCGGCGCTGGCAGGGACTCAAAAGACTGGTCCACATCGAAGCCATAGTGGCGGGCCAGGCTTTCGATCAGTGCGAAGTAATAGCTATTGCGCCGATCCCAACCCTTGATGGCGCCGCTGGCCAGACTCAGGCTGGGAAAGGCGACCACGCGCGCCGGGTCAAAGAACTCGCTGTGGCCCAGGCCGTCGCAGCTGGGGCAGGCCCCCACCGGCGAATTAAAGGAAAACAGGCGCGGCTCCATGTCGGGCAGGGCGTAGTCGCACTGGGGGCAGGCAAAACGCGCGCTGAACCAATGTTCGGCCTGGTCCGCGCTGGCCTCCAGATCCAGGGCCAGCGCCTTGCCGTCGGCCAGCGCCAGGGCGGCTTCAAAACTTTCGGCCAGCCGCTGGCGCTGCGGGTCCTTGGGCTCGGTGCAAGCGCGCACTTTCAGTCGATCGATCACCACATCGATGGAGTGCTTTTCGTTTTTCTTCAGGCGCGGCAGCTCATGCGCCTCCACGATCTGCCCGTTGACCCGAAAGCGCACGTACCCGCGCGCCTGCATCTGTTCGAACAGATCGACGAACTCACCCTTGCGCTCGCGCACCACCGGGGCCAGGACCATCAGGCGAGTCCCCTGCGGCCAGGCCAGGACGCTGTCGACCATCTCGGAGACACTTTGCGACTGCAAGGGCATCTGATGCTCGGGGCAAAAGGGCGTGCCGGCCCGGGCAAAGAGCAGGCGCAGGTAGTCGTGGATCTCGGTCACCGTGCCGACGGTGGACCGGGGATTGTGGGAGGCCGCCTTTTGCTCGATCGAGATGGCTGGGCTCAGGCCCTCGATCAGGTCGACGTCGGGCTTGTCCATCAGCTGCAGAAACTGCCGCGCATAGGTCGACAGGCTTTCCACATAGCGCCGCTGGCCTTCGGCATAGAGTGTGTCAAAGGCCAGCGAGGATTTGCCCGACCCCGACAGGCCTGTGATCACCACCAGCTGATTGCGAGGAATGTCGAGATCGACGCCCTTGAGGTTGTGGGTGCGCGCGCCCCGCACACTGATGCGCTGGGCGGCCAAAACCTGGCCCAGGTATTTGCGGTCGGAGGGGGTGTTCATGGCGGCGGGGCAGGGCAACCGAGCATCATAAGCGGCCTTCGATCTGGCCGCATCCCTTTCCGCCCCCCCGCAAGGAGGGGCCTCAGCCCATGAACATGTTCAGAGCCACTATCGCAAGGAAAGCTGCAAAAAACTTCTGCAGCCGCCGCCGGTCCATGCGCTGGGACAGGCGGGCCCCCCAGTTCGCGAAGAAGAGACTTGCAGCGCTGATGCCCAGGAAAGCCCAGACATGGACATAGCCCCAGGTCTGATCATTGGCGGGGCCGATCAGCCCGAAACCGAGGGCACCCATCAGGGAAATGGGCATGGCCATAGCTGAACTGACCACCACAGCATGGCGTACGTCCACGCCCCTGAACACCAGGTAAGGAACGGTCATGGCCCCCCCACTGAGGCCGAGCAAGGTCGAGACGTGACCGATGAAGCCTCCCGCACCTAGGAGCTCCAGCCTCGGCGGCATGTCCACCCGAGCCACTGCCGTCTGTTGCCACAGCATGATCAGGCAGGTCAGCGCTGCAAAGGCACCGAAACCCGAACGAAGCCAGTCGGTCGAGACCCACGAGGCGACCCAAACAGCGCCCACCGAGCCAGCGCTGACTGCAGGGGCCAGCCACGCCAGTGGCTTCCATTGCATCCGCCCGGCTCTCCAATGCGTCCAGGAGCTGGTGACCGAAGTCACCACCACGCAGGCCAGCGAGGTAGCCACCGCAAAGTGCATGGCCTGCGGGCCCAATAGAGGGTCATCGCGCCAGAGAAAGTACAGGGTGGGCACGATGATCAGCCCACCGCCCACTCCAAAAAGCCCCGCTGTAAAGCCACCAGCAGCGCCGGCCAGAACGATCAGGAGAACCAGTTGGCTCATGCAGTCAGTGGCTCAAACCGACCGAGCCGGCTGCGCCACATGCCCAGACCTTCGGTATCCCGCCAGCCGAAATCCTTCACCTGACCAATCAAGATGTAGTGGTCGCCCGCATCGACCTGCTGGTGGAGCGAGCAGTCAAACCAGGCCAGGGCATCGGCTAGGCGAAGACGGCCCGACTCCTGGCGGTGCACCGCAACGCCGGCAAAGCGGGCGTCCATATCGCCGAGGGAAAACTTGCCGGCTAAATGAGCCTGCGGCTGAGCCAGGATACTGACCGCAAATCCCCCGGCACCCAAGAAGGCGGGCAGGCTGTTGGAGGCTTTGCGAATGCTCCAGAGGACAAGGCGCGGCTCCAGCGACACCGAAGAGAAGGAGTTACAGGTCATGCCCCAATCGGAGTTTTTCCAACGGGTGCTCACCACGGCGACCCCGGTCGCAAAACAGGACAGCGCCTTCCGGTAATCGGTGGGATTGATCGCGGGTGGATTCTGCGCCGGGGAAGATATACAAGACTGGGCCATTACGGAGGAGTGAGCATATGGTTCAGGGAACCTCGTGTCCTAGCGCCAGTTCGTAGAGCTCAAACCAGGTTTGCCGGTCCATGGGCACATTCAGACTGCGCGCAAAAGTTCCCACGCGGTCCAGGCGATTGCTGCCCATCACAGGAATCACGCCTGCCGGGTGATGCAGCAACCAGGCCGTAGCCACCGCGGAGGCATCGGTCTGGCTGGCCCTGGCTAGCTGTTCGAGTTTGTCAAGCAAGCGCGAGGACACCGGGCCTTGTGCCGATTTCTGCGCAAGCAGCCGGCCTCCGCCCAATGGCGACCAGGCCATGACCGGCATATGGTGAGTTTGCGCATGGGCCATCTGCCCGTTGGTCAATGGCGCCACATGCATGAGGCTGAGCTCAATCTGATTGGTCTGCAGCCGTTGCTTCATACGAGACTGCAGAAGATCGACATCCCAGGGCTGATAGTTAGAAACCCCCACCCCCCGGACCTTGCCGGAGTCGACCAAGCTATCGAGGCAAGCGCCCAGCGCCTGTACATCACATAGGGGGTCGGGCCGGTGAATGAGCAGCAAATCGATCGCCTCAACGCCCAAACGCCGCAATGAACGCTCGACACTGCCGATGACATGCGCCGGGGTAGTGTCGTAGTGCTTGACGCGAGTCCCGGGCCACTGAGCCGACAACAGCATGATGTCGGTCTTGGTGACGATTTCAATATGATCGCGCAGCGAGGGGCGCGCCTTGATTGCCTGCCCAAACAAGGCCTCGCATCGGTAATCACCGTAGATGTCCGCGTGATCAAAAGTGCTGATGCCCTGAGCCAGACACGCATCAATACGCGCCAGGTTGGCGTTGACGCTGGTGTCGTCCGCCTCGGCCAGGCGCCACAAACCGTAAGCAATTTGGCTGAGGGTGCGACGATCGGGCAGGACAATTCTGTTCATGAGGAGGCTTTGGGTTGATGAAATCGTCAGCGTCTAAGGCCAACGCCCAGTGGCGTGGCGGGCTCTGCCGATGGAATACGGCCGTATTCATGAGCCAGGGAAACTGTTTTAAGTTGCGGCAGTACCTTGGTTCCGAAAATTTCGCACTCTTGCAGGTGCGGATAGCCGGAGAAGATGAAGGCGCGTATGCCCATCTTCATGTACTCGTGAATCTCAGAGAGCACCTGGTCCACGCTGCCCACCAGAGCGGCGCCACAGCCGCTCCGGGCCAGACCCACACCCGACCACAGGTGCGGCTCGATATAGCCCTCTTCATCAGCAATTTCGCGATTGGCGCTCTGCAAGGCCACGCCCAGGCTGGTCGCATCCAGGGCGCGGTTGCGTATTTCCCGGCCCTTGTCGACACTGAGCTTGGACAGCAGATGCTTAGCGTATTCCCGCGCCTCCGCTTGCGTGTCACGCACGATCATGTGCACTCGCAAGCCGTAGTCGAGAACGCGTCCGTACCTTTGCGCCTGCGCATGGACATCGCGCATGCGCTGAGCAAGTAGCGGCTTGGGCTCGGGCCACATGAGATAGGTGTCACAGTGCGCTCCGCAAAGCGCCAAGGCATCAGGGCTGTAACCGCCGAAGTAGAGGAGCGGACCGCCCCGGGTTTGATACGGTTTAACCGGGTCCGTGGTGAGCCCTTTGAACTGATAGATCTGACCTTCGTGGTTGATCTCGTCGGCCGTCCAGGCTTGCTTGAGAATCTCGACGACTTCCCAACTACGGCGATAGCGATAAGCGCTGTCGGCCCGCTCTCCGGGAAAGTCGGAGGAAATCACATTGAGCGTCAGCCGCCCCTGCAGCATGTGATCCAGGGTGGCCACAGTTCGAGCCAGCATGATGGGGTGGAGTTCGCCGCAGCGGATGGCCGCCAGCAGGTTCATGCGCTTGACCTGAGGGGCCATGGCGGCCACGAAACTCAGCGTGTCCTGGCCCACCTGATAGGACGAGGGGCAGAGGATATTGCGAAAACCCAGCTCGTCGGCTCGCAAAGCGATGCGGCTGGTGTTGGCCCAGCTGCTTCGCAAATCGCCCTCGGGGTAGCCCAGAAAGCGGTAGTCATCAGAACAAAGAGGGGCAAACCAGGCCACCTCGGCTCCTTGAACATCAGCACCTCTGATCGGGACAACGCTCATAAAATTCTTGGGCAAGCAATAGTAAATGAATTGTATATGAATCGAGGTCCGGGAAACCCGGGTTTTCACTGGTTCGCAGCAGATTTGCCATACTGAGAAATATGAAATCCGTCAAAGCCGCGCCGCCGCTGCCGGTTTACCTGCAGATCGCCGAATTGCTCGCCCGCCAGATCAAGGCCGGTTACTGGCATCAGGGAGAGAGACTGCCGACCGAGGCCGATCTGGCTGAGCAACTCGATGTGGCCATAGGTACCCTGCGCAAGGCCCTGGCCCTGCTAGCCAAACAGGGCGTGCTCGAACGCATCCAGGGCTCGGGCACTTATGTCCGCAAGACCGCTGGAATGCGGCAGATCTATGAGCTGTTCAGGCTCGAGCTCACCACGGGCCCCGGCCTGCCCACCGCCGAGGTGATTGACGTTGCACGCATGCCCCGGCCACAGGGAGTGCCACCGATGGGAGCCTCGCTGCGCTCGGCAGTGTGGCGGGTTCGACGGCTGCGATACCTCAGCCAGGTGCCAGTGGCCCTAGAAGAAATCTGGTTCCCCGCCAGCCAGCTCCACCGCTTGACAGCGACCGAACTGGGCGACTCGATGTATCTGTTTTATCAGGAGCGCTTCAAGTGGTGGATCTCCCGCGTGGAAGACCGGATCTCCACCCGGACTGCGCCAAACTGGGCCTGCGGACCCTTTCGACCTGCCGCCGGGGAGCCCACGGGATTTATTGAACGTTTGTCGTGGACCGCCAGCAGTGAGCTGGCCGAATACTCTCACACTTGGTTTGATCCGTCGATCTGCCGCTACTGTTCGCGCCTGAGCCAATGAGGACCCTTTGGCAGAAGGTGCTTGACCGACCAGCCTGCGCGTGCCCCCCGGGCTACCCCTGCTTGGCAGCGCGGCCGGTTTGGTTGCTTCGCTGCCAGGGCATGAGGTACCTCTGGGCATGGACTTGACCGAGTCGCTGGTACGCTTCAGCGCCCGCCATGAATGGGCCATCACCGTCGAGGACATACTGGCTCGCCGATGGTGCGCCCTGTTCTTGGACGCCCGGGCCGCACAAGCGATGGCCCCACGGGTGGCAGAACTGCTGCAAGAAGAGACCGGCTCTGATCCCGAACGGTCGCACTTCCTGTCGCGGTGCAAGCAATACAGAATACAGGCACGCCTGCAAGGGCCGTGAGACGATCGTGCATTACAAGTGACATCTGAGATTGACGGAGAAAGTACTTGAGCCCTCGTTCTTCCAATACCGTTCACTACGGCATCATCGGCTGCGGCATGATGGGCCAGGAGCATCTGCGCAATATTGCGCTCCTGCCTGGCGCCCGGGTGACCCATATTTTTGAGCCCGACGAGGCCATGGCTGCAGCCAGCCTGGCTTTAGCCCCGACGGCAAAGAGGGCGGCCAGTCACAAGGAGGTGGTGATGGCGCCCGATGTGGACTGCCTGCTCATTGCAAGCCCCAACTTCCGACACGCAGAGCAGCTGCGGGACATTGCTGCTGAGCGGCCGCTGCCCATCCTTCTGGAAAAGCCCGCCTGCACGACCCTGGCCGATGTTCGCGACCTCGCGCATCTCAGTCGCGACTATCAAGCGCCGATCTGGGTCGCCATGGAATATCGCTACATGCCACCCGTCGCGCGCCTGACCGAAGAGGTGCACGGCGCGACGCACATCGGACCGGCCACCCTGCTTTCGATACGGGAACATCGTTTTCCCTTTTTGGTCAAGGTGGGTGACTGGAATCGTTTCAACCGATACACCGGCGGCACATTGGTTGAAAAGTGCTGTCACTTCTTCGACCTGATGCGGCACATGATCCAAAGCGATCCAGTCCGGATCTATGCCTCTGCATCAGTGGCCCACAACCATCTCACCGAACGTTATCGAGAAGGCACGCCAGACATACTCGACAACGCTTATGTGGTAGTCGACTTCGCCGGCGGCCAGCGCGCGATGCTCGAGCTTTGCATGTTCGCCGAAGGCGCCCGCTATCAGGAGGAGATTTCCGTGGTGGGCTCCCTGGGTAAGGTCGAATGCTTTGTGCCGGGCCCCGGCCGCTTCTGGCCTGACCACCTGGGCCAGCCGCCAGTCCCCAAGGTCGTGATCAGCCCTCGTCATCCTAAGGGCCCGAGGGAACTTGATGTACCGGTCGATCCGGTGGCTTTGGCCGCCGGCGATCACAATGGATCCACCCTCTACCAGCACCAGCGCTTCAACGCCGTCGTACGAGGCGAGGGCCAAGTCGAGGTGACTCTCAAGGACGGTCTGGCCGCCGTGGTGATGGGTCTTGCCGCACAGGAATCAGCGCGCACCGGCCAAGCCATCGGCCTGACGGAGGGGGACTACGCCCTCAGCCCGATCTTGGGCTGAGGCCAGACCTTACGGGGCAATCCCCCGGCTCGGCGCTGCTGCCGGGCGATACACGCGGAACTTCAGCGGCTTGCAAGGCGGCCATCGGTCAGCTCAGAGGCCTGGCGATGCAAGCTTGCGCCGAAGGGGCTCCGATCTTCTCGCACGCCGAGCCGGCCGCACGGGTCGCCTTTAAAAGCACGTCGCCGTTATTGATCCACCATGGGAACGCGCGGGGCGTGTTGACCGAATTCTTTTTCAATGGGATCGGGAAGACGGTAGAACCGCAGCGATCGATTCAAGCCGCAAAGACCCGCACAGGTCTACGGAGCAGCGAGGCCTCAGGGGCGCTTGCCCACCTTGGCCTGCGCCTCGGGCCGGCCAGTCGGATGCGCATGAGCCTGGCGCGCCTGGTGCAAGCGCCACGTGAAAGCGGCCGCCTCGAACCAGTCCGCGGCGGTCATAGGATGACCTCCACTTCGCTCGCACCAGTGAAGACGACCCGGACAATCGCGCCAGAAGGGTGCCAGCCGGTCCACCATGTAGCGGGTGCCTTCCGGGTTGGCCCAGGTGTCGTCGGCCGCTTGCAAGATGCACAGTCCCCGGGGGGCTATCGACCTCAGCCAGAGGAAAGGAGCATCTGCATCGATAAGGGCCTGCTGCACACGCGTTCGAGCAACCTGAGGAGCCAGCCAATGGGGGAAGGCCTGTACCAATTGCTGCAGAGTCTCCGACCCTGGACAAGCTCGGCGCAAGGATGCGGCGCCAGCCGTACCGCTGTTGTTGGCAACAACAGCATCGATCGCGGCGGTCCATGCGGCCGCAAGCAAAGCGGCCTTGCCTCCACGAGAATGCCCCACCGCGCTCAAAACCGAAATCTGCGGCCCCATGAAACGACGCAAGGCCAAGCAGGTCAGACCCAAGCCCCAGGCCCATACCGCCATCGCCGACCAACGATGCCCCTTCCAGCGAGAGTGAATCGGGCCAAGGTGAAAGGCGTTGGAGTCGTCGCTGCACCACTGCGTTCTGTCGACCCAGGCCAACGCGACGCCCTGCTGCAGACATTGATGCAGCGCGGGCGGGCCCACTACGTGCGGCCAGCAAGCGTCTGGGCTGACCAGCAAGGGAGCCCAGCTAGCGCCGCGAGGCCAGGCCAAGGCGAGGGACCACGACACGCCTAAAGGTTTACCTGCTTGGATCCGTCCCTGAAAAAGGGTATACCTCGATCTGGGCCTCTCGTAGTTCAGCTCGAACTGCAGCGGCACAACCTGTGAAGGCATCGGGCCAAAGGTAATCGCGAGGGCCTGCCCCGCGTCTTGAACCTCTGACCATGGCTTACAGTCGTGCCCCATAGCAGAGATTCTGACCTGAACGCTCCCGGGCGCTCACATCACACTTTCCAACACCAGAGGAGGTCGCCATGAAGAAAACAAATCTACAAATTGCAATTACTGCCGCCTTGTGGTCGGCCATCGGACTTGCACAAGCCAACGAGGTGCGCGTCATGTGCTACCAGGACGGCATCGAGTGCGAAGTCACGGCCGAGCTGGCCAAACGATTTGAAGCCCAGAATCCCGGCGTCAAGATCGTGATTGACACGGTTCCCTACAAAACGATTGTCGAGCAATTACCGGTTCAGCTGGCGGCAGGGCAAGGCCCTGATATTGCCCGCGTGACCGATCTCGGCGGCCTTTCAAAACATTACCTGGACATCTCGCGGAACCTGAAAAATCGCAAATATATGGACGATAACTTTGGCGCCACCGCGCCTTGGCTGCGCCCGTCTGCGAATGACAAGGGCATTTACGGCTTCATGTCCCAACTGACGATGACCGGCCCCTTTGTGAACAAAACCCTGTTTGAACAGGCCAAGGTCCCGCTGCCAGGAGCCAAGGCGAGCTGGGACGAGTGGATGGAGGCTGCTCGCCGCGTTGCACGCGCCACGCAAACCAAAGCCGCGGCGGCGTGGGACCGATCAGGCCATCGCTTTGCCGGGCCAGCCATCAGCTACGGGGCCAAAATATTCGATGCCAAGGGCGAGCCGGTGATTGATGCAGGCTACAAAACTGCGGTGACCAAGTTCGTGAACTGGCATAAGGACGGCTTCATGATGCGCGAGGTATGGGCCGGCTCGGGCGGCTCTACCTATGCCTCGTCCATCGACGAATTTATCAACGGTAATGTGGTCATGGTCCTGGCCGGCAGCTGGCAGATCGGCAATCTGCAAAAGAAGGTCGGCAATAACTTTGACTGGGTGGCCGTGCCCAACCCCTGCGGCCCTGCCGCCTGCTCAGGCATTCCTGGCGGAGCCGCTTGGGTGGCACTGAAGACCAGCAAAGCGCCCAAAGAAACCGCTGCCTTCCTTGAATTTCTGGCCTCAGAGCCGGCCTACGCCGAATTCACGGCCCGCACCAACAACATTCCTGCACATGCGGGGCTGGCCAAAAAAGGCGTCAATTACGCGAATGCCGATGCGGCCTCAAAAGCGGCCCTGGGAACCTTCAGCGCCGGCGTAGCCAATCTGGCGCCGGCCGCCTACCAATTTCAGGGTTATAAATTCAACCGGGCCATCATGCTGCCCACCGTCACTCGGGTGACCCAGGCGATCGTCGGCGAAGTCACCGTGGACGATGCGGTGAGCAAAATCAACGCCGACATGATTGACGCCATCAAACAGGCACAGAAGTAAATCCAGGCCAGCCCTCGGCAGCAGCCGGTCGGGACGAATGACCCAGCCGGCGCTGCCCTCGTCGCACTCAAAATAGTTCAAAGCCCTGTGGGTTTGAACTGGCCCCATGAAGCTTCTGGCTTTTTTCTTTAACCTGCTGGAGCCCCTGTTCCGCCTGGGGCAGCGGGTGCTGGGCGTGCGCAATCTCGCCTGGCTATTCGTCGCGCCCAACCTGATCGTGTTTGGCCTGTTTTGCTTTTTGCCGATTCTGATCAATATCGTCTACGCGCTCACGGGGGGCGTCAACCTTCTACCTTCGCAGCGACCCTTCACCGGCACCGAAAATTTCCGCATCCTGTTCGAGTGCAGCAACTACCTCGATATCTCGACGTGTCGCAAGGACATTTTCTGGCGCGCCATTTTCAACACCCTCAAGTTCAGCGTGATCCAAGTCGGACTGATGGTGCTGTTTTCACTGGTCACCGCTTTGGTCCTGAACCGAAAGATCATCGGCCGGGGCTTCTGGCGCGGCGTATTTTTCTACCCGGTACTGCTTTCGCCAGTGGTGGTTGCGCTGATTTGGAAATGGCTGCTGCAAAGTCAGGGCGCCTTCAATGCCGGACTGGTGTCTGCCGGGATGCAGCCTGTCGAGTGGCTGACACAAGCGAGCCCCGCCTTTTTCTGGTCAGTCTTCATTTCCATCTGGGCGCACATGGGGTTCTACACCCTGATTTTGTTAGCGGGCCTGCAAGCCATTCCCAAAGACCTCTACGAAGCGGCCGAGATGGACCGTGCGAGCCCCTGGCGCACCCTGACCCGCATCACACTTCCGCTTCTTCTACCCAACCTGGTCGTGGTTCTGGTGCTAGCAGCCATCCGTGCGGTTCAGGTGTTTGACGAAGTCTTTGTCCTGACCGGCGGGGGGCCTGGCTCGGCCACCACCTTTATCGTGCAGTTCATCTACCAGACCGGCTTTTCCGAACAAATCCACCTCTACGGCTTGGCCGCTGCGGCATCGCTGGCCCTGGCCGCCTTCCTCATCCTTCTGACGCTGGCACAGCTGCGCTTGACGCGCGCCAGTGATCTTGGGTCCAAAGCCAAGTAGATGGCGGCACTCGCATTCCTGACCCGCACGCGGGGCCGAAGCCGTCTGCACTGGACCGATGTGCTGAGCTACGCTTACCTCGGGCTGGGCTTGTTTACGATGTTCGCCCCGGTGATTTGGCTGGTGATGTCATCGTTCAAGACCGAAGCAGCCATTGCGCAGTTCCCGCCCACCTTCCTTCCCTACACACAGAAAACGGTGCAGGTCGCCGGTCACGACAAGCCCCTGCCGCTCTTCCAGGTTGTGCTCGAAGATGGCTCTCGCAAGGAGATGGCGCAAATCAACCGCATCGGCACCATGGCCAATATGGTTGATCCGGCTGCACCTCAAGAGCGCGTGCGGGTTAACATCAATCAGCGCGAGCCCATCAACGAAATCCGATTTGCGTGGAACAACTATAGCGACCTGTTCCAGAAGTTCACTTTTGGCACCTACCTCTGGAACAGTGTCTTCATCACCGTCGTGGCCACGATCATGACGCTGCTGTTCAATTCAATGGCCGCCTTTGCGCTGTCAAAGTACCGATTCAAGGGGCAGAAGGCGGTCTTCCTGCTCATCATTGCCACCCTGATGATCCCGCCGACCATCATCTTGGTGCCGGTATTTCTCGTCATCAATCAGGTCGGTCTGCTCAACAATCTGTGGGGCGTGATCCTGCCGGCGGTGGCCACCCCCACCGGCGTTTTCCTCCTGAGGCAGTACATGCTCACCATCCCTGATGAGCTGCTGGACGCGGCACGAATGGACCATGCCAGCGAATGGCGCATCTACTGGCGCATCGTCTTGCCGCTTTCGGCGCCGGCCCTGGCCGTCCTGGCCATTTTCTCGGTCATGTGGCGATGGAACGATTTTCTGCTGCCGCTGATCGTACTGTCACAAAATGAGTTTTTCACGCTGCAGCTGGCGCTCAACTCTTTCCAGGGTGAACTCAACACCCAATGGCACTATCTGCTGGCCATGACTGTCATCACCCTGCTGCCGGTCACCCTGGTGTTTGCCTTCCTGCAGCGATACATCACCACAGGTATTGCCAGCGCGGGCGTGAAGTAAGACATTCATTGCTAGAACCTATCGTGGCCACGCTCGAACTGCAATCCATCGCCAAGACCTTTGACAAGACAGAGGTCATCCGACAAGTGAATCTCCAGGTCAACGACGGCGAATTCGTCGTCTTTGTTGGGCCTTCCGGTTGCGGCAAGTCCACGCTGCTACGACTCATCGCGGGGCTTGATGAGCCCACAGCGGGCAGCATCCTGATCGATGCCAACCCGGTCAATCACATCGGGGCGGCCGATCGGGGTTGTGCCATGGTCTTTCAGTCCTACGCACTCTACCCACATATGACCGTGAGTGCCAATATGGCGTTCGGCCTGGAAAATGCGAAGGTGGCGCGGAAGGAAATCGAACGCCGAGTTCATGAAGCGGCGACCCTGTTGCGGCTGCAGGACCTCCTGGCGAGGCGGCCGACCCAGCTCTCCGGCGGGCAAAGGCAGCGGGTGGCCATTGGCCGTGCCATCGTCCGAGACCCCAAACTTTTCCTCTTCGACGAGCCTTTATCAAATCTGGACGCCGAGTTGCGTGTTTCCATGCGAGCCGAGCTTAGAGATCTGCATCGCCGGCTGGGCGCCACGATGATCTATGTCACGCACGATCAGGTCGAGGCGATGACCATGGCTGACAAGATCGTGGTGCTCAGGGCCGGGCGCGTCGAGCAGGTCGGATCGCCCGAACTGCTATACCAAAAACCCTGCAACACGTTTGTCGCCGGTTTCATTGGCAGCCCCCGGATGAATTTCCTTCAGGTCGCTGCGGTGCGTGACCTGGCCAGCCTCGCCCCTGCCTTACCCCCCGGTACCGAACAGGTGGGCGTGCGGCCCGAACATTGGCTCGCCTGCACCTCCGGTCAGGGGCTTGCCGTGAACGTCGACAGCTCTGAGTACCTAGGTGCGCAACGCCTGATCCACGGCCGGCTGGCCGACGGCACCCTGATCGAATGGCTGACATCGGCCGAATCAGAGATTGCCGATGGAGCCACCTTGCACCTCAGCGCTCCGACGCAACATGTGCATGCCTTCGATGCACAGGGCAATCGCATCCTTTCTAGTACATCATGACACCCATCCAGTCCGCCGGTTGGCAATTGCATCCGGGCGCGGGCTACAGCGACGCCCGTGCCGAGCTCCTTGATGGCGGGGCCCTGCAGCTGGTTTTTCTCACGCCCACCATGGCGCGCCTGACCTGGCGGCCCGCCAGCGGATTCAGGCAGCCGCGCACCTGGGCCATTGCCCCAGTGCCGCATGGCGACGTCCCCTGGGAAGGTCGCTCGCGCGATAGCCTGGAGGGTTTTTCAAGACCTTCGGTAACGGCGCTAGGTCCTGAGACTTTGAGTACAGGTCGGTTGGCCGCTCGGCTGCTTGGAGATGCGAACTCGGCCGTGCGAGTGGTCTGGGCAGACCCTTTGACAGGCCACACGGTGATGGAAGACCGGGTGACCAGCGCTTACCTGCGGGAGAGTCGGACCGGGCTGATTCGGCACAGCGTCAAGAGAGACCCTGAAGAGCGCTTCTACGGATTGGGCGACAAAACCGGGCCACTGAACCTGCATGGGCGACGACTGCGGTGCATGGGCCAGGACTCGATCGGCTACAACGCCCGCAATGGAGATCCTCTGTACAAGCACTGGCCTTTCGTCCTGACCCGAAGCGCCGAAGGCCTGTGGGTGGGCACCTATTACGACACCCTGTCGACCTGCGTTTTTGATCTGGGGTGCGAGCACGACAACTATCACGGGCTGTTTCGCAGCGTCGATATCGATGATGGCGATCTGGACTATTACCTGATGCTTGGGTCCACTCCGGCCCAAGTGGTGGCGCAGTTCGTTGCGCTCATAGGCGGCACCCACCTGCCGCCGCGCTGGACGCTGGGCTATGCGCAGACCGCCATGGGACTGGCCGATTCGGCCGATGCCCAGGAAAAGCTGTCCGAGTTCATCGATGAGTGCCAGCGGCGCCGGGTTCCCATTTCGTCCTTTCACTATGGGTCGGGGTATTCCAGTAGGGGCAAGCGGCGCTACGTCTTCACCTGGAACGCCGACAAATTTCCTGACCCCCGACGCATCAATGACAAGTTTCACGCTGCGGGCATGAGACTGGTGGCCAATTTGAAGCCCTGTCTCCTGGACGACCACCCTGCCTACTCAGACCTGGCCACCGCGCACGCCTTCATCGAACATGCCGGCAACGGAAAGCCGGTGGTCGAGCCTTTTTGGGACGGACAGGGCGCACATCTAGATTTCACCCGACCACAGGCAGTGACTTGGTGGCAACAGCAGCTGCGCCGGCAGATTCTTGACATGGGCATTGAGGCCGGATGGAACGACAACAACGAATACGCGATTGCCGCCGAGGACGCCTACAGCGCAGGTGGGGGGCGGCCCCTGCCCATTCATCGCAGCCGGCCACTGCACGCCTTGCTGATGACCCGGGCCACTTTCGAGGCGCAGCAAAAACATCCCGCCGGATCGGACCAAGCCGATCCGGCCTTCACCGTGACACGCGCCGGCCCGCCAGGTATCCAGCGCTACGCCCAGACCTGGTCGGGGGACAACACCACCAGCTGGGAAACGCTCAAATGGAACATCCGGACCGGCTTGCAGATGAGTCTGTCCGGGATGTTCAATGTCGGACATGATGTCGGGGGGTTTTTTGGTCCCCTGCCAGGACCTGAACTTCTATTGAGGTGGGTGCAGGCCTGCGCGCTCAATCCGCGCATGGTGATGAATTCCTGGAAGGCCAACAACGCCAGCAACCTACCCTGGATGCACCCCGAAGTTGCCGAGGAAATCACTGCTGTCATTGCGCTGCGCTACCAGCTCATGCCCTATCTCTGGGCCAGCGTTCAAACCTCTTGCAGGGAGCATGTGCCCATCATCCGTCCAACCTTTTTCAACTTCCCCGACGACCTGCAGTGCCTCGAAGATTGCGACGACTTCATGCTAGGAGAGGATCTGCTGATTGCCCCAGTCGTCGAGGAAGGCGCACGCCAGCGCTCGGTGTACCTGCCCCGCCTTCCTGAGGGAAAGATGTGGTTTGATTTCTACAGCAAGTCCGCCTACGCCGCGGGTCAAACCCATACGGTTCCCGCCCCCTTGCAAAAACTGCCCCTGTTCGCGCGAGAGGGAGCAAAAATAGAAATGGCGATGGCCCCACCGGGCAGGACGGCTCGCCACGATGACCCAGTCACTGAGGTTCGTAGCTTCTGAACGGGCGTCAACGACCCTGATCTTGGGCAGAAGGGTCGCGATGCGACTACTCGTAGAGGGAAAGGGCGACGGAGGCCCCCTTGAGCGCCGGAGAAACGGGTGCGTCAATCAGCCACGTCGGGATGTTTTGCAAATACGGGGCAAACCGGCCCTTGGCTTCAAAGCGGGCCCGAAAACTCGATCGCAAAAACCAATCTTTCATCCGTGGCACGATGCCCCCGCCGATATAGATCCCGCCTTGCGCGCCGAGGGTCAGTGCCAGATCGCCGGCGACCGAGCCCAAAAAGCCACAGAACAAATCGAGCGTATCGCAGGCCAGCGCAGACTCTTGGCGCAAGGCCTGCTGCATCACTTGCGCAGGCGCAGTGACCTCGACACTGGACAAACCACGCACGCGGCACAAGGCGTGATAAAGGTCGACCAGGCCCGCGCCGCAGAGGGCGCGCTCAGCCGATGCGTGACCATAACGCTGTTGCAGCTGCTCCATGACCGAAAACTCCTCGGCGGTACTCGGACTGAGGCTGACATGACCACCCTCTCCCACGATGGGCACCCAACGCTGCGTACCGGGGACTGGCAGCAGACCCGATACGCCCAGGCCCGTGCCCGGGCCGATCAGTCCCACCGCAGCGCGCTGTGGGGGCGGCACAGCCGAGCCTACCGGCACCCTGGCCGAGGCTTCAAGGTGCGGCAGGGCCAGGGCGAGGGCCGTGAAATCATTGAGCACCAGCAGACGCTGCCAACCCATTCGGGCGCGCACCTCCCCAACGGAGAAGCGCCAGTGGTGATTGGTCATGGCCACCCGGTCGCCAGTGACCGGATTGGCCAGGCCCAAAGCCACCCCCTCCGGACGACCGGGCCGGATGAGGTCAAGATAGCTTTCAATGGCAGCCAGAAGGTCAGGGTACTCGGACACGGGCAACACCCGGACGTGCTCGATCTGGGCATCCACGTGGTCTTGCCAGCCGAATCGGGCATGGGTCCCGCCGATATCGCCCAGCAAGCGAGGCCACGGGTCGGCAAGGGAGCATGTAGGGGCGTCGGAAACAAACATGGTGGGCGCGTGCATCGCGGCGCCCGGCGATCGGCCTGATGGCGCAGGGGCGCAGAAAGATCCTGACAAACGCCGCATTATGACCCTGGGCCCGTCACGCGCCAGAAGCCGGACGCGACCGAACACCCGGGATCAGCAGCAACGCGGATGGCCAGCTAAGAGCCGCGAAAGATCGCCCGCGCCCTGTGCAGTAGTTCGGGCACACGCCACAGCAGCCAGAGCAACATCAGCGCATTGGCCAGCCCCAGGCAAAGAAAAAGACCGGGCAAGGACACACCGGCCATCAACAGGGCTGCAGCGATGAGCGCGCTGGCCACCATGTAGAGCGCATTGAGGATATTGTTGGCTGCAATGATGCGCGAGCGATGGCTGGCCCGGCTGCGCACCTGAATGAGGGCATACATCGGCACACTGAAGAGCCCCGCGCTCATGCTCAGGAGGCCCAGGTCCAGCAAGATGCGCCAGTGGGCGGGCTGGGTCAGAAAGGTCGCCACGTCCATCAGCGGGGCGGCAGGCAAGGCGCGCGTGGCCAGCCAGAAATCGAGTGTGAAGACACTCATGCCTGCAGCGCCCGGTGCAATCAGGCCCAGTTCAACCCGGCCCCGGCTGAGCCGCTCACACATCAGCGACCCCAAGCCTATGCCCAACGAAAACACCCCCAAAAGCAAGGAGGCGACCTGCTCGTTGCCGCGCAGTACCTCCTTGGAGAGCACCGGAAACTGACTGAGAAAGACCGCGCCAAAAAACCACAGCCAGCTGATGCCCAGCAACATGTGCCAGCTCAGACGGTCCTCGCGCGCCAGGCGCAGGTTGCGCGCGGTTTCGCTCCACGGGTTCCAGTTGATCGGCAATTGCGGGTCGGTCGCTGGCAGCGGCTGCATAAGACCGGCACTCCAACGGCCGAACACCGCCAGGGCCAGGCAGGCCGCGGCAACCGCCTCCGGGCCGATGCCCGCGAGGGCAATGAGCAAGCCGCCGACCCAATTGCCCAGCAAGATGGCCACGAAAGTGCCCGACTCCACCAGCGCATTGCCACCCACCAGCTCGCGCTCGGCCAGCACCTGGGGCAGCAGGGCGTACTTGACCGGCCCGAAGATCGTCGAGTGCAGGCCCATCAAAAAGGTACAGGCCAGAAGAATCGCCGCTTGTACATGGGGGGCCTCGATCACAAAGGCCAACGCGGCGACCGCCATGATGGCCATCTCCAGGTTCTTGACCGCCCGTATGACGCGGGTTTTCTCCAGCCGATCACAGAGCTGGCCCGAGGTCGCGGAAAACAAAACAAAGGGCAGGATAAAGAGCGCGCCAATCACCAGCCCGGCCAGCGACGGTGGCAGCCAGCTCACCTGCAGCTGATAGGTAACCAGCACGGTGAAGGCGAACTTGAACAGGTTGTCGTTGGCCGCGCCTGCAAACTGCGTCCAGAAAAAAGGCGCAAAGCGGCGTTGGCGCAGCAGGTCGAATTGATTGGGCGGCACAGGGTTCATCAAGTCGGCGTGGCAAGAAGCGCAGGCGCCAGCTTAGCGCAGCATCACCGATCGCGCCGGGCCGCACTCGGCCGCCCTCCTTCAAATCTCAAAACCGCGCGCCAAGCCCCGCCGCATCGCCTCGACCAGGGCCGCTACCGCGCGCGGCACATGCGGTGAATAGGGCCGAATGGCGTAGATCGTCTCGGCAAATGCGCCGACCGGCTTCCAAGTGGGAAGCACCCGCACCAACTTGCCTTGCTGCAAGGCCAGTTGTGCACTAAAGTCCGGCATCAGAGCAATGCCGGCACCAGCGAGGGCGGCTTCGCGCAGCGCTTCGCTGTTGTTGGCGGCAAAGGACCCACTGACGGGCACCGTCAGACGCGCACTACCCTTGCCCGCATTCGGTCGCTCAAAGGTCCAGGCTGGGCTTTCCTGCGAGCGCGGGTAGTGCAGACAGTTGTGCGCTTGCAGGTCGGCCGGCTTGCGGGGCAGGCCCTTGCGGCGCAGATAGCTGCGCGAGGCCACCAGCACCGACTGCGTGCGGCACAGCGACCAGGCCACATGGGTGTCCGGGGCGCGCTCGGTGTGGCGTATGGCCAAGTCAAAGCCCTCGGAGGCCAAGGCGCTGATGCGGTCCGACAGGTCCATTTCGATGCGAACGTCTGGATGCTCCCGCAAAAAATGTGCGATCAGGGGCACCAGCTGCTGACGCGCCAGGGCCACGGGCGCGGTCAGGCGGATCAGGCCGCTGGGTTGCTCGGCGCGGTCGCGCACCCGCTCGAAGCTGCTTTGAATTTGTTCAAAAGCGGCGCGCGTTTCATCGACCAGCCGCTGACCGGCTTCGGTCAGGCGGACGCTGCGGGTGGTGCGCTGAACCAGCGCCACCCGGGTCGCACGCTCGAGTTCGGTGATGCGCTGGCTCATCGCCGCCTTGCTCACGCCCAACCTTGCAGCAGCGGCGGTGAAGCTGCCTTGCTGGGCCAGGGTGCTGAGCCAGTGCAAGTGGCCCCAAAGAGCGTTGATTTTTTGTAGATTCATGGATCCATTGTTCACGAAAACGAACAATCCGTTCAGCGCTGCGCTCTTGCAGAGGCCCCTGAGTCTGCCTAGACTGCGCCATTCCTAACCCCCCTAACACCCATCAGCTGGGCGCAAGCTGTGCTCGATTCGAGGCTCTGCCCAGCTCGTACGGAGACCCCATGAGCACCCCTTTCATCGACCACTACATCGCCGGCCAGCCCAGCGCCGGATCGTCTGAGCGCAGCCAGAATGTCACCAACCCGGCCACCGGCGCCGTCACCGGCCGCGTTCGACTGGCCCATGCGGGCGATGTTCAGGCGGCCGTGGCCGCGGCCAAGGCGGCCTACCCGGCCTGGGCCGACACGCCGCCGCTGCGCCGGGCGCGGGTGATGTTCAAGTTCCTCGAGCTGCTCAATGCACAGCGCGATACGCTGGCGCACATGATCACCGCCGAGCATGGCAAGGTGTTCACCGACGCCCAGGGCGAGGTGACCCGCGGTATCGAGATCGTGGAGTTCGCCTGTGGTATCCCGCAGCTGCTCAAGGGCGACTTCACCGACCAGGTCTCCACCGGCATCGACAACTGGACGATGCGCCAGAGCCTGGGCGTGGTGGCCGGCATCACGCCCTTCAACTTCCCGGTCATGGTGCCGATGTGGATGTTCCCGCTGGCCATCGCGGCCGGCAACACCTTTGTGCTCAAGCCCAGCCCCCTGGACCCCAGCCCCAGTCTGCTGATGGCCGATCTGCTCAAGCAGGCCGGCCTGCCCGATGGCGTGTTCAATGTGGTGCAGGGCGACAAGGAAGCGGTCGATGCGCTGCTGGCGCATCCCGATGTACAGGCCATCAGCTTCGTGGGCTCGACGCCGATCGCCAACGCCATCTACGAGACCGGGGCACGCCAGGGCAAGCGCGTGCAAGCCCTGGGCGGTGCCAAGAACCACATGGTGGTCATGCCCGATGCCGATCTCGATCAAGCGGTGGATGCCCTGATCGGCAGCGCCTTCGGCTCGGCTGGCGAACGCTGCATGGCGATTTCTGTGGCGGTGCTGGTGGGTGATGTGGGCGAGAAGATCATGCCCAGGCTGGTCGAACGCACGAAAGCCCTGAAAGTGCTCGACGGCGAAAACCTGGCCGCTGAAATGGGGCCCATCGTCACCGACGCGGCGCGCCAGCGCATCCGCGGCTACATCGACGCCGGGGTGGCCGAGGGCGCCAGGCTCCTGGTCGACGGCCGTCAATTTGACGGCGCGCAGGCCGGTAGCGGCTGCCAGGCCGGCTTCTGGCTCGGCGGCACCCTGTTCGACCACGTCAGCACCGACATGAAGATTTACAGGGAAGAAATCTTTGGCCCGGTGCTCTCCTGCGTGCGCGTGCCCGACTTCGCGACGGCCGTGCGCATCATCAACGAGCACGAGTTTGGTAACGGGGTCAGTTGCTTTACCCGCGATGGCAACGCCGCTCGCGAGTTTGCACGGCGGATTCAGGTGGGTATGGTGGGCATCAATGTGCCGATTCCGGTGCCGATGGCCTGGCACGGCTTTGGGGGCTTCAAGCGCAGCCTTTTCGGCGATATGCACGCTTATGGGCAAGAGGGGGTGCGCTTCTACACCAAGCAGAAGTCCATCATGCAGCGCTGGCCCGAAAGCACGCCCAAAGGGGCTGAGTTTGTGATGCCCACCGCCCGCTGAGGGCCGTAATTTCGGGGCGCGCCACCGCAAGGGCCTGTTCGGGAGACAATGAAGGGTTTTGCGGGTTCGGGCTTGACCGGCCTGCCTAAATACCCAACAAGGAGAGCCCCATGCTGATCGGCGTTCCCGCAGAAGTCCTGGCGGGCGAGACGCGCGTCGCGGTAACCCCCGAGACCGCCAAGAAATTCATCGCCCAAGGCCACACGGTTCGGCTGCAGTCCGGCGCCGGCGTGGCGGCCAGCGCCCCGGACGAAGCTTACGCAGCCCTGGGCGCGCAAATCACCGATGCCGCCGGCGCCTACGCCTGCGACCTTGTGCTCAAGGTACGCTGCCCGCAGGAATCGGAGGTGCCCCTGCTCAAGAGCGGCAGCACCGTGGTCGGCATGCTCAACCCCTTCGACCGGCCCGGGCTCGAGCGGTTGGCCAAGGCCGGCCTCACCGCCTTCGCCCTGGAGGCGGCCCCGCGCACCAGCCGCGCGCAGAGCATGGACGTGCTCTCTTCCCAGGCCAACATTGCCGGCTACAAGGCCGTGATGATGGCCGCCGAGCGCTACCAGCGCTTCTTCCCCATGCTGATGACCGCCGCCGGCACAGTCAAGGCCGCACGCGTGGTGATTCTGGGCGTGGGCGTCGCCGGCCTGCAGGCCATTGCCACGGCCAAGCGTCTGGGCGCCGTCATCGAAGCCTCTGATGTGCGCCCCAGCGTCAAGGAGCAGGTGGAGTCGCTGGGCGCCAAGTTCATCGACGTGCCTTACGAAACGCAGGAAGAAAAAGACGCGGCCGAAGGTGTGGGCGGCTATGCCCGGCCCATGCCGCCGTCTTGGCTGGAGCGCCAGAAGCTTGAGGTGGCCAAGCGCGTGGCCCAGGCCGATGTGGTCATCACCACTGCGCTCATTCCGGGTCGGCCCGCCCCAGTGCTGGTGACCGAGGAGATGGTCAAGGCCATGAAGCCCGGCAGCGTGATTGTGGACCTGGCCGCGCCCCAGGGCGGCAACTGCCCGCTGACCGAGCCGGGCCGGACCGTCACCCAGCACGGCGTGGTGCTGGTGGGCGAGACCAACGTGCCTGCGCTCGTGGCCGCCGATGCCAGCGCGCTGTACGCACGCAACCTGCTGGACTTCATGAAGCTCATCGTGAGCAAGGAAGGCGCGCTCAACATCGACATGCAGGACGACATCGTCGCGGCCTGCCTGATGACCCAGGGCGGTCAGGTGCTGCGCGCCTGACCGCCCATGCTTTGAAAAGGCCTACGCCATGGAACTCGTCAACCCCACCATCACCAACCTCATCATCTTCGTGCTGGCCATCTATGTGGGCTACCACGTGGTCTGGAACGTCACCCCGGCCCTGCACACCCCTCTGATGGCTGTGACCAATGCCGTCTCAGCCATTGTCATCGTGGGGGCCATGCTCGCTGCGGCCATGACCGAAACCGGCCTGGGCCAGACCATGGGTGTGCTGGCCGTGGCCCTGGCGGCGGTCAATGTCTTTGGCGGCTTTTTGGTCACCCGACGCATGCTGGAAATGTTCAAGAAGAAAGACAAGAAGGCAGGAGAGCCCAAATGAGCATGAACCTCGTCACGCTGCTGTACCTGGTGGCCAGCGTCTGCTTTATCCAGGCGCTCAAGGGTCTGTCACACCCCACCACCTCCATTCGCGGCAATATCTTCGGAATGGTCGGCATGGCCATTGCCGTGCTTACCACCGGCGCGCTCATCGTCGAGCTCTCGGGCTCAGCCACCGGCCTGGGCTATGTGCTGTTGGGCCTGGTGATCGGCGGTGCCGCCGGCACGCTCATGGCCCAGCGCGTGGAGATGACCAAGATGCCCGAGCTGGTCGCTTTCATGCACAGCATGATTGGCCTGGCCGCGGTGTTCATCGCTATTGCGGCCGTGGTTGAGCCAGCCGCTTTTGGCATCGTGGCCAAAGGCAAAGGGACGGTTGACATTCCGCATGGCAACC